>JAJZDG010000038.1 GCA_021828705.1 Microcaldota archaeon | reverse complement strand
ACAATACTCCGAATTTAACATATACAATAATAGGACAGGAGCGTTGATAATGGCAGGATTGGGCGCAGACTTATTCCAAACAAGTGATATTACATACAATAATGTAACACTTAATATCCATAATGAGGGTACATTCAATATGACTGGACTACAGGATTCTGCAATAAATCTGACTGCTGTGCCTATATAGATCTTATAAAATTTATTTTTTAAGTTTTATTCTAAACTTTTTACTGTGCCTATAGCAAATATGCGCGGCTGCTTTGTTCTTACAAGCAGTAATCTATCGTTTATTGAGAGTGGGAGCGCCTTTGCAAGGGATATTTTAATGGTATCATTATTCAAATCTAAAATCTTTGCTGAAGAATAAGAAAAAACTCCAGATACGTCAAAGCGTTCTTTTGACACATCGATATTCAACAATTTTGATTTGCTTATCTGTAATGTTACTATTGCAGTTCTTTTTATCTGTGTTTTAGCCAAAATGTCTCCGCGCTCTATATCTTTGCTATCTATGCCCTTTATTGCAATCCCAACGCGTGTGCTTGCATCAGCAGATTCAACATCAACATCATGACTTTGTATATGTCTAATGGATATAACTTTGCCGTTTGTATGTGTTAAATTATCATGAACTTTTATAACACCATTAATTACTATACCTAAGGCAATGTCTCCTACGCCTTTAACTGGAAAAGCCTTATCGATGACAACCCTCTGGTCCAAGTTATTTTCTTTTTTTGTATTTATTGCGATATTTTCTATTAATTGAAGGATATTTTCACGATTGCAAATTTCAGTTTCTATAGATAAGTTTTTTGTTATATGCTCTGCAGTATTATCATCAGTCAATACTACGCGTTTACCAAGTAAATCCGAAGCTATTATGGCCTCTCCAAATAATGCGTCTATAGTTCTAGTGCTTAAAACAACAATATCTGATAAAAAGATAGATTGCGCAAATCCGTAGTACTTTTCATTTATATCTGAAGGCGTTAATACAACAATGTTGGTATTGTTTATTTTTCTATTATAAAACACAACTCCATTTTCAGTACCTTTTTTTCCTATCGATTGTGCGAGTTCAATATCATTCGGTATTGCCACTATAATGTTATTCATAAATAAGTATTAAAAAACAAAAAATAAAAATAGAGTACCTATTTACTCTATTTTAATCTCCCTACTTTTCTTGTCATTGGCTTTTTTTATGTCTATGCTTAAAATCCCATTTTTATAACTTGCTTTTGAACTGTCTGCAACTACGGGTTCTGGCAGGCGTAGCGTCCTATAATACCCAGAGGACGAGCGCTCTTTTTTATAAAAATTTTTTCCGGATTCCTCTTTTTCATCATATCGCTCTGCCCTTATTATCACTTCATCTTCTGTTACTTTTAGTTTAATGTCTTTTTTTTCTAAACCAGGCATTTCAGCATTAACCTTAAAAGAATCCCCATTATCCTGCAAATCTATTCTTGGCACTGCAAATCCATCATTGAAGAATTTATCTATCTGACTCGCGCGGAATAAAGAAAAAGGATCCGCAAAGATGTCAGAAAATTCCTGCACAGGAACTAATCCATATTTTTTCTTTTTTTCGTCCATCATATCACTTTGTCAACTTTTTTTTGACAATTCAATATTTTATTTAATAAACAATAAATTATTTAAATGTTTTGAATCATAATATATACACGTGGATTAAAGCTGTGGTAGAAAAGATGAGAAAAATAATAATAAAAGCTATAGATAAACCCTCGATAGATAAACCAGATTATATGATAAGCTGGTTCTGCGAGGCACTGGGTCTTAGCAATACTGATGATAAAAATACTATAGAAGCCCAATTGCTAAAATCCTTTCTTATAGCAGCGCAAAAAAGCGATGGCATCTCAAGCTCTCAAATAAAATTGAAAGGGGATATTGCCCGTACTACTGTAATATACCATATGAATAGATTTATTGAGACGGGTCTTGTAGTAAAGAAAGGCCGCAAATATTACCTTAGATCAAACGCATTATCTTCTGCTATAGAAGAAATAGAATATGATATAGATAGAGAGTTACAGCGTATGCATGATATAGCTAAAATTTTTGATAGAAAATTTAATAGTTATTATAATAAAAAAGGGAAGGAAGTAAAAATTGATTAGGTGTTTTAATTGCCCGACAAAAATTCTATTAGTAATGAAAATAGTGCATCTGATAAACCTGTTAATATAAACGATACAGACCCTGCGCGCAGCAAAGAGGATGATAATATTTTGTTAAAGCAAAATAATGAGTTATCTGATAAGTTTTTGAGGTTAGCAGCAGAATTTGACAATTATAAGAAACGTTCAGCTATTGAAATGGAAAATTCAAAAGATCTGGGAAGGTTTGAAGTGATGAAATCATTATTGACAATACTGGATGAATTTGAGATAACTGTAATAGCTGCGTCCAAATCAAATGATAAAAATATGGCAAAAGGTGTGGAAATGCTATATTTAAATTTCAGGGATACGCTTAAGAAGTTAGGATTATCCGAAATAAATACTAAGGGCATATACGACCCATATATGCACGAGATTGTTATAATGCAAAAAGATGGCAGTAAAGAGGGTACAATATTAGATGTAATAAAAAAAGGATATATGTTTAATAATAAGTTGCTTCGTGTTGCATCAGTCATAGTATCATCTGGAAAAGATGATGCAAATTCGGTGCAATCCACAAACGAAGAAAAAGAAAAAAATGATGAAAATAACGCTAAAAACTAATAAGAGTGATAGATATGAAAATAATTGGAATAGATCTTGGAACATCAAATTCTGCAGCTGCAGTTCTTCAGGGAGGCAGACCTGTTATAATACCAAGTAGTGAAGGCGCTAGCCAGTATGGTAAGGCATTCCCAAGTTATGTAGCATTTACAAAAGATAACCAGAAGCTTGTTGGAGAACCTGCACGAAGGCAGGCGGTTGCAAATAGCGAGCGCACATTCTATGCGTTTAAAAGAAAGATGGGAACCGACTTTTTATATAAAGCAAACGGTAAAACCTACAAGCCGCAGGATCTCTCTGCTATGTTATTGCAGAAAATAAAGCAGGATGCTGAGGCATTTTTAGGAGAACCAGTAACAAAAGCGGTAATAACTGTACCGGCATATTTTGATGATAACCAAAGGCAAGCTACAAAAGATGCAGGAGAGATTGCGGGGCTTGAAGTTGTAAGATTAGTAAATGAACCTACTGCTGCATCGCTTGCTTATGGTGTAGATAAAGTAGGAAAGGATATGAAAATATTAGTATATGATTTAGGCGGGGGTACGCTTGATGTAACAATAATGGAATTTGGTAATGGCGTTTTTGAGGTTAAATCAACAAACGGAGATACACATCTTGGAGGAACTGATATGGATAATACTATAGTAGAATTTTTATTAAAAGAAGTAAAATCACAGCATAATATAGATATCTCAAAGGATCTTCAGGCTATGCAGCGTTTACGTGAGGCTGGGGAGAAGGCAAAAATAGAATTATCCACTGTATTAACTAGCGATATAAGCCTGCCATTTTTAGGTAAGGATGCAAATAATAATCCAATAAACTTTACATATTCGTTTACAAGGGCAAAGTTAGAGAGCCTTGTAGTGCCTATAATAGAACGTTCTACAAAAGCAGTAATGAATGCATTAAAGGATGCAAAGCTCGAACCAACAAATATAGACAAGATAATATTAGTAGGAGGTCCAACGCGTATGCCGATAGTTCAAAGATATGTAGAGCAATTACTCGGTAAAAAAATAGAACGTGGCGTAGATCCTATGGAGGCTGTCGCATTAGGTGCTGCAGTGCAAGCAGGTGTATTGACAGGTGAGGTAAAGGATGTAGTTTTACTTGATGTGACTCCATTAACATTAAGCATAGAAACGCTAGGTGGCGTGGCAACACCATTGATAGAGCGCAATACTACAATACCTATAAAGAAATCAAATATATTCTCAACCGCAGAAAATAATCAAACAAAGGTTGACATACATGTTGTCCAGGGTGAGAGGACATTAGCAAAGGATAATATAGATCTTGGAAGATTTGAATTAACTGGCATACCACCAGCCCCAAGAGGCATCCCGCAAATAGAAGTAGCATTTGATATAGATTCTAATGGTATTTTGCATGTAACTGCTACAGACAAGGCGTCGGGGAAGGCACAAAGTATGGACATAATAGCCCCACATAAAATGAGCAAAGATGAGATAAACAAGAAAATGAATGAATGGAAGCAATATGAAGAAAAGGATAAGGAACTGCGTGAAAATATCGAGACAAAGAATAATGCAGAATCGCTTATATACACAGTAGATAAAACGCTCGATGACTATAAAGATAAAATACCATCAAATATAAAAGAGGAGGTAACAAAGGCAAAAGAAGCATTGGAATCTGCCATAAAGGCGGAAAATTATACAGAAATGAAATCAAAGAGCGAAGAATTAGGCAAGGTTCTACAAAAAATCGGAGAGAGCATGTATAAAAATTCATCAAATCCTCAGGATGGTCAAAATACAGGGCCAACAAATGACTCTGATACAACAGGAACAGGTGCGTCTGGAAGCTCTAATGGCGGAAATCCGACGGATGCCGATTTTAAAGTGGAAAAATGATGCATTGAGTAAAAGAGAATGATAGGATGGAGGATTTTTATAAAATTTTGGGCGTAGAAAAGAATGCGAGTGTAGATGATATAAAAAAAGCTTATCGCAAACTTGCGCTCAAATACCATCCTGATGTAAATAAAACAAAAGAGGCAGAAGAGAAGTTTAAAGAGATAAATGAGGCATATGCTGTTTTAAGCGATGAAAAAAAGCGTCAGCAATATGATACATATGGGCATGATAATTTCAACCAGCGCTATTCGCAGGATGATATCTTCCGCGATTTTGATTTTGAGCAGGTATTCCGCGATTTTGGCATTAATTTTGGCGGAGGAGGATTTTCTGACAATATTTTTAATGATATTTTTAGTAATGGGCAAAGGTCTAGCGGAGGGGATATAGGAAGCGATATATTAGCACATGTAGACATATCACTTGAAGAGGCATATAACGGAGTAGATAAAAAAATAAAATTAAAACATGTAATAGTGTGTAATATCTGCAAAGGAAGTGGGGCGGAGCCAGGAAGCAATATAGTGACATGTAGAACTTGTAATGGGAATGGACAGGTGAGGGCAACACAAAGAACGATATTTGGTATAATGCAGACTGTTGCACCATGCCCTAAATGTAATGGCAGTGGTAAGAGCATTGAGAAGGCATGTAGCAATTGTAGAGGAAATGGAAAGATCGTATTGGAAAATACTATAGATATTTCAATACCAAAAGGTATTGAAAATGGCACGCAACTGCGCGTTAAGGGTATGGGGGATTATGGAAAGAATAGAACTGGAGATTTATACGTAGAGGTATCTATACAGAAGAATAAGGTATTTCAGCGTGATAGAAATGATTTACTATGTGATATAAATATACCATTTTATGCGGCAATTTTAGGGGGTAAAACTAGCATAAATACCTTAAATGGGGTAAAAGATGTATCTATTAAATCAGGAACCCAAAATGGCGATACTATAGTGCTCTATGGTAGCGGGATGCCAAGATTTAGATCAAACCAATATGGAGATCTTATAATAAAAATACATGTAGATATACCAACTAATATATCAAAAGAACAGCATGAACTTATATCTAAATTTGAGGAGTTGGATAAAAAGAAAAAGAAATTCGGCATATTCTAATACTATTAAATATCATACACATTCAACTCAAATATAGACCAACATAGGTTAATGTTTTAACAGATATTAATATATACTTTCAAATTAAACCCTAAATATCTGCGTTCTTTTATGTGGTCTTATGGTCGATGCTATAATAGAGGGAATGAAGATAAAGTTCGACGAATTCCTAGATAGGCATTATAAAGAGCAGATAGAATCGCTTATACTATCGTATCCTGAAAAAGTGAGCCTTCGTGTAGACTTCAAAGATCTTGAGCGTTTTGATTTAGATCTTGCAAATGAATTAATAGACCATCCTGATGTAGTGATAGAAGCGGCAACATTGTCATTAAAATATAGGATAGGTGATGTACTAAGCGAGGATAATGAACCACATGTGCGCTTTTATGGGCAAACAATAAACAATCCATTAGTGCAGGATGTGGGTTCAAAATATATAAGTAAAATGATATCATTAGACAGCCTAATAGTAAAGCGTTCTGAGATTAATCCAAAAATAAAAGTGGGTACGTATAGATGTACCTACTGCAACGCTACATATAGGTTAAAACTTGAAAAGGAGGAAGTGCCTGATATCTGTTCGCAGTGCAGGCGCAAGTCAATAAAAGAGGTTCCAGAAGAGTCTAAATTTGTTAATCTTCAAAAAATTGCGGTTCAAGACCCATTAGAAAAATTAAAGGGCAACACGCCAACGTGGCAGCTTGAGGTATGGATATCTGATGATCTTGTAAATACTGTTATACCTGGGGATATAATCTCAATAACAGGCATATTGAGGATAAGACCAAGAAGAAATCAGCGCGGTAAACTAGATAAAAGCTTATATACGATGTTTTTGGAAGCGGTATCAATAATACCAAAACAGAAGGAATTTGCTGATATTAACATATCTGATGAGGAGGAGCGCCAGATTCGCGAACTTGCAAAA
>JAJZDG010000037.1 GCA_021828705.1 Microcaldota archaeon | reverse complement strand
GGGACATCATGAGAAGGTTTCCCTTCTGTATGCGAACAACCAACAACAATTAAGATTTTTGCAGTCTTAAGCATTATACGCGCATTTGATCTAGCTTCTAAAATATCCATATTAAGGCCAATTATTTTACTATTTTACTTGTATCTTCTTAGATTTTATATATATTTATTTATGCACCAACAAATTATTAATCAAGGAAGCTATTTATATGTAAAATACTATTATAGCATAAAAATAGATTACATTATTGGTGTGATATTGGAATTGGAAAGGCGCATTATTATTGATACGAGCTCCATACTCTTTGGTTTTGCATATAAAAAAGATATATTTCAAATTGTAGAGGATAAGTTTTACGGCGGTAAGATTGCAATATCTACTGGTATTATATCAGAATTAACTGGGATTTCACATAAAAAGGGCAAAAACGGTGCAATAGCCAGATTTGCGCTTTTAGTGTTAAAGTCTAAAAAGCTTAAGGTTTATAATATAAATACAAATGTTGACAATTGGATACTTAGAAGTTCCAAAAAAAATGATATTGTAGTTACGAATGATACGGAGCTGTCTATGCGACTGCGCTTTAAGGGTATATCCGTATTGAAGTTGACTAAAAATGGAACGCTTAGATTGTTTTTAAATCCAATTTGATGCATGTATGGTGAAATTTTATGTATAATGTATACACTATAAAGGATACCTTTGCGCTGCCTCCGACAGAATTTGACAGAGATATTGAATCCGTTGCAAAAGAGGTTTTACAAAGAAAATATGAAGGCAAGATAGATAAGGACATGGGACTTATAGTAGCTATATTTAACGTCAGCAGTATAAGCGATGGACTAATACTCCCCGGAGATCCTACAACGCATCATGAGGCAAGATTTGAGGTTCTAGCATTTATGCCAAAAGTTGAGGAGATTGTATGTGGAGAGGTAACAGAGCTTGTTGATTTCGGAGCATTTGTACGAATAGGTCCTATGGATGGTCTTGTACATGTATCCCAAATAGCAAATGAATTCTTATCATTTGATAGAAAAACGCAATCATTTGTGTCCAAACAGAAAAAGATATCGTTAAAGAAGGGCGATATAGTATATGCAAAGATATCTACAGTTAGCATGAAAAATTCCGTAAAGGATTCTAAAATAGCGCTTACAATGAAACCCGATGGATTAGGCAAACCTGGTTGGGTAAAGTCACCTTCAAGGCCAATGCAAAACAGGCAAGGCAAACCATCAGGAGGCTCTGGAAAATCCCAGAGGAGCACAAAATAGTTATATGTGATTTATATGTCAGAAGAAAAAGCGTGTAGGAACTGTGGTATGATACTTAGCCATGGTAATGTATGCCCTATCTGTGGCTCAAAAGACCTTACAAATAAATGGAACAGTTATGTAGTTATACTCAATTTTGAAAAATCTGCAATAGCCCAAAAATTAAACATAAATATAAACAGCACATTCGCAATAGACGTAAAGTAAAATACTATATAACCATAAAAAATTGGAAGAAATCTTACACTAATTGCAATTAAGAGAATATTAGATAGTAATATATTATTTTTTACATATTCTATAATATGGTATTTAATATTGCAGGCGGATTGATAAGCGAGATTGTCATAATACTTGCTATCGCGCTCGTCTTATTTGTAGTAATAAAATTAGGCAAGTCCATATTAAAACTAGTGTTTGGAATAATTATAAACAGTGTACTTGGGATCATTGCGTTCTTTGTATTAAATTATGCGCTAGGACTTGGAATTATGCTCTCGTTGGGTCTTTTCATACCGATAGCATTATTTGGCCTGCCTGCGGTTGGCACTATAATATTATTGAAGATATTTGCTGTACCGATATAAGATACAATTAGCACTATAACGCTAATTAATTGATGGCTAAACGTATATCTGATGAGTCTACAGTCTTGCGTTTTGCATGTTTTGAAAGCCGTACTGATTTTTGTGCAATTTCAAATGAGCGTTTTTCAAGATGCTTGCGAAATTCCTTTACCGCATCATCACTAACACGCATTGCACCAGCATCCTTTAACATGCGTCGAATAGTATTCTCTGATATGTACATTATAACACCAATAGTAGTATATTCAAAGAAAACAATAAATACTCTTTACATCGCTTTTATTCAAATTGCCTAAAAATCCTTGCAGTTATTTCCTTCCCCAATATTATAGCAACCTTATCCTTATTATTTCTAAGTATATTGACATTTGTTATACCGTTATCAAACAGCATTCTCGCCCTGACTCTTCCTATCTGCTCAAGCCTTACTAAATCAAGCAGCTCCTCTTTTATTCCATATCTTAGCCTTACATTAAGATTTGATAGATCATGCACAGTTATATGCAACTGGCGCGCTATTTCTATTGCGGAATGTAAAATCCATTCGGCGTTATTTAACTTTGTATACAATGCTCCTGGCGTTGTGGCATACTTTGCAACGATTTTGCTCTCATGCTGCTCGTCTAACCAATCATTTAGCATTAATGCAGTACTAAATGCACGCTCTGGGTCGTATATCCCATAATCCATCTGCATGCCATTTTCAAACACATTACGCCGCATTTTATTTATATATAACATATATAAGTCAGTAGAATCATCTGTTGCTTTGACATATGGGCGCATTTCTATCGTGTTTGTTATCATAAACAAATTACCTATAATATCGCGCTTTTGCATAAGTGCATCTATTATCCATTTGGCGGATAATGGATCTATATACAACTGGCTTATTCTGCTACCCAATTTTGTGGCTTTTAAATGTCCACTTTTATTCTCTATAAATTCCCATCCTATCTGCTCCTCTATTATATTATGTATTATTTCATTAATCGCTCGTAGATCCTTATATTGGTGCCCATAAAATGTCTTCGAGATAAATTTGTTTATTGATTCTTCGCTGTTTAGAAAGTTTTCAGCGATGAATGAGAGTATATGCGTTCTTAATACAGGTGCTACCCCAATACTTGAATCTATTGGCTCTAACGCACTATTCATATATTCATTTTCCAGCCTTAAAAGCATCTCTTCTGAGGAAGCGATGATAAATGCCCTACCCTCTATGTCAAATTTTGGTCTGCCTGCCCTTCCAAATAACTGCGTTACCTCATTTATACCTAGCAGCGAACTTCCGCTCCCATCATATCTATGTATATCTTTTATAAGAACGGTATTTGCTGGTATATTTATCCCCATAGAGAGCGTTGTAGTGGCACATAATGCCTTTATTATATTTTTATGAAAGGCCTCCTCAACCATTGCGCGCTGCTGATTTAACATACCAGCATGATGGAATGCAATGCCGCTCTTAATTGATATTGATAGTTTCTTGCATTGCTCTGTAGGGGTGTCAAGCACATTAAGTATGCTATCACTCAGCTCAGATAACTGCCTGCGTTCATCCTCTGAAATCAGCTTTTCGGTTATCTTTGATAACCGTAGAGCCCCCGCCTCAGCATTTCTTCTTGTAGAATAAAATATTAACAGCTGTTTGGAGCGTGATAGTGTATCCTCAAGAACACCAACTTCAGGTTGGATACTTTTACTATTTAAGCGCTCTATTTCACCAATATCCTCTATTTTATCCAAATTATGCATTACATTTTTATCATTCTCATTATGGTAGTATATATTGTTTTTATAGATAATTCCACGCCTTAAACGCACCGGTCTATAATTACTCTCTACAAGTTTTGCTTTTAACCAATTTGCAATCTCGCGTGCATTGCCTATAGTGGCGCTAAGTGCAAGTATCTGTGCATTTGTTGTTTCTTTAATCTTTGTTATAAGCAATTCAAGCGTTGGTCCACGTGATAGCTCACCTATCATATGCACCTCATCAAATATTACGCAGCCAATATCACCAATCCAATCTGCACCATGCCTTATTATGCTATCAAACTTCTCTGTAGAAGTAAAAATTAAATCATAACTAGATAACCATTGGTCATTGGCATCAAGATCCCCTATTGAAATGGATGATTTTATATAAGGATATGCACTTTTAAACTCGTTGTATTTTTCGCTTGCTAGCGCGCGCAATGGTGCTATATATATTGCCTTTTTAGCTGTTCGAATTATCGAATTTATTGCTGCAATCTCAGCTATTAGTGTTTTTCCACTAGCAGTTGGAGATGCAACAACCATATTGCTGCCGCTAAGCAATCCGTGCTCAATGGCCAATGATTGTGGGGGCGTTAATGTTAATATACCACGAGCAATAATCGCCTCCAATATTTCATTTGGTATTTTTCCTTTAAGATCAGATGTATTCATATTGTATAATATTATACAGTCAAATTAATATAGATTGCAACGCTAAGGTAACATTTCTAAGGCGCATGCATTCGCATACGCCTTGGGTGGATGAGAATAGGGTTGTTACAGAATAAGCATAAATACCCAAAATGCAATGTAGGTAATTAGATAATTAGCTATTTAAATGCTACCGTAATAGCTATTTACAATATTACATACTATATAAGCAAACAGCGAATGTAAATGAATGTAATTACTTCGGAGGTTTGTATGTACTCATATATTTTTTAACAAGATCAACAGCATGATCTACAGCGCGCTTTACATCCTCAACAGTCTTTGCGCCCGTACATATAATCTTTCCACTATTGAATAGTAACAATGCGGCCTTTGGATCATGTACCTTAAATATAGCACCAGGAAACTGCTCTGGCTCATAGTCCACATCCCTTGATAATTTTGCAAGTCCATATAAGTCAAGGCTTAAATTAAGCTCTGCGCTCGCAACTATATTAACAACCTGATATGTTGGCTTAAGCTTCACATTTTTATACTTAGAGCGCGATTGCCCAGAACTCTTTTTTTGATCTGCCATTTAGTACACCATAATAAGCATTACATTTAGCTTAATATCTAAGAAAGTATATAAATATATTGCGTATATAATTAATCTTGTTTTAATAGTATAGTGATATTTATGCCAGAGAGATCAAAAGGATTATTTTCGGGAATGACACGGCATTTGGCCAGACATCATAAACCTTCAAAGCTAAGAATACGTGATTTGATAAAGAGCTTTGAGGTAGGTGAGAAAGTTGCAATCGTGCCTAAAGGCAGCTTTAGAGACATACCGCACCCAAGATATAGAGGCAAGATAGGCATTGTCAAAGAAAAGAGAGGTAATGCATATGTTGTTGAGGTAAATTCCATGTCAGCAAAACGTTTAGTCATAGTAAACAACAGACATTTAGAGCATACCATGCAAAGTGCTAAAAAGAAAGATTAATAGTAATTGTGGCAAAATCTGCCATTTCTGCTTTTATACGGTAATTAGATGAGAGTTGAAAAGCTTTTTGACGGCGTTTACAGAATCGATAGAAAAATTGCAACAATAAATAGCGACCCTAATGTGAAGGTCTATAATGAGGAACTCATAAAAAACGATGGCATTGAGTATAGATCATGGAATCCATATAGAAGCAAACTTGCCGCTGCAATATTAAATGGATTAAAAACATTTAGCATTAATGAAAAAACAAATGTATTATATCTTGGCGCAGCAACAGGAACAACAGCAAGCCATGTAAGTGATATAGCACATAATGGAAATGTATTCTGCGTTGAACTCTCCGAAAGAAATATGCGTGAGCTTATGCACCTATGCGAACGCAGAAAAAATATGTTTCCCATATTATGTGATGCCAACAACATAGATTTTTATATAAATGATGTAGGCATGTGCGATGTAATATATCAAGATATATCCGCAAAAGAACAGGCGCTTATAATTAATAAAAATAGCAGAATGCTAAAAAAGAATGGTTATGCTTATTTTATAATAAAATCACAAAGTATAGACATATCAAAAAGCCCTAAAGAGGTATTTGAACATGAACTGTCTTTACTCTCTGATGAATTTGAGGTACTGGAAAAAATTGACCTTGAACCTTATGATAGCATGCACCTTTTTGTTGTCCTGCGTAAGAAAGCTTAAATATACTTATTTAAATTAATATCTGATGGACATAAATGAATATCTCGACGGCTTGAAAAGCTTCGAAGTATCTAATAGAAAGGTACTATGCAAATATTGCGGTAGTAAGACCAGAACACGTGGTAGAATTTGTGTATGCAGCAACTGCGAACTTATTAATACATTTATGCAAAAAAATGCACTGGATAGCGAGCTTGTGCAATGGCTAGAACAGTATAATGAATTTATTGAAGATGAAAATTACCCTTTTGCAATAAATATTTACAACCAAATAATTGGTATATATAAAACCCAAGAGTACTTCTATGTACACGGTATAAATTATATAAAATATTCAAATTTTATGGCAAGTAGAATACGTTATGATAGGGGCGGCTTTATGGAAGAAAATTCCGCATATAAAAAAGCCTCAAATGAGATATATTACAATGCGAGACTCTTCTTGTATAAATCCATAAATCTTGTTGATTTAAATCTAAATTCAAATTCAGAAGAAGTACCGGATATGATATATGTTAGATTATTAGCACAAATAAAACTTGGCGACATGCGCGGCGCAAATGACTCAATTGAACGCATTGCTTTCCTAGACAATAAGTACCTTACAAGTTATTCGAATATTTTATTTTATGATGCAATCGGCGATGTAGATAAAACAATAGATGCCATTGATACAATAATAAATGAATATAATGATTATCCTATAACAATATTTTATTATCTATCTAAATCACTTTACAAGAAAAAA
>JAJZDG010000036.1 GCA_021828705.1 Microcaldota archaeon | reverse complement strand
GCCATTATCTATGTTATAAGATGAAGGTGATATTAATGGCGTTGATAGAGCATTTTGAGTAACCAATATTTCATACGTATTTGTATACACAAATTCTGGATTATACGCACTATCTTCCTCTTTAACACAGTAGTAGATCGTGGAAGTAGGTGTTGCAAGGTATGAAAGACCATTTGCATTCGTTATTGGATTATCTGATTGACATGATGAAGAACTCCCAGAATACCATTGATATGTATATGGTGGTGTTCCTGTAGTTGGAGATAGTATTGAAAGCGTTGCACTCTGACCATTATCTAATGTTGATGCACTCGATGTTGGGGCATTTGAAGCAATTAAAGCAGAATTTACTATCACATTTGCAAGAGCAGAACAAATAGTATTCGCGACATTATCAGTAACTTTATATGAATAAGAAGTATATGAGGTGGAAGTTGCCACATAACTTCCAGATGTGCCGCCGCTAGTTATTGCTGTTGAACATGCAACTGTACCGCTATACCATTGATATGTATATGGTAATGAACCTCCAGTTGGATTTGAATTTAACGTAATACTTTGACCTGAATCTATTGTTGGATTACTTGGTGTTATAGGGTTTGCAAGCAATGAACCGGTAGGGGCTATTGTGAAGGATGAGGATATACTTTCACTGGAATAATTTGCATCTCCAAGCGTATTTGCGACAATATTATATATACCTGAATTATTTGAAGTTGAATATGTAATTAATCCCGTATTAAGTATGTACAGATAGGGTTTGTTTGTTCCAAATACTGAATAATAGATTTTAGATCCATTTAAAGAGAGTACTGCCGCTTGTACACCATTACTAAGCGTATAATTTGATATGATAGTATTGGTTAGAAGATTTATTGCAAAGATACCGTTTGTTGTATTTGTAGTATTGAATTTATTTCTTATTTTTTCAAGGTATATAAGATATGCAATATCACTCTGATTTGAGATTAAAAGTTTTGTTATATGAATTGGACTGCCAAAACTTATGTTTTTTATGATGTTATTATTAGCCAAATTCACTATTGTTAAGTTATTATAATTTGCTGAATCGGTTAAAACATATGCAACGTTGTTATTTGGCACTGCGATATATCCAGGTATAGCATCCCTAAATACGATTGCATTTGATATTACATGCGTTGTCGTATTTAGTATAGATAATGTTGCATTGCCGTTTCCTGGATACCCATTCGTACCCCACAACTCGGACATATATAAACTCTTCCCATTCGGAGCCATTCCGAAATAAGTAGGGGATGGGGCAACTATCACGTTATTTGATAATATGATTGCATTTTGTTCTATTGTGGTTATCACATTTGATGTTGTATTTAGTATGTATATATTATCATAGAATGTATTTGCGCCTGAATCAGCAACGTATATGTAATTGCCATTTGGCGATATTGCAGCTGCAGGGTAATATGGATAAGGATTTGAACTGAAACTTACATTATTTAGCGCCACATTATTTATTATTGGTGTTATACTCATATCCTTTGAAGCACCCTGAGTGGGGGTATTTATTAGATATATTTTTTTTGATGCGCTATTAGTAAATACCTGAGACAACACCTCATTAGGGACAGCATAGGTTAAATTATTTACTATTGCGTCGGATATTGTATTAAAATCTGCAATTTTTCCATTAGTAGCGATAATATAGATGTCATTGCCATTGTTTGTCAATGCAAGATTTGATATGTAGCCTTCTGGCGTATTCATAGATATGCTTTCATTTAATGTTTTATTGAGTTGCATTCCATAGGATTTTGATTCTAACACACCATTAACATATAATGTTGCATTCATGTTATTTAACGCAGTCTTATTAAAAAGACCGTATGTTAAATAACCGCCCTTTCCGTTTGCCACAAAGTTTTTAGAATCATTTAAAAATATATATGGGGTTGCCTTTGATATTGTAAAAGCGCTTGAAATAGAATTTGCGTTATAATTTGCATTGGCGTTTGAGTTTAACGTAATTGTATATGTATTAGCTGAAGCGGGTGCAGACACATATCCTTCTGATACATTAATCTCCCCAAGTACGCCAAATGAACTCGCTATATTTGTATATCCTACATACATTATTCCGTTTATCGGACTTGCCGAAATTGCAGTAGGAAGCCACCCATTTATCGATATTTTTCCAACATATGAATTAGTATTGCCGTTTATTACTGATACACCAGATTCTTCAGAGCAAGAATCCGCTACGTATATTGAATTTGTACTATTAGAATAGGCAATTGATGAGGGGCACGCGCCATTAATCAGAATATTTTTGATCGTTGTATTTGTTAAAACATTTATTACGGTGACCGAATTGCTTGTATAATCTGTCACATATGCGTATAGACCATTACTTGAAAATGCAATAGATTGCGGATTATTGCCAGTGGTTAATAATTTTGTTACATGAAACGTTGAATTTATAAGCGATATCGTATTATTCCCATTATTTAAAACATAGATTGAATTGGAGTTTGGTATTGTATATACGCCAATAGGCTTGTTAAAACCCACAATTGTATTTGCGATCACATTGCTACTTGTATATATTGTCTGTAAATCACTTGATGAAGTATTAAGCACATATTTTAGAACCATATTAGATGAATATGCAACATACGGGGTTACAACACCGTTTGGAATCGTATATAATTCCGTGTTAAAAGAAAATGAACTGACGTTAACAGTATGTATAGGTACGACAGAAAAAGGGTAAGATGCCGCATATATAGTACCATTATGCACAGATATAAATTGAGTGGCCTCTGAGATATTAATATTTTTTTGGATATAACCAATATTTGTAGTATTGACCAACGCCCCATTTATTAATATATTAGAGCTAAAAGGTCCGGCGCTGCTACCAAATACAATGCTCCCATTGGTTCCATTGTAGATGCTATTAGGAGGAACACTCAGTTTTAAAATAGGATTTATTGATGCTATAGATAGCTGCATTAGTAGAATGATTAAAATTGTAGCAATTATCATTTTTTTATTCTTCTGCATATAATCAACGTATTAGTCAACTTGATAGTTACGGCCTTTATATCTATATATTGCATGCCAATTATATATTATTCTTTTAGGTTCTCTAGTTTTTTTGCCCTACCCCATAGGTATTCAAAACCTATTAGGGCATCTTTATAGTTTGTACGCACAATATGCTCGCTCTTCCTATTTATTATATTAAATGGAGGTATCTTATACGCATTTGAATTATCTATAAGCAATCGCTCATGTTGTTGTATTGCATCATTCTCATTTAATATGCGCATTTCGAATATGATATTTCTATTCTTAAGCTCATTTTTAAAATCATTATATTCTTTTATAAACCTTCCACCAATTCTATCCTCATTTGCTAATACATAAACGGATAAATATGAAATATTTGAATTCTCTAGAAGTATTGCAAGGTTCTTAAGCCCCAAAGAATCAAAATGCATGTCTAATATTTTGATATCCCCCGAAAGCTTAGAAAATAGCTCATCAGAAAGCTTTATCATGTTAGTATATGGCTTTGATGGATCAATGCGTATATTTCTAATCGTATGATGCCTTATTCGTATTATACCAAAGGCATTGTATATAGATAAAAGAACTACTATTGCCCCGCCTATTGTTGATAATGAAAAGATTAGGTATGGTTCTGCAAAAATAAAGCTTGTTTCCAAAAGTATTGAAAGTAAAAGGTATGCGAGCGCAGATATACCAATAATTATTGGCCACTCTATTCCAGATCTCTTATTTAGAATTTGCAAACCGCTTGCAATTACCATAATTATTGTTAGTACAAATAGAATATAGCTTATGGAAAGCGCAAGTTGCAATGTAGGTATATTATTTAAAAGCTGGGCTATTGTAACATTCACTATTATGTTTGCATTGCTGCTAGCTACTATGCCGGCGCCCGCTCCTATTCCTATATTAAGAGATAGCTGCTGTATATAGTATATAGCATATAGCAATGTGAGTATGCTTGCAAAAAATATGATTAGCGATATAACGCCCTTTCTCTCCATACTACCATTTAGAATATTACATATTAGCAATTTATAGCTTATTAGAGTAATCGTTTTTTAGTATTCAAAGCCCATATTGTAAAAAAACGGCCTTAACTTATCATAAAAAGCAAACACTATTATTTTTATAATATGATTTGATTCTGTTACTATGGAGTATTTGTTTAGGTTTGATAGACCTAGAAAGCACCAAGAGCAGATGATGGGCGATATTTATGCAGCGCTGCAAGATAAGCGCAGTATAATAATAAATGCGCCAACAGGCATAGGAAAAACAGATGCCTCACTTGGGGCTGCGCTCACCATTGCCATGGAAAAGAATCTTGATATCTTATTTCTTACACCTAAGATATCGCAGCATAAAATAGTAGTTGATGCACTCCAAGGAATTAGAAAAAAATTTGGAGTTGACGTTAATTTTGTAGACCTTGTTGGAAAACAAAACCTTTGTGTCAACGAGAATTTCAATTCATTGCCAAAAGAGCTATTCTACACCGCATGCAATAGAGCGATTAAGAATGGAAAATGCCAATTTTATAAGAACGTAAAGGACAATGAAAATATACCAGAGCATATTTTAGATAGCGTGCGTGAAGGGCATAATAGCCTATTTTATGCAAGCGCTGATGCAGGACTATGTGCATATGAAATCGCAACAAAGGCTGCTAAAACGGCAAATGTGATAATAGCAGATTATGCACACATACTAAATCCTAGCATAAAGAGCGCATTTCTAAAAAAGATATCACACAACCTTGAGAGCACCATAGTCATATGGGACGAGGCTCATAATATAACCGAATTAGGAGCGTCATATATGAGTGATGCACTCACAATAAATGGCATTGCAAGGGCAAATGAAGAACTAAAGAGCATTGGAAGGAGCATGGATTTGGATTATCTTTCCTTTATGATCAATTCAATAGCAAAAGAATCGTTAAAGAGGACCAAAGAGGCATTTGTTAAAACTGATTGCTTATCAGAGCAGATAAATGGCAGTATTGATAGTATAACAGAACAGCTTGATAAATACGCATTAGAGTATATAGAGAGCAGCAAAGCGAAGCGTTCTGCAATATTGCACGTTTCTAACTTCCTAAAGAAATGGCCAAATGAGGATAGCTCCATAATCAGAATAATATCAAATGCTAATGGGGTCCCAAGATTATCTCTAACCTGCTTATACCCAGAGCGCGTAATAAGCGTACTTAAAGAAACATATGCAAACGTATTCATGAGCGCAACAATGACCCCACTTAGCATGTATGCCGAAATGTTTGACATTAAGGATAGCACGTATACAAGAAATTACCATAGCCCGTTTCCAAAATCCAATAGGATTGCAATAATAGATGATAAGATAACAACTGGTTATAAAAGTAGGTCTGATTTGCAATTTAAAAACATAGCAAATAACATTGAGAATATAAAAAAACACATACCCGGAAATGTTGCTGTTTTCTTTCCAAGTTTTTCCGTGTTGAAAAATGTAAATAAATACATAAAAAATGATGTTATACTGCAGGAAAAAAATATGCGAAATGTTGAGCTTGAACGGCTTATTGGCCAGCTAAATCCTTCGGATAATAAAATATTATTAGGTGTTATGGGTGGCAGCTTAAGTGAGGGAATTGATTATAAAGATAATACACTAAAGGGAGTTATTGTTGTAGGATTGCCCCTTGCGGTGCCGACGCTTGAGATAAAAGCAAGGATTGATTATCTAAATAAAAAATTTGATGGGAAGGGAGATGATTACGCGTATAGGGTGCCTGCAATAATGCGAGTCATACAGGCTGCTGGTAGGGCAATACGCAATGAGAATGACAGAGCAGCGATTATATTTATGGACAATAGGTATAAGTGGAAATCGTATAATTCTATGATAACGGATATCTTTGATATAACAGAGGCTGAAAATTATAATGATGCCATAAAAGATTTCTGGGCGTATAACAAAATCAAGTACAATTATATTTAATTATTATTTTCTAATCATCTTTTCCAATGAAAATTTAATTTTTCTATTTTGCGCGGAATTGTCAAATTGTTCCAAATTTACATCAAATTCTTTTGCAATGCGCCCCATCTCTTCTAGTAGTATAACTTTTGAACCAGGATTTTCTTTTATATGCTCAAATATATACCTTATGGCACATTCTGGGCCGTTTTCTGATATAGCTATTATTCTTGCCGCATCAATTATATCCGACGCTTCTTCAGAAAGATATTTTCCTTTAAACGAATCAACTATGTCCTTTATTATGCTTGGCATATGAATCAATAAGAATTTATCAAACAATAATATATAAGTATGCCAACATTACATTAATTTAAGATTAATCAAGCATAAGCGCAGCTGTTGCGATGGTTATTGCCACATCGCGTATAAAAATGTCGGTAAGTCCGGAAAGATAGAGAAGCGATAAGGATATTATTATCATCATAATTGTGCCGAACGCGGCAAACGCCTTTAATTTATATCCAACAATTATTGCAAATCCTATTATTAATAAAAGAATGCCATGTATCAATATTATTATTGATATATCAACATTTGAAATATTTATTAGGTTTGGAAAAAATGGAGCCCAGTACGCCGGCGTGTATATTTCCCATGCGCCAAAGAGTATAAAAAGAAATGATATCGCAAAGCGCAGCATATTTCTTTGAGTTAATATTCTTTTATGGATAGTGGTTACATTCTGATTTTTATATTTTATTGAATTTGGCATTAATCAAACCTATTAATTTTAAATTCTAAATTATTTTACTGCATTAGTTGCAATGCTATTT
>JAJZDG010000035.1 GCA_021828705.1 Microcaldota archaeon | reverse complement strand
AAGCAGTATTATAATGAATAATCCAGAAATTAAAATATATCCGAATATCTGTGGATAATTATCTACATACTCAAATATGAGGTATGAAAATGTAATTATTTTAAGTACATTTATTAGTGCTCTGCTTATATTTGAACTATAAATGAGTTTTGCGGCCTTTGTTTTCATTCCTGAAGAAGTGCCTCTTGCTCCCATTAACGCGTCTGCAAATGAATGTATTACTACTATTGCAATTACAATATAAAGAGGTACAATTCCTAAATAGAGAAAAATTATAAACATCGCATATTCAGCAATTCTATCAGCTGCAACATCTATTCGTGGGCCAAATCGCGCATTTATTGACGCTTTGCTTTTATATCTCGATATGCTTGCTTTTGCAATCCTATTTTTTGATATGGCAGCTTTCAGATAGGTGCTAAAAGAAATTTTATGGCTGCTTTCCTGCCAGATAGCTAAATATCCATCAATACCGTCAAGTGCTGTTGCAATCAAAAAAAGAAGGACTGATATTAAGGGATTGTATTTTATTATAACTAAATATAATACAAGTATTACAAGAAATGTTCTAAATACTGTTGCAATATCAGCAGCTCTCATATAAATCTAACCAAATCAAAATTATCATTCTGTTCTTTTTATTATATGGTATCCAAACTCCGTTTTAATCGGTTTGGATACTTCTCCTTTATTTAATGCAAATGCTGCTTGTTCGAATGGCCTTACCATAGCACCTCTGCCAAAGACGCCCAAATCTCCCCCTCTTTTTCTAGAACCATCAATTGAGTATTCTGCGGCTAGTTTACTAAAATCCTCCCCTTTAGATATCCTTTCAAACAACTCATTGGCCAGAGTGGCATTTTTTACCAATATATGGCTGCAGCGTATTTTATTTGACATATAATCACTAATAAACAACATATTCAATTATAATAAATATGCTCATAAAGGTTATTTTAAATACAATGTGCCATTGCTAATTATTAATGTTATTAAATATTAATGCCAAGCATTAAAAACCAAGCTGTTCGTCAGTGATTATGATAAGTGTTATTCTGTCCTTGATAAACTCTTTTTCTATTATCAGCCATTTTGCGATTGCGCTAAAAGAATTATTCTCATCTCGCATTCTTTTATCCTCAAGTGGCAGGGCATGCTCTATTATGCGCAATCTACCCATTTCTAAAGAATCAACTATTTTATTTGCACTTGCAACAATAATAACTTTTTTTGCTGCAAAAGAATATGCAGAAACACGGGTTCCGCTTCTATCTGCAAGCATAAGTTTTCCGTCAATTGTTATAGCATTTACGCTGCCAAGAAAATAATCTGCAGTTACTGCTGTACGCCTAAGCGTTAACCGCTTTATTTCGTCATTCTCACTATATATGTCTTTATGCAAATTTTTCCATTTATTGAAATTGTCATCAAGATAGTCTAAAAATCCTATTTGTTTTAGTGTAGTGGATCCGCCATCCATTACCAAAGCATCTGGCGGTATAAGTTTTATTATATACTCTAATGCTTCCTTTCCGTTTTTAACAGCATTTACATTTATTCCATTTGAAATTAGTGCACTAGCAGCCTTATCAACGATGTTTTTGTTGGGAAGTTTATCCCATTGATGATATTGCATATAATGCACTTAATTTTTCTTTCCATCATTTATCATTTTATAAGCATCGTCTGCGCTTCCATATCCTGTTATCTTAACCCATTTGTTTGGTTCAAGCTCCTTATAGTGCTCAAAGAAATGCTTAATTTTTTTCTTTATAGGTTCAGACACATTTGTTATATCTTTTATATCGCTAAAGTTTGGATCAACTTTGTCTATAGGTACTGCAATTATCTTAGTATCCTCTCCCTCCTCATCCTCCATAAATGCAACGCCTATGGGCCTTGCTTTTATAAAGCTGCCAGGTAAAAATGGTTGATTACTCATGACAAGAATGTCTAATGGGTCACCATCCTTTCCAAGTGTGCCTGCAACAAAGCCGTAATTAAATGGATATACCATAGATGTAAACAATACGCGGTCCACTTTTAATATTCCACTCTCCTCATCAATTTCATATTTTATATTAGAGCCCATCGGTATTTCTATGAATGCATTAACAATCTTTGGTGCATCCTTGCCTATTCCTAGTTTCATAAGATCACAACATTTATTCTTGAAAAATAAATATAAGCGTATCTGTATTGATAAGAAAATAAGCAGTGTCAAAATGTTTTTAAATGTTATTGTTCATATGTTTTATTATAGTGAGGTTTTTGTTATGAAGATAAATGGTCAGGTACTAATATTAGCAATACTTTTTGTGGTGGCACTTGTTTTTGCGTCAGTTTCATATTATATGTATGCATCTCAGAATGCTCAGTTAAATAATGTTACAAGTTCTTTAAAAGTTGTGCAAACAAAGCTTGCTAATGTATCAAGCAGTGCGTCAAAGCTAACCGCAATATCGGACCTTGCATTTAATAAAACATATACTGCGAGTCTAGCGGGATCTAACACAAACGGCTATACATTAAGTCATTATGTATCGTATGGCGAATATTATAATTGCAGCAGCAACTCTATTGTGGATGGCAATTTTGAGTATTCTTACATTCAATATAATTATTCAAATCCAAGTAATATCAGTAATGAGTATAATATAACCTTTAACATACCCCATTCAGGATATCTAATACTAAATACATCACATACTCAAGGTAAATATGTAGCTAATAATAATTATGCGAATTATATGAATGAAACGACACTTAGCTACTACAACTCAACATTAGGCACTGTTTATTATCCACCATGTGCTCATAGCGCTTATTATAAAATGTTCCCATATAACAATTACAATAATAATTACAATACGTTAAATAATAACTCACAATATTTCTCAACATCTACCTATCTTATAGCATTTGAACGTAACGCAACAAATTTATTGAATATGAATACATCCCAGTATTATAATTCAAATTATGGAACTAGTATGGGTACATATTACATAGGAGGGTCAAGTATAATACCTGTGCTTAACGGCAAGGTAACATTTAGCCTATATAACTATAATCAGGTTCCTGTAAACGTCAAAATAAATGTTAGGTATGTACCATCTTAAATGAATAAATTTTGCAAATTTAGCGTGGCTGATTGGTTAGTTTTTAATATTTTTAAATTTTGCCACTGCATTCATCATTATGTTTAATTCACTCTCAGAAAAAAGATTTTCAAATATCATACGCTTATTTTTTGTTATAAATTCCAGTGCTTCAAGCCGTGAGGGGTTCATAGTTTTGAAAAATATACTTTCTGCGTTATTCTCTTTAAAATGATGTCCAATATCCTCAAACCAGTTTCTAAAAAGCTTGCTATAACGCATTAATATAGATATTGTAGAAACAGCAAGCAAAAATCGTTTAAGTTCCTCAATTCTTTCAATTAATTTGCCTGTCAATTCATTATCGCCGTTTTCGAGCTTGCTGATCATGCCCATATAATTATCATAAATCTCTTGTTCTCCATCAACAATTTTACCAATAACAAAAAGCTTCTTTTCAATTTCATTTGTACCTTCATCTGCGGTTACTAAATGCCCATCAATTTTAAGCCTTTTTGCCTCTATTTCTCTATCAAGCGTCTCTATTGCCTGCGATGTCAGCTCTTCCTGTGCGCGAGCGCATATATCCTGGCATAGCAACCACGCTGGTATATCGTCCATATAAACACTAATTATTATTTGCAGATTATTGTTTCTTTTCGGTCTATTCTCTCTGATATTATTCCTTCTCTATCATATAAATATGCAGTCAAATTAAGTTCATACTCACCAGGATAATTATTGGGTCTTGTATAAATTTTAATGCGTTTCTCAATATTTTGTTTAGGCTCTATAATACCAACACGTGTCCTTCCAATATCTAGCATTTTATCATGCGCTAAAGATAATGGGTGTTTAACCAACAGGTCACACTCGCACCAGAAATTTAAATTGTTATTAGTATTGGAGAAGTTCAATATTATGAAAAATTCATTTTTTATATTCTGTTTGAGCTCCGGCGGGTCAAAATTTATTTTAAGTTCTATATTGTCCATAAAATCACTAAAACATAAAAGAGCAATGCTGTATATTAAGTTTGCCAGCAAATAAATATAAACTTATTTAATGCAATTTATAGATAATAGGTATTATATTATGATAAACGAATCCAAGCTTATTGAAGGCGAAATTACATTAAGAGACCTACGGCTCTCAGATGAGGTGAGTGAGACAAGGCGTTCTATAGTGCGTTATCTTGCACTCTCAATGGGAATAATCAATCCAGGAGAATCAAGGCAGTCAGCAGTTTCAGTTTTGGATGCAATATTGCACTTTCAATTTTCTCTAAGGCGTGATCCTACAGTATCAGAACTTTCTGAGTATATAGGGTCAAACTGGGCTCCTATAAATGAGAAAACTCTAAGATACCATTTGCTGCAGTTTAAAAAGGCAAAAATTATAAACAATGAGAAGGGCAGATATTTTATATTTAATCCAAAGATAGGGGATAAATATGATGAGTCTGTATGGGTGAATAGTTATATAGATAATATAATGTCCCCAATAAAGGAAAAGATGATACTAGCGCTCAAAGAGCTTAAAAATAGGTAAGATGTGAATTATATGGATAAAAAAGAATCTACAAATTTAGGTACTCATAAGAATTCAAATACAAACAATAAAAAAAGCAAGGGCAATACGTTAATCTATTTAGGTGTAATAGTGGTTGTAGCGCTTGTGGTATATATTGCTTTAAGCGGTCTATCAAGCGCCAAGGCCTCAATAAATGTGTCATTAAGTGCGCCAAATTCAACGAATTTATACCCTCTTAATACTACTAGATTTATTTTACAAGTGAATAATACCGGTTCCTCTTATATTAAAAATCTTGATGTGGGATTTTATTTAGGGAATGGAACACTTTCTGTTTATAACGTATCATTACCTCCTGGCAAGGGCGCACGCATACCTATAAATTATACCTATACTATTGCAGGCATTTATAATTTTAAGGCAATCGCAGATCCTGGAAGCATATTTAATTTTACAAATAGTAGTGTAAAGTCATCTAATGTTTTAATAATAGTAAAGCAGCCGGCATCCCCATCAAAGATACTGGAATTTCCAAATGGGAATGTAATATCTGCATATAACTTTTCATTTATGGGCAGTGCATTTCCATTAATAGCGGCTCAGACCAGTTATTATAATATTAGTAAGATGAATGCTATTTTTTCTGTTGATCCATCAATAGAGCATGTACTTGTTGGAGATCTTTATGGTTTTATATACAGTTCAGTAGGTACATATGTTGAGTATGCAAATGGCAGTAGTGCGGAGAGCATGCTTTTAAGTGGTACAGGCCCAGCTCCAATATACAAAATAATGTCGAGCTTTGGATTTAACAGTATAAAAGCAAATAATACTGATGTTTTTTCTATCTCTAATGACATAATCTCATGCATCTCGTATAATAATGGTTGGACAGAATTGTCAATATATAATGGCATTGACAGCTGTTATACAAATTCACCACTCAACGTCTCATATATATTTAATAAATCAGTTTTCAATAAATATAATATAACCTATTATGCGCAAGGATTCAGATATTTAAATTCAACTGATCTTGGTGCCTTATATGGGTTTGATAACACTTCAAATTATTGGTATAATATATTTAATATAAGCAATGGCTTTTTTGTAAGTGGAATATCATCTAGTGGCAATATTACTATAAATAGGGGTAGATGTTTAGGTATAATTTCAAATACCAGTGCGGTATGCTCAATATATATAACTCCATTAAAGACGTTAACATCGCAGTTTGGTGTTATTAGATCAACTGAACGCACCAAAAATTATAATTTCACAATATATTCGTTTGTAAATAATACACAGCTAATCGATGCAAGCTACAATGCTGAACATTTGATAGCAGCTCTTAACAGTACAGAGAAGCCAATACTATGGATGAATGCAGTAAATAATACATGTATGTTTTCAAATACAAATGCGATATCTTGTAATGTCGCGAACTTTTCGTATGCTACTAATCAAGGCACCTTATCTATAAAAAATAATCTCAATTATAGTATAAAATTAACGAATGGTTCGTGTTATATGAGTGGTCTTGAGTATAATAATGTACTTAATGTTACAATAAATTCGCATGCGTCAAACACAGTAAACTTATCGTGTAAAAATATATTAGTTCCTATAATATCTGGGGAGAGTAGTTACATATTATCATTTACATATCAAAATTCCACCATAAGCCATAATGTTACTGGACTATTGAATGTGTCAAATATTGTATAGGTATACAGTGATACAATGGTGGTATAACATTTTCAATGTATTATATTAATGGTAGTATTGCAATTGAAATGATGTTATGGTATCGTTTATACCTATTTTAATAGTTATTGCAGTTTTTGTATCTGTAGCACTACGTGGCGCAATTTATAAAAAATTAAGGATATGGTGGATAACTATGGCAGGAGCAATAGTTATGCTTCTATTAGGCCAAATATCTATCAGTTTCGCAATTACTTATGTAAATTTTGACATAATACTTTTTCTTTTAGGTACATTTATAATTGGAGTCGCATTGGAAGAGGGCGGATACATCTCATACATATCCTATAAACTTTTTAAACGTGCAAGGTCAACAAATATCTTAATATTATTTATAATATTTGGCATGGGTTTAATTTCTACAATATTAATGAACGATGCCGTTGCAATAATTAGCACCCCTCTTCTACTTATGATATCAAAAGAGAATAAAATAAATTCAAAAATGCTGCTATTCGCTCTTGCGTTTTCAATAACTATTGGAAGTGTTATGAGCCCTATAGGAAATCCGCAAAATTTAATTATAGCATCAAATAAACTAATAATAAATCCATTTAGCACATTTTTTATTTATCTTGCGATTCCAACAATAATTAATTTATTTGCGCTCTACTTATTTATACGTGTATTATTCAAATCTGAGATAAACAAAAAAATAAAAATAAAGAAGCCTAAATTGCAAAACGATGGAGGGCTGTTTTTACTTTCAAAAATATC
>JAJZDG010000034.1 GCA_021828705.1 Microcaldota archaeon | reverse complement strand
ATGAACCGGATAGTATAATAATAAAGTTAAAAAACGGTTATAACATAGGCGTGAAATTGTCCGATTATAAAATAGATAGTATAGAACATAAATCATTCAATGTTGAATTTCCTTCAATTGACTTTAAACAAAAAGATGGCCTTAAGAATTTATCTTTAATATATACGGGCGGCACCATAGGTAGCAGGGTAGACTATAGAACAGGGGGAGTACATATGCTGACAAAGCCAGAAGAGCTGTTGTATTTGGTCCCTGAAATAGCTGATGTTGCAAATATATCAATAAACAACCTATATAGTATAGCAAGCGAGGATATGTCGTATTTGGAGTGGCAGGGCATTGCACGTCAAATATATAAGGAGGCAAATAAAGGTGCTCATGGAATAATAGTAACTCATGGAACTGACACTATGCATTACACTTCTGCTGCATTGAGTTTTATGCTCCAAAATCTTAACATACCTGTAGTTATAACAGGTGCGCAGCGAAGCAGTGATAGGGGATCTAGCGATGCATTTATAAATTTGTTCTGTTCTGCTAGACTTGCTGCATCCTCCGATATCGCAGAAGTTGGAATTTGCATGCATGAGAATAGCTCTGATAATACGTGTACATTTATACGCGGAACAAAAGCAAGAAAGATGCATACCTCAAGAAGAGATGCTTTTAAACCTATAAACGACGATATTATAGCTAGAGTTTCAAAACTAGGAGGTATAGAATATATTGGTACGTATAGAAAACGCAATGATTCAAAATCTGAATTAAAGCTTTTAGACAAATTCGAAAAAAAGACAGCTTTGGTAAAGATATATCCAAATTC
Source organism: Microcaldota archaeon (assembly GCA_021828705.1). Classification (GTDB taxonomy): domain Archaea; phylum Micrarchaeota; class Micrarchaeia; order Micrarchaeales; family Micrarchaeaceae; genus JAJZDT01. Next base: position 6,343 of record JAJZDG010000034.1, on the reverse strand, counting down.
CGATCCTGAAATATTGGATTACTATGTTAATAAAGGGTATAAGGGTATAATATTAGAGGGAACAGGGCTTGGGCATGCGCCAGTGTCTACAACACATGTAGAATATAATTGGCTCAAAAGCATCAAAAATACAGTGGACAGAGGTATCATTGTTGGTATGACATCCCAGTGTGTATATGGTATGGTAAATCCAAATGTTTATACGAATTTGCGTTTGATAAGCGAAGCAGGTGCAATATACTGCAGGGATATGACAGCTGAAACCGCTTACATAAAACTGGGCTGGTTATTAGGCAATTATAGACATGAGGAAGCAAAACAAATGCTTGATCAAAATATTTCTGGTGAAATAAGCGACAGAATAACGTATAATGAATTTTTAGATGGTGAGTAAATAGAAAATAAAAGAGTATATGGGTATATATTACTTATAATTGGGATTGTTATATTAGGATTTGTATTTTATATTGCATACAACATGTTCACTTTTGTATATGCCCTTGCAAAAACGCCATCTTCCCCTATAAGTCTTCAAAATGTTAGTGCAACTAACCTCCCTTCAGCTATTGCAACAAATGTTGTAAATTCACTTCCGTCTAAAAATTTAATATATTACATAATATCTATAATGCTCCTTTTTCTTTTTGCAAGTATAGGTTTTAAGTTTTCTGAATTAGGCATAAAACTTTTACATAATATTAAAGTAAAGAGGCAGATGTAGATGCAGGAACAAAATCTTTCACATTATAAAGAAATAGGTTTTAGATGCGGAATTGAAATACATCAACGTTTAAACACGAACAATAAATTATTCTGTAATTGCTCCACAGACTCTGAAAATGATACAATAGTAGGCACAGTTGAGAGGATGCAGCGTGCAGTATCTGGAGAACTTGGAAAAATGGACCTCTCATCAAAATTTGAGCAGAATAAAAAACGTATTTTTAAATATAATATTTTCAAGAATTCCAGTTGCCTTGTTGATATTGATGAGGAGCCGCCACATCCGCTAAACATTGATGCGCTTATAATATCTCTTGGCATCGCAAAAGAGATGAATATGCAGCTTGTTGATGAAGTTCATATAATGAGAAAGGAGGTTGTAGATGGAAGCGATCCTAGTGCATTTCAACGCACGGCAATAATAGGTTTTGATGGAAGCATTTTGGTAAATAATGAACGCATTCTTATTGAATCCATATCACTTGAGGAGGAGTCCAGCGCAATTGTTAAGAGTTCTACAGATGCAGTTATATATAACATAGATAGACTCGGCATACCATTGATTGAAATAGGTACATTTGCCAATATTCCAACACCAAAAATGGCAAGAGATACTGCGCTTTATATAGGCAATATGCTAAGAAGTACCGGAAGAATGAAGCGAGGTATTGGCACAATACGACAAGACGTTAATATATCTATAAAAAATGGTGCTAGAATAGAGATAAAGGGCCTTCAAGATATAGATAACATGCATAATTTTATAGATAATGAAATTAAAAGGCAGATGGCGCTTATTGAAATAAAAAGTAAACTTATTGATATGAATGGAAAGGTTGGCAAGCCAATTGATGTAACACATATATTTGAAAATACCAGTGCTTCAATAATATCTAATTCTATAAAAAATAATGGAGTAGTGGTCGCATTCGCACTTTATGGATTTGAAGGAGTTTTAGGCATTGAATTGGGTAGTAATAGAAGATTTGGAAGTGAAATAAGTGATTATGCAAAAATGGGTGGGACTAAAGGCTTGATACATAGCGATGAGAAATTGGATAAATATAATTTTTCAAAATCCGAAATTGACAAATTAAAAGAACTTTTAAAAATCAAAAAAAATGATGCATTTATAATTATAACAGAGGCAAAGGATACAGCACTGAATGCTGCTGAATTAGCTATTTGGAGAGCAAATTACGCTATGCATGGGGTTCCTGAGGAGACACGTGCTGCTATAAATGACGAACGTTTTATTACGGTCTTTATAAGGCCATTACCAGGAGGTTCAAGAATGTACCCTGAAACGGATATAGAACCTATAAATATAACAGATAAAATAATTGAAAGCGCAGAGAGGGCCATGCCAAAAATGGAGGATGCACTAAAGCGCCTAGAGCAAGAGTTATCTGACAAAGAACTTGCAAAACAGATGTTGTTATCACCAAGATATGCATTGTATAAAAAAATAAGGGAACACAACTATGACAATCTTAAATTTGCAGCAAACATATTACTTCAAAAATTTAAGGAGTTGGAGCGAAATAAAGTTGATGTAAACTCCATTGAGGATGAGTCCATAATTGAAATGTTTTTAGAGCTGTCCAATAAACACATAACAAAACAGGCAATTGATTTAATATTAAAGATTTCTGCAAGTAACAGTGATAAGAAAATCTCAGATATAATAAAAGAGCATTCTTATGAAAGAATATCAGGAAAAAAATTGCATGAAATAATAGCAAAGTTCATTGCAAATAATCCCAATGCGAATAAGGAGCTATTAAAAAAGATAATAATGTCAAAATACAGAATCAATATAGACGGAGAGGAATTAAATTCTGCATTGAATAATTTTTGACATATATTTTCTGCTGCTAATGTGTAGTATTTGAAATAATAGGTCTTATAAATTTATTTTACAAGCCTATATTGTGTTAATATGGCAAAGAAAAAAAATAGCGGATCAGACGAGCTTATATTTGATTATAAAATGTTTGATGAGATGTCAAAAAACCTTAAGAGTCACTCAATAAAGGTTATTTCATTAAGAAAGGAGATAGCACGCAATAAAAAGGCTTCAGTAGTTACAAAGGCTGGTATTATAGAGAGTCTTAGTAACATAATCGAACACATGGAAAACGCAAATAAGGAGATTAAGAGCGCGAAGAGCGAACTGAAAAGAATATGATATTTTTATATAAATGAAACAATCCATGCTGCCGCGATGAACCCGACTATTATTATTGTTGGAACCAATATCTTCGCTATTGAAATTACCGAACTTAACACTGCTGTTATGCGCTCTCTTGAATTTTTTCCCCATACTGAAAAATTCTTTACATCTATGTGTTCATTGCCAATAACATACGAATTTATTTTCGTTATAGCTTCTAGAATATGTGCATCTATTAATGGTTTTAACTTCTCAAATTTTGTTTCTCGCCCCAAAACATTACTCGCAGGAATACTTATTGAATTCACAGCGTGGGTATCTGTGGTACATACTTCCATATCTATATTATAGCGCTTTTTTACATACCTTACTATGCTCTCTCTCAATGATGGAAGCATATTATTGGAGTTGAACTGCATTATCCCATATTTATAGCCCTTTATATCAAAAACCATAATATTCATATTGCCGTTTGCAAGATCTATAGGACCGCCTAATGATTTATATACATCAATTTTACTTACCCCTAATTTTATAGCATTAGATTCAGTTATTTTTGATATGTTCTTCATTGCACTTATATAATCTTCCACATATTGTGTATTTAACTTGACTCCATCCAATTCTGCTGCGCTAACATTTTCAATTCTTGAATTATGCGCGTCTATTAAAACTATTCTATTCCCTTTTCTTGATGGATCACTCTCAAGTATCTTCTTAAATATGACAGATACTTCAGGCGCTATATCTTCGGTTATATTAGGAGCCCTACTCATTATTACAATAGAGATTCCATTAAAGCGCAGCTCTGTAACATTTGCATGGTTATATACACCTTTAAAAAGCTTGATTTGAGATTTTCTCGTTTTGATATTAGTTACAACATAATCAAGCGCCTGATTAAGCTTGGATATTTCATGCGCAAACGTAGGATTCATATCCTCATTTACAGCAGTATGCATGATAAAAGTAGTTGCGTTATATTTAGCATTCGATCTATGCTCCATTAGATATGGAAAATTGCTGCCTCCTATATTACCCATCGCGCCGTAATGTATATTTGGTATAAATAATATCACCTTTTCTTCATTATTTTTCTGTTGTGGGTTAAATATTATAGTATCAGTAGATATAGATACGCGCTCACCATACTCTTTACCAAAAGGCAACTGAGTACTTATTCCAAAAAGCCAGTCCTGAAACATTGCTGAGAATGTATCTATACCATTTATACCTAATCCTTTCTTTAAGGGTCGATTAAAAACGGATATTATTGCGTATATTACAATGGCAAATACGAATATTCCAGCATAGAGCTTTATTAACAAGGTATTTATTGGTATATTCAAATTAAACAAAAAGTTACTTGCAGGTATGTAAAATAATATGTAGAGGGTTGGTTGCACAAGCGATAATGGCACTATTTTTTTCAATTTAGATAAAAGCATACGGCCTGCAAAAAACCACCAGCCGAAAAGGCTTGCTGCTCCTACTATAATTACAAGAATAGCTATTGGTATACCAAATACCAAATACAGTATACTGCCTAAAAGTATATACATTGCAAATGATATCTCTCCGATAAATGATAGAAATATTATATGCTTTATATATATTTTTCTTATAGCTATTTTTATTGAAAGCATAGTCAATATTGTAGGTATTATTAGAGCTATTATGCTAAACAGTATACCGCTTATTATTATACTATATAATGTATCAGGTATATTCTTATAATGCACAAGAGCGACTGATGCGATGCTCATTACTATAGATGCGCAGATTAATAGAAGTATTATGGCTTTTCCGCTGGGAAGACCCCTGCCAAAAAAATTTGTATATTTACTTATAGCATTTGAAGCATGCGTATTTACCATTAAAACACAGTACTACTTCCCAAACCTCCTATTTCTTTCCGAATAAGAACTTATTGCCCGTTTCAAATCACGTTTATCAAAACTTGGCCAATATTTTTTTGAAAAATATAACTCTGAATAACATGCCTGCCATGGAAGCAATCCAGATAAGCGCATCTCACCAGAAGTTCTTATTATAAGATCTATGTCTGGAAGCATAGAAGTTCTAAGATTCTCTTTTATAGCATCATAAGTAAGCTTTATGCTTCTGCTTTTGCTTTCGACTATGCGTTTTACAGCATATAATATGTCCTCCTTACCGCCATAACCTACAAGCACATTAATTGATAGCCCATCATTTTTCTTGCTTTTATTTTCCAAATACTTTAATGAATCGCGAAGATACTTTGGCAGTGCTTTTGTATTTCCGACAACCCGAACGCGGGCGTTATTTCTATCTAATGTCTGAAGTATATTTGGATCTCTTGAAGCACGGTTATAGAGCCTAAATAGGGTATTTAATTCCATTCTGCTCCTATTTACCAAATTTTCGGTAGATAATGCCCAAACCGATATCGTATTAACGCCAAGCTCCTTTGCCCATATGCTAACATCAATAAACTTCTTTATGCCAAGATCATAGCTGCTCATCAAACTAAACTTATTTTCCTTAGACCATCGTCTATTGCCATCAGGTATTATAGCAATATGTCTTGGTGGATTCCAACTTTGGGAGCTTTTCCTCATTAGATTAACCTCTTATAAATATTATCTGAAAATATATTTCGTTATATATAACAACACACTACAATCATATATTAATATAGCTTATTTTAATACATTTCGTTGCCTTCTGAAATATATTAATTAATGTATTTATATATTTATCTGTTATGGCTTAATACTACTTGGATATGTATGTATTTATAAAAGATTCGCTATGTAATTAAATTAAATGATTTCATGATCGAATATCTATTGTTTTTTGTTTGCATTTTAATATTTGCTATTGTAATTTATACAAGAAGGCGAGATAAACATCTAAAATTATATTTAACTGAGGTTATTTTATCATTTTTATTTGCGCTTATTGTTATATTTCTCTATTATAGTAAAATACACGGAACGTTCATATTACTAGGCATATCAATATTGGCACCCACATTATTTTACCAGTATACAAAAAATAACCTTATTTTTGGCGCAATTATTGCCATAATATACATATCATCGGGTTATTGGATTATTGATTACCATTACATTATAATCCCAATTGTTCAGATATTTGCAATTGGGCTTTTGATAAGCTCAATACCTATAATAACAAAAGAGGAATTAAAAGCAAGAGCAAATGCATCAATAGAAAGAAAACGAGATGTTATACAAATAATTATGGGTATAATAGTAATATCTACAGTATATCTTTTAGGATATAGAATTGGTACGTATTTTGTCTTAGGTTATATGTTATTTGGATATATGCTTAATAGTTATATGGGAGCGAGCAGTAATAGTATATCTAAAAAATTGAAACGATTTGAAAGAGAGGGAATATTATTTGGTAGGGGAGCGTTATATTTAGGTATAG
>JAJZDG010000033.1 GCA_021828705.1 Microcaldota archaeon | reverse complement strand
CCCAGAATATTAACTGTTTAAATTGTTAAAAAGATAGATAAAATCTGTAGATAGTGGTGGATATAAATATCAAATATTATTGATTAATATAATGAAAAATGTATGCTATTTAATATATGGCGTATAATAGGGGCATTTATGGGCATTTTAACAGAAAACTACCAAAATATTATCCAACAGCAAGGCACAAAGGTAAGGTATTCTGGGCTTATTATAATTATTGCAATTGCTATAATTTATCTGCTTGCCCTTTTTGATACGCTTTCAATGTATAACATAGGCGGCGCAAATTGGGATTTTATAACACATTGGCTTATGGCAAAGTCCCTAGTGAATAATAACTTTTATTCTGCACTATTTGGGGGTTATTTATCAAATAGCATTCTATATAGCAATACATTTTATTTTGAAAGCCTTCGTGCACCATTAACTGGAATATTTATGGTGCCATTTTCATTGTTAGGCAGCAATATCGGAATGCCCTTATATTTTGCATTTGTACTCTTTTTGTTGCTATACTCGATTTTTAAAATATCCGCATCTATAAAAATAGACCCTATATTACTAATATTGATTATTTTTACCCCATATATTTCAATATTTTTGATGTTATTAAATGGCACAGAAATAGTCTCTATAGCATTGCTTTTGATATTTTTGTCATTTCTATTCAAAAAAAGTTGGAAGTCTGGAATAATTTTGGCACTTGCCGGGCTTGCAAAATACCCAAATCTAATATTTTTACCATTATTGTTTTTTCTTCCAAAAAAGGAAAGAAAAAACGCGTTCGCATCATTTTTTCTTATAACCATTCCATGGTTACTATTCAATACTGTAGTCTTTCATGACCCTATATTTAGTTATGTGATATCTGTAGGTGCATTTTCTGGAGGCGGAACACAGGTATATTTTCCAATAAATATAATCATACAATCATTATTGCTTATATTACCAGAGCTTTTCCCTATAGCATTTATTATACTAATTGTCATGTTTGTTTTATACATAAAGAGGAAAAAATATGGGATATATAAAATTAAATTAAAGAAATCTTTAATTGATAACTATAAATATAAAATAGCAATATCATTTTTTGTTTTAGGGATTTTTGCATGGTCGATTACCTCAATGCGTGGTTCAATAAATGATTTACCGCGATTGGGATATCTAATATACACTGGAGCTGCATTATTTTTCACCATATTATTTTTTGATATAATAAAAAAATTAAAACTCTCGGTTAAAAATATATACGCTTATTGCATAATTGCGCTTTTTATTATTTATGTTATAATTTTATTAACGTGGTTCCCATATAATGGATATGTTTTTTATGGGTCTAAAAGTCAGGTGCTTTTAAACGCGGAAAATTCAATTTCAATACAAGGCATTGGCAGCTGCAATATTATATCAAATAATTGGGTATATTTGAAATATCTCGGATATAAAGCGCACTTTCCCTACTACTACAATTCAACAAGTGAGCGTTATCCAATAATATTTTTTACTGATCTTGGTTCAAATCAAACTCCGATAAATTTAGATAATATAACATTTAGGCAGAATTATTCAGGGTTCTTTATAGCTAAACCTAAAAATTCTATTTGCTAAATCAATGGATTTATTTGTTATCTAAAGCTTCTAAAGCATCAATTAAAACGATGGCGTTATTTTTTTCTTCATTCTTTGCAGCATATAATAATGTCGTCATTTTTTTGTTTTTTGTAATGAAATATAATTTTTGAAGTAGTTCTTTATTTAATTTTAATTCTTTTTTATAACGTTTTTTAAAAATAGTCCATTTGGCAGGATCATGTGCAAACCATAATCTCAATTCATTTGAAGGTGCAATGTCAGGAATCCATAAATTTATATGTGCGTTTGATTTAGATAAGCCTCTGGGCCATAGTCTGTCTATAAGAATTCTATATCCGTCGTTCTTATCATATTTGGTGTAAATACGCTTTATGTGTATCATTTAATTCCTTTTAAGTACCTTGCTTAAAACTAATAGACTAATACCTAAAATCAAAGCTATTATTATGCCATCAAGTATCATATTAGTATTCCCTATATCTATAAGCTGCGATGGTGAAATTGCGCTGTTATTCACTTGATTATTTGCGGTTGTAGAAATGGTATTGTTAGATGAAGTATTATTGTAGGTATATCCTATCGTAGTTGTGGTGCTTGATGTAGGTATTGTTATATCCGCTGTGCTGTTTTTGATAAATATATCTGTTGTGTATGTTGGTATGCCTACAAATACTCTTGCTCCAACATTACTTTTAATTACTTTAATATTTGTTGCTGTTTCTTCTGTATTACCTCCAAATGTAAATAATGAAGGGAATGGGATAAATGTATTATTTGAATAATAATACTCCCACAGGCTGGAATTTAATTGGTTAAACTGGGTGCTCTCTCCATTTCCCTCACCACCAAAGACAAATTCTGAGTTGTAATAATGGTAGCTTGGGGTTTCATAATATGGGGTCACTAAAAGGTGTGCATTATTTGAATATATATTGAATGTAACGTTATCATAGTAATGCCATCCGTTGCCACTTTCATAACCAAATGATATAATTGGTTTTCCATTAGCGTAATTAATCTTTATTATTGGTGCAATAAATAATGGATAATTATATGATACAACTTCATTTTGATATATATATTTTGGATATGCATAAACTACAACACTATCAGAGGTATTATTGTAATTTTTCTGTGTATATGTTTCAAAATAGCCATTTCCTATAAGCGTTTTATTATTTACATTTGCAGTATTTGTTGTAAAATTCCATATGTTGTCTCCATACATATAATTTTTTGCGCTAGTATTAAATTCAGCAACATTCTGCAACCAATACGTATATACCTTTCCGCTATTCGAAACAATATTAACAACAGTATTAAGCTGCAAACTCGCCCCATTTATCGATGTATTGGTCGGAGGCGATTTATTATATCCGTAAATATCTGTAATATTTGCGATCCCATAAATGGCGCTTGTGTTTATTTGGTATGGCACTAACTCCCCAGATATATTATATAATCCATAACTAACAACACCTATGGGTTGTGGTAGGGAGAGATTTGCAATATTAAGCGGATTAACTAGTTCTGAAGTAATATTTGTATAAAAATATATCTCTGTTGGATTATTTGATATAAATGTTATATTGTTGCTTCCCCTATTCATAGTATAATAATTGCTCCATTCAGATATTGCAGACGTTTGATTATTATAAAAATTATAATCGGTTGCCCGTATATTCATGGAATTGTTGCTAATCCATACAATGCCTACTCTGCTATAATTGGATAATTCTATGTTATATTTGTAGCTGTTGTAAAATACTTGCTTATGTAGCTCATTTTTAGGGGCTGTAAACTCTGCAAGAGAATAATTTATTTGGTTATTTATAGTTGATAAAACAAGATAATACGCCCCAGGGCTCAAGTTTAATGTAAATATATGAGATCCGTAAACCGTTTTATTATATATAGGATAGAAGCTGCTGCCATTCTCAAAGCGTGAAAATTCTACTGAGTTTAAAATTAAAAGATCTGCGGATGTATTGGTGTTATAACCTACTACAAGTGTAGCACCATTTTTTATGCTAAAATTCTGGTAACTAAAATAGCCATTTTGCAATATTGTTGCATTGCTAATGCTAGCAATTAAAATAAATGGTATAATAAGGGAAAATAAATATAATCTATTCATATACAAATCTACCAAATTCTTATAAATATTAAACATTTAAATACTATACGTATATGTACTAAAATGATTTCATGCCTAAAAGAAGCACAAAAAATATTTTGTTAAAAAAACTTGCACATTCGAAGCTTGAGCGATTTTTAGATGTTGTGCGCCATGGCTATAATAGTTATGGGTTTATTTTTTATATCGGTGGAATATCCGCCATTTTAGGAGGTGTTTTTGGCGTTGCCGGATGGTTATCTATAATAGTGACCATAGTATTTCTTTATTACGCTGGCAAGTTTAAGACGTTTGCTGAAAAAGAGAAAAACTCCAAAAAGCATAAAAATTAGGACAGCATATGAATATTATATAATACGGTTGTTGTATGGCGATTGATTCTAATAATTTGTGCCAATTTAAAAATTGTGATAAAAAGTATATTGAGCGATGTGAATACTGCGATAAAAAGTATTGTAAATCACATATAAGCCCTTCACTTATATTGAGCTTAAATCAAATAATAAATGAACCTAATGAAGCAAAAAGAAATGTATTGCGTGATGAATACGACAAAGAGGATGTTCATCCCTGTCCTGCATACACCCAAAATTTTTGGAAGGATTGGTATACTGATAAAAATTTTAGTTCTAATGCTATAAAATTAGAATCTAATGGCAAGAAAGAACGCGAGGATTCAGATATTGCAGATAAATCTGATAATAGCACGCGCAATAATGATTCTAAAGCTGTATCTACTCAAAATAATTCTAAAATTAAAATTTCACTATTTAAAAAAAATGCACATAATGCATCAGTGAAAGATAATAAACCCACCCAAAAAATTGAGGAGGAAGTTAAAACTGATGGTAAATCATCAAAAAAGAAAGGATTTTTAGGGAATATTAAGGACAGTTTGGGTATGGATGAGGATTAATTAGTCTATTTAAAGAAGGTAGGCATTGCGTTTTATGGATTATATTTTAGGCATATTGCTTGGCGTTATAGGTATGTTTAGCTATGGCGTTCAAGATTTTTTAATGGCAAAGGCCTCAAGGCATATCGGAGCGTTTAAAACCTCTTTTTGGTTCCAGATAATAACATTGATATTTTTGGTCATAATAAGTGTATTCCTATATAAATATCAGAGCATTAGTCTGCTAATTGCAATTTTGATAGTTTTTACTGGTATAATCTCTATGATTGGTCTTGTATCATTCAATAAAGGTTTATCTGTAGGTAATGTATCTATAATTACCACTATAGCGTCAGTATGGAGTGTTGTATCTATACTATTGGGATATATATTTTTAAAAACGCCAATATCTTTGATGCAAACAGTATTTATTGCATTTATAATAATGGGTACTATACTAGCCTCACTAGAGCTAAAGCATTTGGTTAAAATGAATATAAAGCATGTGATTGGGTTAAAATACGCTATAATAACTGTTTTTGGTTGGGGCATATACTTTTTCTTAATAGCATATCTTGTTAATGCAATAGGTTGGGTTGCGGCCTCTCTATTTTCATTGCTTGCAACGGTTATAATTATGTTTATTTATGCCAAGTTCGCCTCAATAGATATAAAATTTAATATTAAGGGAAGATACATATTGCTGCTTATAGCAATTTTGAATACTATTGGGTTTCTTTCATATAGTATAGGATTGACATATAATTATGTAAGTGTAATATCACCCATAATAGCAGCAGGGCCTGTAATAACCATTATGCTCGCTTTGTTTTTATTAAAAGAGCGCTTAGAGTTAAGCCAGAAGGTTGGCATAATAATGGTAATATCTGGAATTATTTTACTTGCAATTTGATTCTAATGTTTGCGTGATATTTGCGCAAAGATGTGTTAAAAATTACAATTTTGTTGTATTTTGGGATTTACTTTAAGGATTTCAAAAAAGCATAATATTAAATCCTTTAAGTACCTAAATTAATACGTAAGATCTGCTTGTGTTAATGTTAATTTCTTAGAGTAAGGTATTTTGATGAATGATGAAAATCTTATGTTTCCAGGAGACAATCTCTCAACTGAGGAGGAGTTTGTGTCTTCAAGGAATACGTTTATTGACAATGGCAATATACGTGCGTCAATTATAGGCAGGACTATTATAGAGAATGGCTCAATAATGGTTGAGGGTATAAGTCGGGAGATAAAATCTTTTTATAGAGGCATGTATGTTTTAGGCGAGATAACTGATGATTTACATACAATTGTTTTTGTAAAAATAGACAATTTCAAAAAGGACAAGGATGTTTATATCTCATTTAAAAGCGGAAAGATAATAATGAAGTCACATGCCCCAAGCCCAAGGCATCAGCGCGATAGGGATTTTGAGGGAAATAAAATGGAAAATAAGCCATTTGGTGTAGGGGATATAATACTTGCAAGAATAACATTTGATGATAAAGATGTTTACACATTGGATTGTGGCAGTATAGATCTTGGCGTTGTATACTCAAAATGTGCGTTGTGCGATGCTCTATTAACACTTAATGATGATAAAACATCTCTGCATTGCAGCAACTGTGAGATTGATGTAGGTAAAAAGATAAGTTCAATGTATAATAACAGTGTTGCAGTGGAGGAATTTTTATACAAAAACAATAGGTAATTAACATCAATTGTTATAAATGTTATGAATACAAATCTATTATATTCAAGTGATATCATGAAAGTAACACTGATAAAAAATGAGAGCAAGGAGCTTGTATTGGAATTTGAAGACATGGATGTTACCATACCTGACATGCTTGCAAATAAGCTTACAAGAAATAATGACGTTCTCTTTGCCGGTATATTACAGGAGCACCCACAGGTTAAAAAACCGACTCTTGTACTAAAAACTGAGAAAAAGAAAGCAATGGATGTGCTAGAAAAAGAGATAGACTCGCTAGAGGAGGCGTTTAGTTCTTTTAAATCAGATTTGTCTAAGAGCAAATGAATTTAAGCGCAAAGAATGTGTTTTTTTTGGTAGAAGCAAAATATTCCTGTAGTATCTGTGGATTGCACTATACTAAAAAGGAGCTTGCAGATATGTGCCATATGTGGTGTTCAAAACATGATAGCTGCAATCTGTCTGTTGCGAGCAAATCTATCGAGGCTATGGCACGAAGAAAAAATGTCAAATAATATTTTATATTAAAAGAGGTTGAATGTAATGGCTTTTAAGGATGAAGATTTTGTAGAGATTGAATATAGCGCATGGGATACATCAGCAAACAGGCTTATTGCTACTACTGATGAGAAAAAGGCTAAGGAATCAGAAATATACAATAAGGACTATAAGTATGGAAAGGTACTGGTTGTATTGGGTTCTAATAGCGTAATAAAAGGTTTGGATAAGGAAATACGTTCAATGTCAATAGGAGAGCAGAAAAAATTTACAGTAAAACCAGAGGACGCATTTGGACAAAGAAATGAGGAGCTAGTAAAGGTAATGCCTCTTTCGGATTTTAGGGCAAGAGATATGAATCCATATCCTGGAATGACTGTTGAACTTGACAATATGACTGCAGTTGTTAGAAGTGTTAATTCTGGCAGAGTTGTTGTTGATGCAAATAATCCTTATGCGGGCAGGGATATAACATATGAGGTCAAAGTTATAAAGCAATTAACAGATCAAAATGAGAAGATTTCCGCCCTTGGACGGACTTATAATGTTGAACCATCAAAGGTAAATATTAATGATAAAAAGCTGGTTATCAAATATGATAGCAATGTTAGCAAAAATGCAGATTACTTTGTGGGAAAGGTGAGTGCCATAGCCTCGATATTTACTTATTTTAAGGATGTATCAGACATTGTGGTTGAGGAAGAATATAAGCGTGTAGATCTTGAAAAGCCTGGGCATGCACATGAACATAAACATGAAGCAAAAAAAGAGGAAAAATAATTAATATAATTTAACTGCTAGATGT
>JAJZDG010000032.1 GCA_021828705.1 Microcaldota archaeon | reverse complement strand
TTGCCATATTACGCTCAATGTGCGCACGCTTTTAAACCTTTTTTTCTATTTATAAGTGTGAGGCGATGCCAGACAAGTTAAGTATATCAGGGCATGTTATTGTTTGCGGTTATGGAATAATAGGGCAGCGTATAGTGGATGTTCTTGTAGAAAATAAAATTGATTTTGTAATAATAGACTCTGATGAGAGTAAGGTAAAGTGGATAGTAGAAAAGGGATTTAAGGTAATACACGGAGATGCTACACTGTCTCCTGTTCTTAAAAATGCCTCTATATCAACAGCAAAGGCAATAGCAATAGTTATGGATAATGATGCAAAGGATTTATTCACGATACTGACCGCACGTGATTTAAATAAAGAAATATTTATCGTTACAAGGGCAAATGACGAGTTTTTAAAAGAGAAGCTTTTAGAGGCGGGAGCGGACTATATCACGTTGCCACAAAAGAGCGCAAGCAATGAGATATTAAAAGAATTGGGTCTTTGATAAGTGGATAATTATAGGTTGTATTAATGTCATCATATATGGGCGGCACTATAGAGGATATGTCGCTACGGCGCATAATTTCTATAGTAATACTATCATTTGTATTCGTAATCTCATCAGATCTTATAATGGGATATATTCTGGGGAATATATACAATAGCAGTTATTTTACATTCTCATTGCTATTTGATGCGGTTGGGTATGATGCCGCGCTTCCATATATAGTGCCATTTAGCAGCCTATTCTATCCATTTTTTGGTATGCTTATAATAGATGGAATTGTAAAAATAATAGTAATAGGATTTTTGATTGCATCCGTAATAGAATTATTATCCTCAATAGATTTTAAGCGCCAATTTAATTTATTTGCCGCACATAGACGCGCATCACACATAATTGTTTGCGGTTATTCTAATTTTACCGATAGGTTGATAAAAGATCTGTCAGCGAAGAAAAAAAAGTTTACCATAATCGAGAAGAATCAGGCGAATGCAGATATGCTAAAATCGCTTGGCTATATTGTGGTAGAAGGGGATTTTAAGAATGAACTATATTTAAATGATGCATCACTACAGAGTTCAAGCGGTATAATATTCGGATCGGATAATGATTTTGATAATATAGTGGGTGTGATAACCGTAAAGAAGATAGCGCCTAAAGTAAGGACAATAATACGCATAAATGAGGAGAGCTCTGTAACAAAGATGCTGCGTGCGGGCGCTGATTTGTGCATAATACCAGAAATACTTGTAGGGATAGATTTAGGCAACAATATCGTTGCAAAGTTAAAAGGTAAATAATATGGCAACAATAGGAAAAACGAGCTATATTTTTATATCTATAATAGCCGTGCTTTTCATATTATCATTCATGCTTGCACTGTTTGCAGGGCTTAATGTGGGCAGTGCGATAATATGGTGCATATCAAATTTCTTAAATGTTTCATATCCTGGAATAATACCTATTACAATTGCTTATAAAAATCCGCTTCTTCTAGCTGCTGATCTATTAGGCGCGCTAGATTTTCCAATATTAACAGTTCTTGTAGCCGCATGGTTTTTTGATACGGTGCATATGTTTAAATTACAAGAACGCGTGGTTCTGTCAAAAATAAAAAAGTTCAATGACCATGTAATATTAAGCACTTATAATAATTTTAGCGAACGGCTTGCAGAAGAGCTCAAGAAAAAAGGTGTAATTGCAATAACCATAGTAAGTAATGAGCGCGATGCCAAACATATATTTAAGTCAGGTGGATATGCAATAATTGGGAATGAGGGTTCTGTCGAAACCTTAATGAATATGGGAATGCAAAAGGCAAAGGCGCTAATACTCTGCGATACAGATCCTATAAAGAATGCGCTAACGGCGGTTACTGCAAGGTCTATAAGCAAGCGAATAAAGATAATAAGTAGAATATCACGATTTGATGACATTGCAAAATTGAGCAAAGCTGGCGTCGAACGGATGGTTCTGCCAGAAGTTACTACGGGAGATGAGATAGGCAATATAATAATGAAGAATATAAAAAGCACATAAATTATGAAATTAATATGTAAAATTTATCTGAGACTGCAGAGGGATCCTGTGCCCTTAAATATATTTTCATGAAAAATCAGATGTAATAAAAGTTAATCAATTATATATACTATCCATTATTTGAACTGTTCTCCTCTAATTTTGCCTTATTCTCCTCTCTTTGGGCTTCCTGTTGTCCTCTGGCTGCATTGTCGCTCTCCGCTCTTTGCGATTCGTTTTCCGAACTATTGCTTGTATTATCATCATTTTCATTATACTCTAAGTTTTTATTTTTCTTTTTACGAGCATAATTCTTTGCGCTGAACTGCAATCGCATCATTCCTATTGCCAATTCTTTTCTTGAAGCATTATTGCCCCTGACCCAATCATAAATGCCTCTATTCATGTATTTCATTTTCTTTTTTAATTCATTATATTCGGCATCTGATGCCGCCAAAGCGGCTGAGGGTGCGATTAGCGGTGTATTAACTCTATTTTCCCTTAAAATTTTATCAAAAACTTGATTCATCTTCCTTTTCATACCCTCTCTTCTATTTGCAAAATATCCTGGTATTGGGTTTGCTTCTCCTCTGTCTGCAATATTGGATCCTGGAGGTGCTAGAACGTTAGTATTCATCCTCCTATTTACTCTATTGGCTCTACTGTTCCATCTTTTATGCATGTATTTTAACATATTTGCAGCAGAGTCATATTCGTAAGCTGCAAGGCCAATCGCTGCAAGCGGCAGCGATGCAAGATTTCCATAGTCGTTTCTGTATCTGCGCGCCGTATTAAATCGTCCATATTTTCTGTAAACATCAAGCTTTGCTTGCTTTATTGCAATATTCGCATTTCTATTTCCATAACGTGTCCTAAACTGCTTAAAATAATAGGCGTTTTCTGCTACGCTCAAGGCAAATTCCTTATCTTTTATTTTATTCATTGTTTTTTCTCCAAAGAAACTTTTGTCTTTTTTACTATCAATATAATTTTTCTTGTAATTTGCAAGCGTGCTTTTTTTGCTTTTTATGTCCTCAAGCCTTGTTGCATATTTCATATATTTTCTGCGCTGCAATCCGGTCATGGTGGCCATTCCTGGTGCTGATAAGACGCCGCTTGTATACTGACTCTCAAGCCTTTTTTTAACCTCAGAATTTATCTTATTGCGCTCCGCCTCTCTTTTTTTCATAGATTTAATAACATTCTCTCCAGAAAATGCCTTATTTTTTCCATGCCTTACTGTATACTCCCCTCCATATTTTCTGTTTAAACCTTTTAGTCTGCTTTTTGCAATTCCCTGTGAAAAGCCCATTAATGTTCCAAAACCAAGAAGATCAAAAAAACTAGAGCCGCGCGTCAACCCACCAGCAGCTGCAATAAGAAGGATAATCAATATTATCGGAACAAGTGAGGATATCGCGCTAAAACTCAATAATATTATCATATAAACCCTACTTTCTTTTTTTCATATTAACACTGCGATTCACTTCAAGTTTATACGTTACTACTATAATTGCCATTGCTATAATTATCATTAAAGGTAATTCTATATCCCCGAATGCAAGCACGAAATTGCCCACAGGGAATTCTGATACGCTCTCATTTGGGAAGTAAGTGTAACTATATTCTTCTGATGGGAATCCAATAAGTGAAGGATTTATTGCAGTTCCAAAGGTCTGCGTATTGGCTAGATTTTGCTGTTCGAATGGCTGGGGCTGCGGGTATGGGGCTCCATAATACTGTGCAATGACTGACCCCTCACCAGTTCCGCATACATTAAATTGGTAGCTAAATGCTCCTATGCTATTTGTCTGAGTAATGCCTATTAAGCCTAATTGCGAAGTTAATGTTCCAGTTCCATTGGCAAAGTTTGGCACACAATATTCGGTATTGCCCTGGGCGGTCACTCCAGTCATAGGCAGCCCATAGCTTCCATAAATGTTGCACTCCTTTAATGAATTAATATAATTTGTGCTAATTAGGCTATCTGGTTCTGGCGAACACGCATTTATCGAATTATATTGCGTATGGAATGTAACGGTATTATATTGCGGGTTTCCAAAGGATAGAACAGTCTGCGTAGCATTCAATGGGTTTGCAAGCGTGCATTGGCTTGGATTATTACCAAATGCGCATAATTGATTATATTGGGCTAATGCTGATAATAATCCGAATGTCGAGCTGGAATAATAATTTATATTTTTCTGATAATACAAATATATGCTTGATCCTGCTGGCAGAGGGGATGGATTATTATCAAATATATTGGAGTAGTAACCAGCAATGCCATTTATGGTAATTGATGTTTCGTTTGGATTGAGCGCATTTACACTCGTGCTATTTTGAATTGTTATCGTAGTTACATTTCCTATATCCATATCTATTGGCGTAAATATATAGTTATTAAATCTATCCACAAATACATATACCAACCTATTATATCCAAGTATATTATTATTTCCGGTTAAATTTAATGTTAGGTTATAAATGTAATTCTCCTTCTGGAATGTGCTGAATAATTCTGGCAATGATATGTCATTTCCATTAATTGGGCTGTTTGAATATGTTAATTTATTATTTCCACTATAATAGCTTGGCAGGAAATATCCTGTTATGCTCTGCTGATTTACAGTAGGTGGGGTTATTGGCACCGCCGTTTCCGTCTCATACGCGGCAACTGATTGCACTCCTGTAGGGAGAATGGCCCCTACCTGTACGAATGTATTTAATATATAATTAAAGATGTGGCTCTGATTTATTACCTGAGGTATTATGTTAAATAAATGATTGCCCTGAGGTCCTACGCTTTGATTTATATATATCTCTCCAAATAGTCTATCCGATAATAGATTATAGCCAAAATTTGGCGTTACAAATAATCCTATATCCGATACATTTGGAATATATAATTGCTTTGAGGAGGATATTGATTGTAGATATATCGGCCCTCCCTCAATGCTTTCATTAAGATTGCTTGATGTTGGAGTTATGCCCTGGTATCCAAATGTTACAGTTGTTTGCGTATTTGGATCGCTTGGGAAGTTATAAATGCATGCTGCGCTTCCTACTGGCGGCGGATCTCCTTCTGGTTGTCCTGTCAATGTTGATGGGCTCCATTGCTGCTTTAATGTGTATGATATGTTATATGGGACTAAGAAATAGCCCTGTATTGTGCTATTTAAATATTCTCGCTGAATGCTGCTTGCAGCCTGTTTTGTTGAGGGGTTCGCCTGTGATAATATACTTTGCTCGCTTGTGGTAAGGCACTGCTGCTTTCCATAAATTGTTGCACATCCGTTTGATGTTGTGGACTGCGCGTTTGCTGAATTTTGGGCGCTATTTCCCTGTATGTTAGTTGGTATTAAAAGAGATATAATATTTGGCAGATTTAAAAAGCGCTGCGGTGATCCCTGTCCCTCTATATATCCTATTGGGCTTGGAATGCCTAAAATCGGGCCTGTTATATTATTAAGCAAATTCTGCAGATCTGTTCCGGTACGTGGCTCTACACATGGAGAATCTGGATATGCAGAACTATTCTGGCTTATATAACATATATAAGAGTCATTTTGCATATTTTGGACCTTTGTATAATTGAATACATTTAGGTTCAGTACTAATAGCTCCTTCCATGCGCTTTCGGGAAGGCCTCCGCCTGGAATATCATACCCTGTTATCGGGAGCACATTTGCCGTTAAATATGCTGTATTATTATAATTTGAGCTCATGGTTATGTTTGTTTCGCCTAAATTGGTGCTAACGCTTGGACCTATTTGTCCTATATTTGGATTTACATTAAAGACTAATGGACCAATAGGTTGGTATCCATTATTACCTCTAATGCTAGCCTGCGGGTATGTAGATATGCCAGCATGTACAGGCAATGTTAGAGGCGTATATGTGCAGCCATTGCTTCCTCCTACGGCGCAATATGTAATGTATTTGTTATTTCCGACAGATATGTTTGCTGATATTACCCATCCATATGGCGGGAAATTTATGCCTGATAATTCAGCGCCGCTTGGCGCTGCCCCTGTTGTTGTTCCAAGCAGATCATTAATATTAAATGAGTCTATTGGTATCTCTATGCCATTTCCTGAGAATGCGCGTAAAACTAACATCTTTGAATTCTCCACTTGCCCATCGCTTGTTGTAACTGTAAAACTCCAGTTATCTAGTACGTATAAGACGCCATCCGATTCGAATATGGATATTGGATGATGGTATGCCGCTATGTCGTTCACAGCTTTTGATGTATAATATGTCCCTGCAACTGTGGCGCTTCCATATGGTCCGCCTTTTGCCAAATATGCGGCTATATTTAAATTATTCTGAGGCGTTGAATATGATAATGATATATTTCCTGTGTATGTTAAATTTGCGCCATTAAATATTGAGATATTTCCATATTTTATGTTTGCTAAAAATAGATATTGTCCTCCTGGCGATGCTGTGAATTCGTTTGATGCCTGGTATCCGCTAGGCGTTGTTATTACGTTTTCTGTAGTATCACCATTTGCACTTCTTCTTCCTATGACTAATGTTTGTGTTGGCTGCTGCTTTCCTTCTATAAATAGGTCCCCGGAATAATCTGTTGTTAGGGCGGTTGGCAGGAAGCTAAATGTTCCCTTTGCGCTGCTGCTTCCTAATAGCCAGCTCCAAAATCCTGTTGTGTATCCGAACGCGCCGCTATTTACTGTTGATAATGTGGAACCTCCTACAATATATAAGTTGCTTGATTGTACAACCAGTGAGTTATTCCAATACGTTTCCCATTCCATTTTCCAGTTGTTTAATGATGTTTGATAATTTGGCGAACTAGATGATGGGAGTGTGTCTGGTTGCGCATTTGTCATGTTGAAATCTCCATTTGGTATTAGCCTTAATATGTAGAGATTTGCGTTTGTTGTTTTATGTATGCAGAATATGCCGCATTGGTATGAGTAATTTAGCACATATATATAATCATTAGGCGAGGATGTTATGAAATCTGGATTCTTTATGCTGCCAAAAAGATAACCTCCATCCGTCTGAAAGTTTGCAAATGACTGCCCCGCTCCTAGTCCTGCGGCGCTGCCACTTGTTATTGTGGTCATAAGCGTATTTTTAGGTATGTTGGATAGTGTATTAAAATTAGATCTGTTAAATGACGTGAAATTTAATGGCAATTCGGCAAGCGTTCCATTATAATTGAACAATAATTGTGAGTCTGTATATATAGGATATGGGTCAAGATAATTGCCTGGGTCTAAGAAATTATGCGGGCTGTATATATCATATGAATTATTCAAAAATGTCAATTGATTGTTTATGTCGCTGTATGTTGAAGGCAAACTTATGTTGTATGTAAGATATGGCACTATGGTGGTATTGGTCCATTGCGGTAGTGTCAAATACCCCATAGAGTATGTGCAGCTATAATCAAAATTAGTGCATATTCTATATGCTATCCAATAATATTTTATGTTTGTTCCAAATACTATTGGTATTGGTATGCCTGTCTGGCCTCCACCCCCGCTTGACGCGGAGCACCAGTATTTGTTATTATAGTAGAATCTAAATCCTCCTCCGCAGTTGGCGCCTATTGGGCCCGGATTTGTAGGATAAAAGAATATTTCATTATAGAATACCCTGCAATTATATATGCGGCATACGTCCCCGTTTATTTGGGCGTTCGCACTATAGACGTTAAGGTTGTAATAGGATTTTCCGTTATAATTTAATGTGCCACCGCCTGTTGATACTAAATAGAATTTCCC
>JAJZDG010000031.1 GCA_021828705.1 Microcaldota archaeon | reverse complement strand
TTTAGTGTAGCTATCCCCAAAACAGATGTAAATGGTATTATTAAAACTGGCAGTATTAATAGCGTGCTTACCTGCTGCGCCTCTTTTATGCCACGCACTTTTGCAGAAACTAATACCATAACCCCAATAGTAACTATTGCTAAAAATGGACCGGATACTATCATTAAAAGCCATGATGTAGTAGGTAGTATATACGCACCAAAAGTTTTCATTGAAAAATAATTTGTTATCCCACCATATATTAAAAACACAGCCAATGTGAGTATTAACGTCGGTATAAATGATGCAAGCACCTTACCTAATAAAAGTTCTGAATTACTTATTGGAGTTGCAAGAAGGGCATCTGATGTTTTGCGCTCTTTTTCTCCCGCAAAGCTATCCGCCGCAATGACAGACGCTGTTAGTATAGGCATTGTAAGAAATATTGGGCCTAAAATATTTACGGCAAAATATTGAAGAAACATTTCGCTTGTTGCATGCTTTATTTGCTGTGGGGCTGTTGGTAGTGCAGTTATTCTGCTAACAATATTTGGAGCAGCATATATAGTAACATAAAATGTCATTATTGGCAATATTATTGAAAAAAATAATGGAACGCCTATCATAGGGCCGTATATGGATATACTGCTGAAAATCTCTTTTATATCTTTTATTGCAAGATGGTATGAACGTTCTATTCTCATCACATTACCTATTATTATTTATATAACTCTTCAAGTGCAGGCTCTGCATAATCTACACTCGCTATATAAGCGCCAGAATCCATTAGTGTTTTGACATTACTATTTATATCCTTAAAACTACGAATTTTTAGTTTAATATATGTGGGTGTTTTGCTATTCATATATACTATATTTCTATTTAATATTTTTTTAGCATCTATTGGGCGTGCCAATCGTACCCCTATCTCCGAATTCTTAAATATATCAGTATATATACTATCAGTATTTGCATCTTTTATTATTGCACCATTTTTTATTACGAGAAGCCGCGAATTGAATCTTGTTACCTCATCAATTCTCTGTGTTACAAATAACACTATACCCTTTCTTGCTATTTCATCCAAACTTTTTCTTATCTGCTCTGCAGCTCCAGCATCAAGAAAGGCTGTAGGTTCATCAAGCAATACTATTTCCGGATCATTAATAATAGCACGGCAAAATGCTATTTTTTGTTTTGTCCCCCTACTCAAAGAGTATACCCTATTATTCACATATTTATACGCATCAAGCTCTTTTAGTATTTTTCTGCTTTTCTGCTCTATTTCTGAATCTTTTAACCTATAGAGCCTTCCAAAAAACCTTATATTATCCTTAACGGTCAAATAGTCATACAATGAATAATTGTCCGTAAGAAGTGAGGTGTATTTATGTATGTCAAAATTAGTATAGGGATCACTCCCATTTATCTTAACAAAACCAGAATCCAATTTATATAATCCGTCTATACATTTTAAAAGTGTGCTCTTTCCAGCGCCGTTTGGACCTAATATAATGTTAATGCCGTTTTTTATTGAAATATTTACGTTATTTACCGCAACTACTTTCTTGAATCGTTTTACAGCATTAGTTAATTCTATTTTATGCATATATAGAAATTGATGTATAGATTAATCTACTTTGCGCTCTATTTTTCAAAATATCTCTCCGACGATGCTAGTTATACCCTTTTTTAGGTTATATGAGTTTATATTATTATTTTTCAGATGATTTACTACAAACTTTGACGAATTTCCATGATAGCACATAAATACATGGTTTTCCATCAGTTTCATCATATCTTTATTTGAGAATAATTCATTTGGGTCAATAAATAAAAATTGCTCTTTTTCCATATCAAGAAGCTTTGATATGTACTCTATAGGCTCACTTCCAAGCCATACAATTTTGGTGCCTTTACTTGAAACTATCTGCTGCGCTTCTATTATATCAACATCAGCATTCTCACTCATAAACAAACCATAATAATAAAGCATAAGTGCCAAACAGCAATATGATTTCCCACAGTTAAGCAGTACACAACATATCGTGAGCAAGCTTAGCTTCCGAGTTCGGAATGGGTTCGGGCGTTTCCTTGCTCCTGTTACCGTTTGGCAAGTATATTATGATTTATAACCTTTTTATATTTTTCTGTTTTGCGCAAGAATAATTAGCTTACTATATAACCGCTGCTATTTACAATTAGTATGCCATCATCCCCTAATGATCCTTCATAATTTCCAAAATCATCTCCATATGATGCCTCTATAAAATATAATGAATCATTTTTTGGAACATATATAGTTGATATAGGATTGTTATTCATGCTTAACGTTATTTTAGTACCGTTAGAAATTGTATTATTTGACATCTCTATACCAATTAATGCCTTTAAGGACTGTGTATTTTGTGGTCCTGGAAATATTTTATAAGATATTCCAGTATATTGACTATTTGCTAATTTTATTGCATTAACATTTAGGCTTTTATTTGCTGTAGTATTGCTATTAGTTATATTCGGATTTTTTGACTGGTATACAATACTTGTTTTGTTTGTGTTGATTATGTACAAAAATACAGCTGCAACAATTACAAGAGCTACCACAAATAATAAAACATTAATACGCATAGCAAACATTTGAGATATTTAGTTTAAATAGTTATTGTGCATTTTCGTTTTTATTTACTGTACACTTTACCTTTTCTACAAACGTCACACATATTTGATTTTTTGTCAAAATGAAATTTACAAATTGGCTTACCACACATCATACAGATGTATTCTGATGGCTTATTACATATTTTACATAATTGAAAATTCATAATAACACATCATAAATAAGAAAGATCTACAACACCTGATAACAATTCTAGCGCCTTTTCTTTTGATAGGGGCTTCATGCCCTTACTTTTTGAATATTCACACTGATATTTTATCTGAGCATTTGTTATTTTTGTAGTAGGATCAAGTATTTTACACTTGTCTATATATTCTGTTATTATTTTATAAGCTAATTCCGTATCCAATTTTTTAACATTTATCAGATAAGGGGCTAGTATTAAGTTCACTACGCGCTGCCTTACATCTGGAATTGGATTAGAAAGTAACTTTTCTATCCACTCTTCAGATCTTGAAGTATTAATTTCAACCTTAGGTTTTGGTATTTTTATTTCAGTTGCATAGCCAAGAAGCATTTTTGGAATTTCCTTTTTGGGTATTGGCAACCCTGTTTTTATTTTTTCATATATTATGCCTTCAAGCATACCTGCAAATTCCTGTATATCCATTATTATAAACCCAGATTTTAGCGGTTGGTTGATTAACTTATAATTGCTTATATTTGATGTTGCATTTAAAAAATCGGTAACTCTGACATTGAATTTGCCATTATTCATTTCTATATTAAAACCCAACTCTACTGATAATTTTTTTATGTTAGTCTCATTGTCATTTGTCATTGCTATTATAGAGCGCTTTGCTTCAGCTTTAACATATATATCTGTTATATATGGGTTATTAAGGGCACTAATTATAAGGCGCGAATAGACATAACTTATTACTAAACTAATATCAAAAATATCATTTCTATACTTGATATTGTTAGTATCTATAGCCTCCTGGGCCCTTGATTTTCCTATATCTATATATATTGGATTATTCGCCTTGTCTTCTATGCTTTTTAGAAGCTCTTTTGCAGTTGATGAAAACGGGTAGTTACATGAAAATGCTAATAAAGCTTTATCTTCCATCATATCATTTATCTATTATTCTAATTAAAATATTAATATAACAGTATGGGGCTGTACGCTAACCTGGCAGACTACCGCGTTCGGGTCGCGGTTATCCGAGTTCGAATCTCGGCAGCCCCATTGAAATCTAGAGTTATTGCACCAATGTTCAAAACCATGGACCCATTTATTTAATTTATAAAAGGTAAACTCAATTTTACTTATTACCTAAGATACATAACTCTATCAAACAAAGGTTTAATTTTATTATCTTCTTTTCTTAAAAAAACGTAACCTTGTGGAGGTGTAAAGTTTGGAACTAAATTCCTTATCTCTGATAAGGTTATTGGTGTCTTATATCTTTTAGGTTCCTCCACACTTAATGCAGAGCATATTTTTGTCCCAGCAAAATATTCTCTAAGTACAATCTCTAGAGTAGTTGTTTCCTTGATCGTCTTAGCAATAACTTCATCTATTGTTCCATGTAAAACCTTCTGCACAAAAAACTCTCCAACTATTGCATGGGTTTTTCCAGAATCGTATACCACTATTAGTGTTTTTTCTTCTATTTTTGGTGACCTCTTACGATATTCCCAACGCTTTTTACCATCAAATATATCATCAAGCCGTCTATTTATAGAAATAAGTACAGCTTTATCATAATCTTTTATTGTCACTTATTTACACCGTCAGGCAATCGATCTAACAATTTAATATGAATACCCAAAACGCCATATTTCTTTTCTTCATCTTCAGTATAGTGTACTCGTTGGCGTTCTATCTGCTCTTCTAAGGTTATATTATTTGGATGACCGAATTTTGATTTATCTAAATTTGATAATAGATCCCTAAAAGAAGAGAATACTGAAAAACCTATCACTTCTACTGCTATATTTTTTCTTGTTTATTTGGCAATTTTGTAAATATTATTGTATCTTTAAGATAAACCTTCTAACGTTTTTCATCAAATAAACGTATCTCTATAGTTTTATTACCTTCCTTTATATCATCAAAAGGTTCAGAATTTAATGATATATTGTGTATTATAAAATCACATTATATATAATAAATAAAAATGATTTATTACTTTCTTAATAACTATACAATATGATTAGTATATAATTATACATGTAAGCTAAGTGTGATAGTTCTCTACTTTTATAAATAAGCGTAAATACCTAACCTGCGTATATGATAGTAGTGATAATATGAACAATGAAAAAGCTGAATTTCATGCAAAAAAGATGGAGATGTGGAAGAAAAAAGAAGAGCTCTTAAACGCTATGAATGAGAATGAACTTCGCGCATTTATTAAAGGATATATGATGGGGCAAAAATCAATATTTAAACAAATGGATATTTCACATGAATGTGGGTGTGATGGACACTGTAATGAAGAATCATCATGTGGATGTGGAAATAATGATTGCAACTGTAAAAAAGAATGAAAATTGGCAAAGATAATGCCAATTTTTTAAAATTTAATAGTTTTGGATCATTAATGCATTTGTTTTAAAATAAGCTTAGTGTGATATAGTAAATTATTAAAACAAAAGTAAATATAAAAATAATTTAAGTGATTAAATGAATAAAAATAGTGAATTGTTTTTCAATAAAAATGAAATAGAAAAAACAAAAGAAAAATATCCAACTCCTTTTCATATATATGATGAAAAAGGAATTATTGAAAATGTTAAATCTCTTTATAAGAACTTTTCTTGGGTTCAAGGTTTTAAAAATTACTTTGCCATTAAAGCCTGCCCCAATCCATATATACTTAAGATATTGAAGGATCAAGGTTGCGGCGCTGATTGTAGTTCACTTCCAGAACTTATTCTTGCTGAAAAAGTAGGTTTAAGAGGAGAAGAAATAATGTTTACTTCAAATAACACTCAAAAAGAGGAGTACAAAAAAGCACTTGAACTTGGAGCTATAATAAATCTTGATGATATTACACACATTAAATTTCTTGAAGAAAACGCATATCTCCCTTCTTTTATATGTTTTAGGTATAATCCAGGGCCACTAAGAAAAACAAATGATGGAAATGTTATAGGTAGCCCCGAAAGCGCAAAATATGGGCTCACAAAAGAGCAGCTTTTTGAAGCATATGATATAGTAAAAAATAAGGGCGTTAAAAGATTTGGGCTTCATACTATGGTAGCTTCAAATGAGCTTAACCCTAACGCATTTATAGAGACGGCCAATATGCTTCTGGATTTAACATTAGAAATACATAAAAAATTAGGAATAAAAATTGAATTTATAAATTTAGGTGGGGGTATAGGAATACCATATAAGCCCGAACAACATCCAGTAGATTTAAAAATTGTGTCTGAAAGAGTTAAACAAATCTATAAAGAAAAAATTCAGGACAAGACTACTACTCCTTTAAAAATATTTATGGAAAATGGAAGAATGATTACTGGACCTTTTGGGTATCTTATAACTACAGTTATCCATGAAAAACACATTTATAAAGAGTATATAGGAGTTGATGCGAACATGGCGAATCTTATGCGCCCTGGAATGTATGGCGCATACCACCACATAACAGTTCTTGGAAAGGAAAACGTACCAAATGAATTTAAATATGATATAGTTGGATCTTTATGTGAAAATAATGATAAATTTGCTATAGACCGTATGTTACCAAAAATAGAAATTGGTGATATTCTTGCGATACACAATACAGGAGCACATGGTTATGCAATGGGATTTAATTATAATGGAAAGTTAAGAAGCGCAGAGTTGTTGAAAAAATTAGATGGAAATATTAAATTAATACGAAGAGCTGAAACCATTAAAGATTATTTTGAAACATTTAACTTTGAAGGTTCAGATTATAAAAATTTAGCTTGAAATAATTAGAATATAGAATAATTAAGTACATGAATTAATAATAATTTATTAGTATACAGAAATTAAACGTATTATGGTAGTATCTCAAATTTCAATTCTATATAAAGCATTAAAATCCGAACATATAAAAACTTGAAAAACAAAACATAACAGACGTATTAACTTTTGGTGTATGTATGGATTTTAAGCTTATATCCCCTTATAAAATATCACCAGGCCAATCAACAGCAGTAAAGGAAATTATTTCCGGTTTCAAAAAATCCCAAAAACAGACATTACTTGGAATAACTGGCAGTGGAAAGACATTTGTTATGGCAAACCTCATATCAAAATTGCAGCGCCCGACACTTATAATTGCACATAATAAGACACTTGCCGCACAATTATATACCGAACTTAAAGAGATGTTTCCAAGTAACAGAGTTGAATATTTTATATCATACTATGATTATTACCAACCAGAATCGTATATCCCAACAACTGATACGTATATAGAAAAGGATTCTTCGGTAAATGAACAGATTGAAAAGATGAGACTTCATGCAGTCTCGAGCCTTGTTAGCAGAAAAGACACTATAGTAGTTGCAAGTATAAGCTGCATATATGGTATTGGAGATCCTTCAGATTTTAAGGATATGGCAATACAATTAAGAATTGGGGCTGAAATTTTAAGACAAAACTTTCTTAGATCGTTAGTTGATATGCAGTATGAACGAAATGATAAAGTATTAGAGTCTGGAAGATTTAGAGTGCGTGGGGATGTTATTGATATAATACCAGCGTATGAAGACAATATAATACGTATTGAAATTGAGGATAATAAAATAAGTAGCATAAAAGAGATTAATCCACTTACAGGGGGAATAATAGGTAAAATAAATGATATGATGTTATATCCGGCAAGACAGTTTGTAGTTCCGGAAGCGAAACAAAAAAATGCAATTGAAAGTATAAGAGCTGAGATGCAAGAACAGCTATTAAAACTCCCCCCACTTGAAGCTCAAAGACTTGAAAAAAAGGTAAAATATGATTTGGAAATGATAAATGAAATGGGATATTGCAATGGTATTGAGAATTATAGTAGACATTTTGATGGTAGAGAAGTAGGTAAACCGCCTTTTGTATTGCTTGATTATTTTCCAAAAGACTTTTTGCTCATAATAGATGAGAGCCACCAAACAATACCACAATCACGAGCTATGTATAATGGAGATTATGCACGAAAAAAAAATTTAGT
>JAJZDG010000030.1 GCA_021828705.1 Microcaldota archaeon | reverse complement strand
ATCCTATCAAATCGCTCGCTTGTAAATCCAAGCTCGCTTATATTTCCTATGATTTCATATATGCGTTTTTCAAATTCTTCAGATACATATGCATTCTGCTTTTTTAATGATTCCATTACGCTAGTGGTGTTAGACTTTATCCACCCGCTTATTAAATCTACTTTGTTTGCTGCAATAATAAATGGGGTTTTGTACTCCTTTAATATTTCAACCGCCTCTATTGTCTGCGGTTCAAAACCCTTTGTTATATCAACAACAAGTATTGCAAGGTCTGCAACGCTTCCTCCTCTTCTTCTTAGGTTTGTGAAGGCCTCATGTCCTGGCGTATCTATAAAGAGCAGTCCTGGTATTGATATATTTGTATTCATGGATTTTAGCATAGGTCCGCAGATTTTATTTATTACGCTAATTGGTACCTCGCTAGCTCCGATGTGCTGCGTTATGCCTCCAGCTTCCTTTGCAGCTACTGTGGAATTTCGTATTTTATCTAATAGCGATGTTTTGCCATGATCAACATGGCCCATTATACATATTATAGGCTGTCTTATCATAAGTATCAACATTAGCTACTAGGTAGCAAATAATCTATATTTTAATATATTCTTGTATAAGATATATAAAGAATAAGGTAATTGCATGATAGAGAGAAGCTTGGTTCTTGTAAAGCCGGATGGCGTTTATAGGGCCATAATAGGCAAGGTAATAGATAGGTTTGAGACTGCTGGGTTAAAGGTCGTTGCGCTTAAGATGTTAAAACCATCAAGTGAATTTGTAGGTAATCATTATGCTGCGGATGATGAATGGTTAAAGGCTGTTGGCACAAAGGCAAAGGCTTCATATATGGAGAAAGGCATAAAGGTAGTTGAGAGCGAGATGGAAATAGGGCATAAGATAAGAATGCAGCTAATAGATTTTCTTGCAAATCAGCCTGTTGTTGCAATGGTTGTTGAAGGCAACTGCGCAATTTCAATAATAAGAAAAATTGTTGGTTCAACTGAGCCAAAGACTGCAGATAGCGGATCTATACGCGGTATGTTCTCAAATGACTCATATGATCTTGCCGACAAGCAAAATAGGGCAATGAAAAACATAATACATGCGTCAAGCAGTGTATCAGACTCAAAAAAAGAGATTGAGGTATGGTTTAAAAAGGGCGAAATTTTAGATTATAAAAGGGCTGATGAACCTGCGCAGTATTAGATTCAAATATATTGCGTTAATTTATATTTTTCTTTTATATACCTTCATTATATGGTGGTTGGTTGCTTTATAAAATGAATATATTTTTGTCTTTGATTTTATTTTTTACTATTACAAGCCTATCATTTAGCTCAAATATTATATCTGCGGATGTTAAGGTCATTTGTCCATTTAATATATCCGCACAGATGCTGCCGTTGTATATATACGGTTCAAATGTTGTTGTTAACTATTCAATATCCTCTCTTGATAGCTGCAGTGTCGGAAATGTTTATGGATATATTACGATATACAATCATACCAATCAAAATACACAATATAAAAGAAATATTTCAATACCTAATATTGGGTCGAGCTATAATTCAATTCTTACTATAAATAGTTCAAATATATCAAGTGGATATAATAATGTTTATCTATACTTTAATAATTCAAATACCTATAACTCCACAACGCGATCCTTTCTTTTAGACGCTCCTGCAAATATAGTTATAAAAAATATATCATTTATAAGCAGCCCGGAGCTTGGTTCACAACTTAATTTTAATGTTAGTCTTATGAATGTAGGTGATCTATCATCTAATTCTATTATAATGAATGTATCAATATCAGGTCCTTATAATAGTATTCAAAGATATATCGAGCCGAAAATTGCACCAAATGAAAGTGAATCTATAACGCTTTTTGAACCTGCAAGCGCAAGCTATAA
Organism: Microcaldota archaeon; assembly: GCA_021828705.1. Classification (GTDB taxonomy): domain Archaea; phylum Micrarchaeota; class Micrarchaeia; order Micrarchaeales; family Micrarchaeaceae; genus JAJZDT01. Next base: position 5,911 of record JAJZDG010000030.1, on the reverse strand, counting down.
GAACGGTACTTATACACTTAATATTTCAATAGAATATAATACAAGTGGATATTCTAATATAAAAAATACCATAAAAAATAAATTAATCCAATATACAATTCTGCAAAATGGTGCACAATCACATGGCAGTACGAATAAGATAGTACAAAATCTCTCTTCTGGTTTAATAACCCCAACACCAGCATTGATAATCCCAACGGTACCATTATATATATCAGTTTTACACGGTGCACAATCAATATCAGACATAAGTTTTGCAAATCCCCTTAACTATTCTGAAATTTTAAATTTATCTGTACCTTCAAATTTTAATAAAATTATAAAACTGTCATCAAACAACTTATATTTAGGTAATGGTCAGTCAGTTTATGTTCAGATGCGTGTTTCATCCAATGTTTCCGTTGGTACTTATATAATACCTCTTAATATTAGCACACATGTGCAGAATGGACCAATATCAAGCAGATATGAATTCATAACGTTGTATATTTATAATAAATCAATTAACTCACCATCGATATCTACACAAATACAAGTAAATAACAATACAAAGAACTTTTCAAGTATTATATATGTAAATGCACCGGAAAATACTACTTTAAATAATATAACACTACTCACAAAATTGCCTCTATCAATTACTAATAATTTATCTGAGATTAATGCATATGGCGCTCCAAATAAGATAAATGAAAGCAATGGATTTTATGATATAAGTTGGAATATCGGCAGTATACAAAAAGGTCAAAATGTGATACTGTACTATAATGTGAAAAATCCCAAAAACCAGTATGCAATACAACAGTTTCAGAATACTTTTACGCAGCTAACAAAGTCAAATAACACCAACAATCTAAAAATAATTAAAATAAATATACCAACAGTCTATGCAAATTCTTCATCCTATATTAATATAACTTCAATATACACAGGTGCGAATATAATGAATGCAACATTTATATTGAGCAGTTATTCAAATGAATACATAACTAATCCTATACAATCAGTTGAGCTGTACCCAAATAAAGTTTTTAATAACGTATTTCATATAGTTAATAATAATACTATTGGTACTATATTATTTAATTTATTTGTAAAGAGTGGAAATCAAGAGAGTAACTATTCAATACCTGTTGTGTCAGATGAACCACCTGTAAAAATAAGTAATAGCAGTGCAGTTTTAGTTTTAAAAAATAATCCAAATAGTTTATTTTTAAAATACCAATATTATATCGCAGCAGCATTATTACTATTAATAGTATTTATAATATTAATCAGTGTAAAGAAATACAAAGGTGTGTCAAAGTATAACTCAGATCGGCATAGAGAATTAATGAAATTAAATGAGAGGATCAAGAGAGGTAGTAGTGATTAAATGTCAATTGGGCCGTATATAATAAAAGTATCATCTCAAAAAGGCGGGGTGGGGAAGTCAACAATTTCTGTTAATTTAGCTAGCATACTGCAGGATCTAGGCAATGATGTTCTTATTATAGATTTTGATATAGCAAATCCTAGCGTTGGATTTCATTTGGGTATAGAAAATCAAAATATGGGCGTTTCAGATGTCATTCAAAAAGGTATAAAATTAGAGCATGCAATAATGCCTCATAATCCTACAGGGCTTCATGTTCTTCCTGGAAATATACTGGCAAACATAAAAGAATTAAATAACGCACAAATACAAAAATTTATGTCGGATATAAAGAAATTAAAGTATGATTTTATTATTTTTGATACTGCACCTGGATATTTAGTGCCAGATTTTACATCTGCATGCGATGAGGCAATAATAATAACTACGCCGGAGATAAGTTCATGCACCAGCAGTATGCGATTAATAGCAAATTATAGAAAGCATAATTTGAAGTCACAGATTTTAATTAATCGTGTAAAGAATCGGAATTATGAAATACATACGCGCGAGATAGAGGAGATGTTTAAGATGAAGGCAATATCTGTGATAAATGAGGATGAAATTGTGCCGGAGAGTATCGCCATGCATATGCCAGCTGTTATATATAAACCTAAGAGCAACTTCTCAAAATCTATGGCAGACTTGGGGCGCTTTTTCTCTTTAGATCATAAGATGGATTATCAATATAATAAGAAAAATGGAGTGCGTCAGGGGATATGGGAGATTATAAAGCAATTATTTAGGTTTAATTGAGTTTTATCTAATAAAATAAATTTATACTGAACTATATTAAATAACGTTTAAATTTAAAAGAATGGTTTAATGGTTGTTAAGATATCAAAGAAATTTTTTATCGTAATTTTTACTATTTTATTTTTATTAGCGAGCATTACTGTCAGTTCAAATTTAAATGGAATAAATACCAAAATAGGAAATACCTTAATAATGCAAAATTTTACAACAAATACAATGATATCTAGTGCAAATATTCTTTCTATAAATACGGAGCATAACGCCATATCTAATACTACTAATTCAAACAAAAATGAAAATACCTTAAATATAACTAATACTTATAATTTGGCGAATCAAATAATGACAAAAAATATTACCATAGCTGAAGTGGGGCTTCCATCCAATATTAGTTGGGATATAATTTTAAATAATATAAAAATATATTCAAATCAAAGTATAATTCAAATAAATATAAAAAATAATACAAATGTAATATTTCAAAACATAACAGTAGAAAACTCTACATACACTCCAAATTTAAGTTATCTAAAATTAAATATTAACACTAGTCAAAGTCTATATAAAATAGTATATACATCTATCCTAAAATTAAGTAATTCGACCTATAATGCTACTATTCAAAAGAATATGTCAATTAAAAATATTACACAGCCAAATTTAACAAACAATAGAGTCTATTCTAATAAAAATTTAACATTAAATTACTCTTTGAATAATAGGTCATATAATAATAGTTTTATGGTTAATAAAAACTCAAATACAAATATGATATCAATTCTTAAGAAATATGGGGTTTATAATGGTACTTTCATATATAATGTTTCTAATAATCAAAGCAATAAAATTTTAAGCACATCATTAGTTTTGAAAAGCAAACTACACTTTAAATATTATTTAAATAATTCAAATAATTCTATATTAAATAACACCCCGATACTAAATTATTCTAAAATAAATAGTATGCGCCCAATAAATAATAAAAATATTTCAATGTTCATAAATTATTTGAATTCAAATATTAGTATAATAAAAAATTTTCAGCACGTTAATATTTCATACGGTAATATATTAGAGAATGGCAGTTTTATAAGCGCAGGAAAAAATTTAAATTTTATAGAATATAATAGTAATAAAACATTTATATTTTATAATGTGTCAATCAAAAAAGCTATTCCTAATGTGTCTATAACACTAGATGGGGCGAGTTTGTCAAAGCCAAATACTACTCAAATTGTTTATACACCAATATTACCAGGTCAAAAAAATTATAACGTATCATTTAATCTAAAAAGTTTCTTGAATAGCCAAAATTATTTGAAATATACTTATATAATCTCTTTTGGCAATGGAACAAACATAATAAATTCATATAATTCAAGCGGTATAAATAAACAATTCAAGTATAATGTGCCGGTTAATGAAAATGTTTCAATACGCTTTGATGTACTCGGGAATAATAATTTTAGTTCTGTTGATCCAACATTAATTGTATACCCTGTAAATATAAAATATTACGTGCCGATAACTATAAACAATTACCAATTATCTCCTACGCCTGCACCATTCCAGGAGATGCTATCTGTGAATAGTTTGAATTATAGCTCTTATGAAGCTGGAAATTTAAATAATATAGAATTTTTCTATTTAAACGGTACGATAGTTCCATCGTGGATGGAAGGTAGTAATAATACCTTAATGAACAATCCCATAAACGCAAGCAATCTATATAAATCTACAAATACTATTTATTGGCTTAATTTAACAAGAGGTATTACAGCATCAAGCGGTATAACTATTTATATGGGTTTTAGTTCATTAAATGTAAATTTGATGAATTCATTGGATGTTGGAGAAGCCCCTCAAATAAGCCAAAGTTTTGGGAGCTATGATGATGGTAGTAGTGTATTTTCATTCTATGACGTAAATCCAACATCAACATCCGGCTGGAGTATACATGGTAGTGCCGGCCAAAAGAGTACTGCTCCATCTGGTAGTCATTATCTCACCACGAATGCCCTTTATGTAAATTCAGCAAATGGTGATTATATGTATATACCAGTTTCTGCTCTATCTGAAAATTCTATAATAAGTTTTGACATCTATACAACAGGTCTTGGAGATCTATTCTTTTTAACAAATTCTGGTGGTAGTGGGCAAATTGCAAGACTTGATGGGCGTGGCGGTGCAGATTATTCTGGGTTAGCAAAAGCTACATCATGGACCTCATGGTTCGCCCCATCTTCTGGGTTGGATAGCTCTAAAAATATATGGTATAAATACGACATTTTGATTTCTGGAGGTACCGCTAATGCATATATAGGAAATGAATACGATAGTATTTCAACGCTTGGAACGCTTGCAACATCTGGATTTTCTATCGTAGATAACGGCAATTATTTAGGTCTTATAGGTGATGGTTTAGGGTCAACTTACGTAACATATTGGAATGGTATGGTTATACGTAAATACCCCCCGAATGGTGTTATGCCTACCGCATTATTTGGAGCAATCGAGAGTTCTAACAGTCCCATACTTTTAATTAACAAAAATCCTCTTACATATGGTACTAATGATATTATTAATGCAACTGGCTCAAATTCGGGAGATAGTATAGAACTTTTTAGGAATATAACGCTAATTGCAGGTCCCTCTTCAAATCCAATTGTATACAACGTATGCGGTAGTGCACCATATATAAATAGTTGTTTTCCTGTTGGAAAATATAAGATGTCTGTAAATGATATCACATCTAATTTAAATGCAAGTGAATTATTAAGCGTGGTTAAAGCAACCCCTTATCTTAGTATACAGACTCAAAATGTTATAATATATAATGGTAGTTATATACCAATAAAATATTCATCTTTAACAATAGGAAACCAATTACAATCTATGTTTTCTGTAAACGGTGCTGTCGTTTCAAACACCTACTCAAATAATACTTACGATTTTTATCCAAATGGCACAGGCATCTATAATTTAAGTATATACACTTCTGGAAACGGAAATTATTTATCTAATCGTGTAACGAGGAATGTTTGCGTCACTACTGGTCCTTCCGTTGCACCATCAAATATATTTTTTTATGCTCCAATTTGTATAGTAAATAATCAGACGCTTGCGGCTAATGGTCCATTTCAAGAACTTATAAAAATAAATGAAAGTGAATATAAAAACTACTTAACGTATAACAGCAATTTTGCAAATTTTGAGATATTTAATGCAGCTGGAAATGTAGTACCATCGTGGATAGAACAGAATGCAACTGGCAATCTTACTATATGGTCAAAAATATCAAATGGCATAGTATCAAATTCCATTTATCCATTGTATATCGGTTTTTCTAGCAATGTAATTAATTTACTTTCGAAAAGTGGTGTCAATGGCATAGGCGAATTCCCAACGGCTACATCTACATATGCGCAATATGACGATGGCAGTAGTGTTTTCAATAACTACTTTAGTGGAGGTTCATTAAGTAATTGGACGGCGGTAGGAACTTCTGGCCAGACTAGCTCTGCGCCAAGCGGTTCACCATTTGGAACTGATGCATATTACGCAAACGGAGCTAATGGTGATTATTTATACACTATAGCAAATAATCAGACTGAAAATTCAATAATTGAATATTATACATATACTCAGAATCTTGATGATTTATTTTTTATGGTTGCACAAAATGGAAATGGGCAAATAGCAAGGGTGGGAAATGGTGGTCGATGGTATGGAATTGCATCT
>JAJZDG010000029.1 GCA_021828705.1 Microcaldota archaeon | reverse complement strand
AAAAGCAATAGCAGTAAATGGCACAAAGCGCGGATTAATAGGGGTTAATTTATACCAAGATACTGCAATAGCAAGCGGTATATATCCATCAATATTGTACTTTTTGTATACGCTCTTTGCGATATCCTTTATGCTAAATTTTCTGGTTGCTGTAATAAATTTGCTACCACTGCCGTTATTTGATGGAATGTGGATATATAATACAAATATAAAAGATAAGAGGATTGTGAAAATTTTGCTATATATAGCATTAGTTACAATACTTATAAGCGCATCACAATGGTTATTTTACATATAATTAGCTATGTTCAAAAAATAGAAAGATATTTAGATGATAATTGTAATAGAAAAACGTTTACATGAAGATAACTAATAGATATGTAGCCCGCATACCATTCTTATTTGTGGCAATTATGCTTTTTAGCTTTGGATTTGCAATGGCAAGCAATGCTGTTGCACTTAATAATACTGTTAATAGTCCCAAAAGTTCAAATGTTATGCTTAATAGTTCGATAACATTGGCAAAGAATTTTATAGTATCAAAAGTAGGCGTTACATATTTTGATAATTATATGTCTTATAAAAATGTGCATACGGTTACATATAACGGTGTAAATATAACGTATGTATATTTTTCTTATAATATACCCTTTACAACAAATTCCACCACAACTACGGGAATTATAGTACCAAATCTTCCATTTTTGGCACTTAATACTTATGTCGGTATAATAAATGATACACATATTGTATATTTTGGGCCTTCAATGCCTTATTACATTAGCATATCCTCATCTAACGCCAGTACATACGCACAATCACACGGTTTACCATATAATGGATTTACCTATTCGTATATAACATATGGATATGCCCAAAATGCGACAAATCAGTCTGGTTATACTGTTGTAAGGGCAATTTTAAGTAATAAGCCGCAATATAATGGAGGTGCCTATCTTTATGGTATGTACCTTAATATAAATAACAACTCAATACTAGGTGAATATCGCATATCAAGCAGTGCTAATTATTATAACCCTGTAAATTATATTTTAGGCAACTTTTCAATATTTAATATCAATCAAACCCATCTATATGTAGCAAATACTGCTCCTACTGTAGTTACACCACCTACATATTTGGGCAACTATTCAACGGGTTCAGCTATTGTGTATACAAGCGCTTCTAATATGGTTGGTATGGAGCTAATATTAGTGATAATTACATTTGGGTTAATAAGTACATACATAATAAAGAACCTCTCAAAATAAAAGAGGAATCGCATGATTATAACAAAAAGACCGATAATAGGGCGTATTGTCGGCATGCTGATTATGCAATTATTCTTTTTATCCACAGTCTATGCGATTGCATTTGCTCAAAGTGCTCAGAATCAATCCAAAAATAATTCTTCAGCTGTTTTAATTAGTAATAATCCAATATCCGCGCTGTTATCTATTGTAATTATAATAGTGTTAATTATAGTATTTATCATAATACACATTTATGATAACAAATTAAAAATGGTACGTTCTATAAAAGATGCTCAAATAGAATCTAAAACTAAAAAAATACCTATGGGTGTTTTAAAATATATAACGATACGTATAACAAACAATCAAACGACAAGTACGCTTCAAAATTATCAGCAGATGCTCAAATTGGATATGTCTTATTACAAAAAATATATAAATAAAGACATGGGCAATATGCTCTTTTTTGACTCTGACGGGAAGATTATAAAGTCATGGCTTGAGTCATATTCAAAAAAAGACCTTAGTAATATGGTGTTTTGGGTATTTATAAATAGTCAAATAAATGCATCATCATATCTTGATATAAATCTTGGTTTTTTAGCCATGGACTCAAAAAATGATGATAATTATGGAATTGCACCAAATATTACTGAAAAATACGGAAGTATGGATAATGGGTCATCCATATTTGATGAATACTGGAACTTTGGGCTTAATTATCTACAATCTGAGTGGTTAAATTCATCTAAATGTGATTATGTGCTAAATAAAGGGCTTAAAATAAATGGCGGATCAGTATATACAAATGAATGTATGTATAATCCATCAAATTATATACTAGAGGCATCAGTACGCTTTAGCTATATGCATGATGTGGCAGCATCTGGCATATCTATATCAGGGTCAAGACACATGGGTGATGCAAATGCGATCACAAGGCCTGCTGTTATGCTGTTATGCAATTCATTATCAAAAAAATATGCGGATTTGACAGTGCTTGCATCAAATGGCGCAGAGGATGGCAAAAGTTTTAATATACAAAATGAACACAATATGTATAAAATAAATTATGACAAAGATTACATATTTGGTATATCCGCAACACAAGAACAATTATTCGAATACATAAATTATGATATGCGCTCAAGTGTATATGCTGTTATGGGAGGTACATATTATATAATACTTGGAGATCCATCCGCTATAGAGAGTAGGGATAATCCAATACTACCAATATCATTTAATTGGATAAGGATAAGAAAGTTTTTACCAAATAATGAGATGCCAAAAACGGAGATAATAGTTTAATATTTTAAAATTATAGGTTATAGTATGTCTAGTATAATATTGAAAGAAAAACAGGCAAAAATACTTACTATATTAAGTGACAATACGCAGAAATGGTATATAGCAAATCTTGCCAAGAGTGCAAATACCACCTATGTCCATGCATGCAATTTTATAAACACCTGCGAGAGGTTAAATATTATTAAGAGCGAGAAGCATGGGAAGATAAAAACATTAAGTTTAACGGAAAAGGGTATTAAGATTGCCGGTTATATATCCGGCATATATGGAATAATATCAGAGCGACAAAAAACTGATGAAATCATTACACAAAAAGAGCAGATTCCAAAATCTTAGACTACCCCTATTAATGTTCTTTTTCTAACGGAGTTTATTACATGGCCATAATCTAGATAATGTGCTATTGCTGTAAGATTTATCGTATAATCTCCCGCATCCGCATCAATGTTGCTGAATATATCCATATTTAAAATCTTTTCTTCTCTAGGATTTAATTTTCCAACCCTAATCTCTTTTTGCTTTGCAACGCCCACTTGGTCAAATCCAAGTTTTTGCGGTAACTCTATAACCATCGAGGTCAGCAATGCCTCATTTGTATTATTTTTTAGTTTTATTGACATTGTGACAGAACTTTTTTTATTCGAATATAATTTATATGGAGTAAATTCTGTCGCAATAACGTAAGGTATATTTTTCGTAATATCACTACTAACATCTTTTTTTCCAAATATATTGAAGATCGCCACTAAATCACAAAAAGCAATAACAGTTAAAATTTAAATTCCTTGCTAAATTGAACTATTAACGGAATAATATAAATATGCTAATTGATTGGTAAAATACAAATAATGTTAAAATTATTTTAACGAGATAAAATTTAGAATTAAAAGAGAAAGATATAAATACTCTTATTCTGATTTTAGTGTGAGGACCTTTGAGTGATAACTCATAATGGGTTAATGTTATGCCTATAAAACATAACTTAACAAAATACGACAAACTAAGAGACCAAATCCACAGACTATCGCAGAAGAAGGAAGGGGAATACGGGGATGGGGATGAACTTCTACGCAGTACTGCAGTGCTGATTGCAGCTTTTGCTTCTGGCCAATCATGGAATACACATCGTGCACTTGATACTAGGGGCAATTTCAGAGATCCTGCAATTACAAATGAATTTAAGGCTGCGGAATCATCAAAGTGGAAGAACATAAATGCATTTGACATAAGTGAGGTTATATGTAAGGACATACCTCATCATGTATTTATGAGCTGGATGTACTATAATGTAGAATGTAGTAGACATGAAACCTACAAAAAAGCATGGATTAATCTTTCGAATACCCTTGAAAGGCTTGAGAACGAAAGTACTACAAGTGTGCGATAATAACGACCATAAAAATTTAAATCTGCACTTTATAATATAGCTTTTGCTCTCGTTAAAAAATTATCTTCGATAGAAAAAACAATTATCTATGTATGTAAATATTTACGTACATCTAAAAAAGTAAGGGCACTATTTATAAACTTATTTTTCAATCAATAATTTGAAACTATATAAAGGGGGTAATATGGCGATACAGTTTGTAATAAAAAGGAATGGATCTAAAGTTGGTTTTGACAAAACTAAGATATCATCTGCAGTGCAGCGCTCTTTTTCTGGAGTATATCCTATGCAAGATGAAGAGAAGCATTTGAACATAGCATTATCAGTTGCTGATGCAGTTATTTTGCAGCTTAATGGTATGGATAAACAGGAGATAACTGTTGAAGAAATACAGGATATGGTTGAGAAGGTATTAATGGAAAAAGATCCAAATGTTGCAAAGGCATATATTTTATATAGAAATAAACATTCAGAATTGCGATTACTAAAAAAGTCAATGGGTATACCAAGTGATGATCTTAAAATGCCTATTAATTCATTAATAGTACTCTCGGCCAGATATCTATTAAAGAATGATAAGAAAGAGATAGTGGAGACCCCAAAACAGCTATTTAGTAGGGTATCAAATGCAGTTGCTTTAGCAGAATTAAATTATAATAAGAGTAAAGAGGAAATGGAAAATGTGGCAAATAGTTTTTATGATGCCATGGTATCATTTAAGTTTATGCCAAATTCTCCAACATTGATGAATGCGGGTACCGCATTGGGTCAGCTAAGCGCATGTTTTGTGCTTCCTGTGGGTGACTCTATGGAAGAGATATTTGATGCAGTCAAATATACCGCAATAATACATAAAAGCGGTGGGGGCACAGGATTTTCTTTTTCAAGGTTAAGGCCTGCAAATGATATCGTACGCGGTACAAGCGGCGTTTCGTCAGGACCAATATCATTCATGAAAATATTTGACGCTGCAACAGAACAGATAAAACAAGGCGGCAAACGCAGAGGTGCCAACATGGGAATTTTGCGTGTGGATCATCCCGATATACTTAATTTTATAATGGCAAAGGAATATGAAGGCACACTTCGCAATTTCAACATATCTGTTGGCATAACGGATAAATTCATGAAGGCACTTGAGAATAATGGTGAATATGAATTATTGAATCCTAGGGATAAGAGATCTGTTGGGAGATTAAATGCAAAGGCTGTATGGAATCTTATAGTGACTATGGCATGGAAAACTGGAGATCCAGGTATAGTATTTCTTGATAGGATGAATGCAACATTTTCAAATCCCGTTCCAACATATGGGCCTATAGAATCAACAAATCCTTGTGGTGAACAACCATTATATCCATATGATTCGTGTAACTTAGGATCTATAAATCTTGCAAAAATGGTAGCGAGAAAGGACCATCATTATGAGGTTGATTGGGATGAATTAAAAAAGACTGTGCGTATCGGTGTGCGGTTTCTTGATGATGTAATAGATGCTAATAAATATCCACTAAAACAGATAGAGGATGTATCACGTTCTATACGCCGAATAGGTCTTGGTGTTATGGGCTGGGCAGACATGTTGATAAAACTTGGTATTCGTTATGATAGCAATGAGGCTATAATGCTTGCAGAGAAAATAATGGCGTTTATATCGGAAAATGGTCGTCGTATGAGTGAGGAGCTTGCAGAGGAGCGCGGACCATTCCCTGAGTTTAAGAATAGCGTTTGGTATAAGCTTGGTCATAAACCTCTAAGGAATTCAACAGTGACAACAATAGCCCCAACAGGCACTATAAGTATAATAAGTGGCGGCGCATCGCAAGGTATAGAGCCAATGTTCTCTGTAGTATATATGCGAAATGTTAAGGATAGCTTAGGTTCAAATTTAATAGAAATAGATAATGAATTTGAGCGCTATTCGCTTGAGTATAATTTTTATTCGGAGGAACTTATGAAAAAGCTTGCAGGAATGACCTCAATACAAGAGGTTGAGGAGATCCCTGAGAACGTGAGGTCATTGTTCGTAACCGCTCATGATATAAGTCCCGAATGGCATGTGCGCATGCAGGCCGCATTCCAAAAATATACGGACAATGCTGTATCCAAAACAATAAATTTCCCAAACCATGCAACACCTCAGGATATTGAGAATGCGTATAAGCTCTCTTATAAACTCGGTTGTAAAGGTATAACTGTATATAGGGACGGAAGCAAGTTTGTGCAGGTTTTGCAGGCGGTTGATAAGGACAGGAAGCAGAGTTCTTTAATTGAATCTAAAAGGCAGCATGAAAATAAACATACTGAAATATCCATATCTACTATAAAGGAGGGTGCAACGAGCTATGTTTTTGCTCCAACAAAGGAAAAGGATTGTGAGCAGTGTGGTTCAAAGATGGTTGCATCGGAGGGATGTTTTACCTGTACTAAGTGTGGATTTAGCGAATGCAGCTAGTCTATTAACATAGTTGCTTTTTTTATGTTTTTATTTTAATTGTTAAATGATATTTACCAGAAGATAGATTAAGAGCGCAAAACCCATTGCCAGAAGGCTCAGATTTCTGCTTCTGTTAAATAATGTTTGCGTTCTGAACTTTTTCCTCAAATATATGACGCTAACATAAACAAGTACTACATCTATAATACCAATTGAAATCATATAAAATATATTATGGTAAAAAGCGCTTTTTACAAAAAAAAGATATATGCTTAAAATGATTGCAATAAAATATAAAAATGCAGAAATGATCGCGCTATAATATACTCCTATATATTTTACTAAGCTTTTAACGCCTCTTTTTCTATCCCCTTTATAATCCCTGATAGTTCCATGTATCTCACGTGCAAGTCCGCTTGCAAAAACAGTTATTGATATTATTATTACTGTATAGCTTATTGTATAGGATGCAACATAACTTCCATATATAAATGGTATCATCATGGATAATCCGATATAGATATTTCCAATTAAGAGCGTCTCCTTTAATTTATAACTATAAAGGAAAGCTAAAATTGCGAATATAAGTGCAATTGCAAATGCGCCACTACTTATGAACAGGCTTGCAAATACTCCTATAAAAAAAGATGCAATGGCAATACGAAAAGCGCTTTTTGGGGATATGCTCTTATTGACAAGGGGCCTATCTATCTTTTTATTCAGTCTATCAACATCAATATCAAAGTAGTCATTTATTGCGAATGAACCCATGCTTATGAATATAGGGGTTATAAAGCTCATAACTAAAATAAAATATGGTGGTAATGTCCTGTTAGATATAAGCTCTGATGCAAGCACGGCTATTATAAGCATTATGCTGTGTTCTATTCTTGTCAATTTCAATATGGCTCTAATTCTTGAAAACATATAAATTCTTTCTATGTTGATTTTAAATAACCTATCGTTTCTGGTGCGCGAATGTATAAAGCAAAAAGACTCCAATCTGCAATAGAGCTAATATCGGTATACTCATGGGCATTCCTAATACTTGGAATATTTGTTGCAGCCGTTCTTGTAATAACCTCAAATCCACCCCAAAATTACGTATCATCTAGCTGTTTTATAACTCCTTCTTTTAACTGTGAGGGCACGATATTAACAACATACTCAAGGACAAGCCCTATAACATATATGATATTATTTAATAACGGATTAGGGTCCCCAATCTATTTTGCTCAGAATGCAATAAATTTAACAACAACAAACATAGGGTATGTCGGAATCCAATATACAAATGGGACATGTTCACCAAGGCTTGCATCTATAGGTGCACGAGTTTTATGTACTGTAACATTATCAGGTACGCAGGTACCTCCGTTAGGTTCAATGACCTCTACACGATTTTTAATAACTTACGAGATATGCAATGCGAATAATATTACAAAATGTCCAAATGAAGCTTATCAAACCACTGGAAATTCATATCAGGAGTTGTCTGATTCTACTGCAAATTTTGAGAGTATAACACTCTATACAAGCCCAGGCAGCGGCCTAATATATATGAATGGCATTGCATATGTGAATAATACTACCATCGAAGTTGCGAGCGGTAATTATGT
>JAJZDG010000028.1 GCA_021828705.1 Microcaldota archaeon | reverse complement strand
TGATGTGTTATGAGCCAAAATAGCGGCAGTGTTGCAAAGGAACTCTACAAGCAGCGCATATACAATTATGCATTCATATTTGCCATAGCTCTGCTTGCAATTTCAGTTATATATTTGTTATACCAAAATATATCTCTTCAAGAGAGTATAATGGGCATAGCACATGCAAATGCCCTTGTTGCAAACACTATCACATTAAGCCCAAATGTTACAATAAATAATGTGGGACATAGGCTTGATAACATAGATGTGCCGCTAAATACTAGTGAACTTAATGTGATAAATTATGCTCCTAATAGTTATTTTGAAATTGCAGCAAATATGCTTCTAAATAATACAATAAATTCATCAGTATTTATAACATCAATAAATAGTTCAGACAAGTATAATGCAATAATAATAAACAAAAAACCAACTGTAATATACATAGGCGCGCTATCCTGCATATTTTGTGGGGAGAATAGATGGGCTATAGCGCTTGCATTGTCAAGATTTGGAAACTTTTCATCATTATATAAGGGTTATAGCAGCTTTGGAGATGGTGATCTGCCAACATTATATTGGTCAGCATATAATTATACTACACCATCGAATGTGTCATTTGGGAATAGCTATTCTAGCAACTATATAAATTTCATATCTGCAGATTATGAGTCTCCTGTAAAATTGGGATTTGAATTTAAGCCGCTATATTATTTTGTTCAAAAGGCTCCCAATGCGACATATCTTGATGCCATGCGTTTTATGGATAACACCTCAAAATTTAGGGGCACGCCATTTTTATTATGGGGCAATGTGTTATACAACGGAGCTGATGCTGTAATACTTGGCAATGGCAGCGTCTCATCACCGCCATATCCTCTTGAGGAGATGACACATGCGCAGGTTATATCACAATTGAAAAATTTCAACGATCCATTTTCATATTCTGAATATGCAGCTGCGGACGTATATGTATCATACATTTGCGCATCGATAAATAACAGCGCTCCTATATGTCAAGTACCTGCGATAAAAACAATAGAGCAGCTCTCCAATTTGAGTGCGTGATAATATAAACGAAAATATCTTAATAAATTTATATCGCGTCTATAAAAACCCAAAATATTTACTAACAAATATTATCATATTTCTAATTTACTACTATTTGATAATATATTTGATAAAGCTTCAAAATCGCGGAATACTTCTATTCACATCAATCTATTCAAATTATCTCATCTATCTCATTGCGATTTCATCATCAATTTTATTTACAATAAGCATATTCTTGATAATAAATAATGGGAAGAAATTATCTTTTGCAGGATCTCCAATATCTATAATAAGCTCATTTATTACCAGTATGGTGGTCGGATGCGGATGCGCATTTCCAATATTTATATCCATAATAGCGATTGTTCTAGGATCAGCGGAGGCCACATATGCTGATGTTTTAATAGCTAATAATTCTAGCGTGCTGCTTATTGCAATAATTTTAATAAATGCGGTAATATCAATTTATTATTTATCAAGGCTTAATAGCATGTGCAAGCTTAAAAAAACAAGGCGATAATGGCAATTGATTAGATGTTGTTTCAAAATGTTTCTACATATAAAAAGGCATATAAACATGCAATATGATTATAGATTGTAGACTTTAACGCTTTTGATTGGGATTTAATGAGTATAAAAAATAATAAGCAAAAAAAAGGAAAAATATCTACTTTAAAAAAGCGCAAACCTAAAAATATGAAGAACATTAAAAGGCCAATAAAAAAAGTTGCGCCTAAGCGAGAAAAGCGTCATAATATGAAAGAGACCGGTCCAGCCCGCGCGACGCCTGAGAGCTACGAGGAGCTTCTTCTTAATGGAATACGCTACAATAGCAATGAGTATAATGAGTATGTAGTTGATGATTGTGCAATATTATTTAACAGACTTCTGTCCAATCTAACTCCATCATTAAAGGAGATGCAGTTTAGATATGGAGCAGGTATAGGGCGCATGTTGTATAAGAGCTGCATGTCAAGCAAGAATCCTATTTATAATATTAATCCAGTAATTGGTCTTGTGGATTTTTTTCAGAGTATAGGCTACAAGCAGATAATAGACAACAGCAATGATATATCGGGCTTTTCATTTGCCATATATGATTCACCTGAATTTAATATAGGCTCTTGCATACATAATCTTGAGTCTGGAATAATATCTGGATTTATAAGTACAATGCGCGGCATGACTACTATAATGCGCGAGCACGAGTGCATCTCTAATGGGGATGATAGGTGCGCATTCACTGAAACAAAGCATCTCATAAAAAGTGATAGCAATATACTTATAGAGGATACGATAGTTGAGTTTACTTCGTATATGTCAAATAGAATTATAAAAAAAGAGTATACTAACAAACATTTTAGCATGTTATATAATCAGTTATTATGGCATTCCCTATTACATATAAAATATTCAGATATAATAAATAAATTGCTCTACTACTCTGGAATACAGATGGGCAATGCAATCAACTCGAATATGCATTTAAATAGCAAACAAAAAACAATAAAAGAGCTTGAGCGAATAATAAGCTTATTAAACTTTGGTGAACTAAAAGTAAAAAGTGTTAAGCCGTTAAATATAACGGTTGAATTTGATGTTATATCATCAAGGCGTCAATTTGTCGACGCATCGCTTGCATTCATAAAAGGCTTTTTGGAAAGCCAGGGTATGAGAAAGCAGCTCGATGCAATAGAAGAGAAGCGCTACAATAAATATCTTATAACGATAAAAGAAAAAAAGTAGATAATGGTGTTTTCTAATGGCAATGGAATTCATGGATAAGATTTCAAGGTTTATACCTGCAATAAAACCGCCCTCTAAACCATTATCACTCAGAGAAAAAATTTATTGGACTGGCGCAATACTTGCAGTATATTTTGTTTTATATAATGTGAATGCATACGGAGTTAGCAATACCACAAGTACATCAACACTGCAGCTTGTAAGTATAATATTTGCCGCTAAGATAGGCAGTATAATAACTGTCGGAATAGGTCCAATAGTGCTTGCAAGCATACTGCTTCAATTTATATCCGGTTCTGGTCTATTTAAAATAGATATGGAAAATCCTGCTGAAAAGGCGCGTTATCAAGCCTTCCAAAAGCTGCTCTCAATAGTGATAGCATTGGTCGAATCATTTGCATATGCTATAAGCGGGTTCGTTCCTGTTATATCTACGGCATTTATTGGCATTGTGGTGTTGCAGCTTGCAATTGGGGCCATTGCCATAATATTCTTGGACGAGATGATGAGTAAATACGGCGTGACATCAGGTATCAACATGTTCATAGCGAGCGGCGTTTCATATGCAATAATCGCCGGAACAATAGAGATACTGTTGCCAGAGGCAGGTGCTGTGCTTAGTGCCGGCGGCGCAGCCGCAATATCAAATATGGTGCTTGTATTTGCTCCATTATTTTTCTCAATACTAATATTTGCGGTCAGCATATACGCATATGAAACAAAGGTTGAGCTTCCGCTTTCATTCGAACAGTTGCGTGGCGTTGGGGGAAGATTGCCAATACCATTTCTTTATGTAAGTGTATTGCCAGTAATACTTGCGTCTGCATTAGAATTAAGTTTAACGGTGTGGTTTAGATTTATAGCAAATGTTACTGGAACATTTGCAAATCTTGCAAAGTTCATAGCATACTATCAGCCGGTCGGCACCGCATCTGGAGGAACAACACTGCAATTAACTGGAGGTATAACATATCTAATATCCCCGACATTTCCTTTGCCGTATGCTGCACCTCTTGGTATTGGAGGATATGGTCCATACATACAATATCTTTTAACCAGTACGAGTTCATTATTTCTTCCTTGGGGAGGGGTAATGTTAATTCCTGAATGGGTGCACGCAATTGTATATGTTGTTGTACTAATAATACTATGTATAATCTTTGGAAAGTTCTGGGTAGAAATGTCTGGCCAGGGTGCAAAGAATATAGCAGAGCAGTTAGGTTCGATGGGTTGGCAGATACCAGGGTTTAGAAGAGATCCAAGAATAGTAGAGTCGCTGCTTAATAAATATATACCGACGGTTACAGTACTGGGAAGTATATTTGTTGGGCTGCTTGCCGCGCTTGCAACACTTACAGGAGCAGTAGGCACAGGAATGGGAATATTACTTACTGTAGGTATAATATATATGCTATATCAGCAGCTAGAGCAGGAGCGCCTATATGATACGTATCCGATATTAAACAAGATCGCAAAATGAGATTTGAATTTTTTTTGTGATTAATATATAAATGGAGAATGTAAGGTTTATAGGTGCGAGTGCTTAATAGAGGGTCTTGAAAATCTTTAAACCTCCCTTACTTCCCCTATTACAAAAAGTCCAAATTCTTTTTGGTTGAATAGTAAATCCGCGGCAGAACCTGTTGACGACCGGATTTTGCATACGTAGACATCCATAAACGTTAGCGGAGTTGCCGTCTTTCGACGACAGCAGCCGCAGGTCTTAAAATGAATATCTTAAACTTGACTTCGCCACATTACAATCCATTTACCTCCATTCGTGAAACCTTCAAAAGACATAATTGATTATTATATTAGTGCTCTTGAAAAAATTGAAATGAAATACACATAAGCAAATATATTTTGCTATTAATAGAATCAAATAGGCTTTGGATATATTTTTAAGATATCCTCTGCCTTCTTCAAAAAAGCAGTGTCACTCTTATTCGAGAATCGCTCACCAGGCCCTTCATTCGGGTTTGTATTCATTAATTTTAGTGCATCTCTAAAGCTTTCCACCCATACCATTTCTAATCCAGCTGCAACTTCATATTTATCTAGTTTTGGTTTGTTAGGCTTGCCGATAGTATGCGCCAAGAAACAGTAGACCATTTTAATCAACTTTGATGTATTCCGATATTGTATGTTGAAGCCTACACCACGATCTATCTCTATATTATAACCTATCCCTTCCAACATTTCTCTTTTAAGTGCCTCTTCAGGATTTTCACCTTCCTCCAGCCCCCCACCTGGGACTTCGTATGATTTATCCCTAGAAGAATACATTAATACAAGCCTACCTTTATGATTCAATACAATTGCTCTGGCCTCTTTTCTTAGTCTATATTCACTCGTATCGCCCGGCTTCAAACCAACGTCCTCTTCTGTAAGCTCTTTCAATAACTCTAGAGTATATTTCATTAACTCACCAAGATAATATAAACACTGCAAAACCTTCCGGTTCCGCAAGCAAAATCCAGTATTGTTTTTACATCCTGTTTTTTGAAGAACCGCTGAGATACTTCATGCTTTCCGAAGGTAAGTGTTGATTAAATAATTTCCCATTATAGTAGCCAAACAACCCCTGCTCTCCGGTTTCGTGTACAAGTTGTTTCTGTTTCATTTTCATAGATAACCCTCAAAAAAAGTTCTTTTATATTTATGCTTTATATTCTGATAGTTATATATAGTTTTCTGCAGCAATATTCTATTATTAAACTGGTTTTCCCGTTTAGACTGCATTTATGCAGGAGGGATTATAATGCAACAGAATGATATAGACAAAATTAATGCTTTCCTTGCTGAAAACAAGGGGAAGAGAAAATTCGTGCAGAGCGTGGAGCTTGCGATAAATTTTAAAGGCATAGACTTTAACAAGACGGACAATCGTTTGAATCTGTCTGTGGTGTTGCCGTTTGGAAAGGGAAAGCAGAGCAATGCTGCTGTATTTACTGATGATTTAAAGATATCTGAGCAGGCAAAGAAGTTGGATGTTCGCGTCATATCTAGCGCGGAATTACAATTAATAGCAAAGGATCAATTAAAGCAGAATGAATTGCTCTCTTATGAGATGCTCGCGCAGCCAAATCTTATGCCTCAGATAGCAAAAGCTGTGGGACAGTTTTTAGGTCCTAGAGGTAAAATGCCAAAGCCTATAGTCAGCGGCGATTTGGAGACAATATTAAAGAATGTGAGCAGGTCAGTTTATATTAGGAGCAAGGGCAAATATCTTCCAACAGTGCACTGTGTTGTCGGAACAGAGAGTATGCCAATAAATGAGATAACATCTAATATAGATGCTGTGTTCAACGATGTTGCAAAGAAAGTTGGTCGCCAGAACATACGCTCAACATATATAAAGTTGACAATGAGCAAGCCACTGAAATTACTATGAGGTTATTTTATGATTAATAAAAAACAAAAAATGAAATTTGTTGAGGAGCATTCTAAGCTCTTTGGAAAGTATAAGAGCGTTGGAATAATACAGTTAAATGGGATTCCTGATAGATTATTCCAGTTGTCAAAGAACAAGTTGCGCGCTGATACATATATAATCGTGGGAAGAAAGAATATGCTAAAGCGTGTTCTTGAGAGTAATCCTAAAGCCAGCAAGCTTGTTGAGTATCTTGGCAACACATCAGCAATAGTCTTTAGCAATAAGGATCCATTCGAGTTAAATATGCAGTTTAAATCCAATGCGTTAAAGCTTGCGGCAAAGCCAAATCAGATAGCGCCACAAGATATTACGATTAGTAGTGGTGAGACAACTCTTCAGCCAGGTAAATCAGTAACAGAATTAAAGCAGACTGGAGTAGATACGCAGATACAAAAAGGAAAGGTTGTTATAGCAAAGGATAAAACAATAAAGAAAGGAGAGATTATAACTGCCGGTTTATCAAAGGCACTTCAGACATTAAATATAAAGCCATTTGATGTGAGTGTAGGCCCTTCAGCAGTATTCTTTGAAAATATGGTATTTAGCAGCAAGGTTTTAGGCATAACACGCGATAGTACTATGCATGAGCTTAATTTGGCGATGCAGCATGTACTGGCAGTGAGTATGGCAGGAAACATTGTTAATGCGTTAACAATAAATAGACTTATAGCAAAAGCATACAATAATGCAATGTATCTTGGAGTTGAATGTAAGATTTATGATAGCGGTGTTGTAGATAAGCTTCTTGCGATAGGTTCATTACAGGCAAAGGCATTGGAGAATGCAAAGAAATGATATTAAATAAGGTGAAATTATGGAATATATATACGCGGCATTATTGCTTGATACAGCCGGTAAAGAGATAAACGAAAAGAACATAATGGAGGTAGTTAAGGCAGCGGGCGCAAGTCCTGACGAGGCACAGGCTAAGGCCATAGTCGCATCTCTAAAGGATGTTAACATAAAAGATGTTATAAAGAATGCGCAGAGTATGCAGATGTCAGCAGCTCCAGCAGCAGCTCCAGCAGCACATGCAGCTCCAAAGAAAGAGGAGAAAAAGGAGGAGAAGAAGACTGAAGAGGAAGCTGTTGGCGGATTAGCTGGATTGTTTGGCTAATTAGATAAAAGATAACGCCGCATCAAGAGATGCATATTTTGCACAAAATGTAACGAATGTGCATCTCATTTCCATAGTATGATACGTTATCTATTTAAATATTAATGCGATTATTTCTAATAAATGTGATTTGAATGGATGTATACATAGACAAGCCAAAGTGCACTGGATGCCATCACTGCTTTGATGTATGTCCTGTTGCTGTTTTTGAGATGAGAGGTAGAGGAACTTCTGGCAATCCCGATGCGGATGGTGCAAATAAAGACAACGCCCCTGAAAATATGAAATGGAAGGGTGTATCAGATAGCGCAATTAAACAGAAGTGGGAGAATGTCAAGGACGGGCATAATCATTTTGCTGAAAAGAGCGATGGCAAGAGCGGAGGCATTTCTGTAGGAGTGAACGGCTCAGCATGTATATTGTGTCAGGCCTGCTTAATAGAATGCGAAGGCGAATGTATACACATCGTGGATGATACGGGAACAAAATATCAGTCCATATACAAATAAATTAGCTAAACTATTTTTGTTTTTTTTGGTGGGGTGATAAGCCTCTCCAAATAATCTGTTTTTAATATTATTTTTATCAACTTTTATTCGTTTAATCTTTATAATTAAATGGAATAGGAATTTTTAAATTGTGGAGGAGATGCTAAGAGCTTTGGCAAATAAATTTTGGCAGGACAAATAAAAAGCAAATAAAATGCCACAAATAAATAAAATTGTGCTTTTATAAAGAA
>JAJZDG010000027.1 GCA_021828705.1 Microcaldota archaeon | reverse complement strand
ATAAAAAATGCTCACTTGAACTAATTTATATGCCCTACGCATATAATTGGCTAAAAAATTATACTGCATTCGTACCCTGGGGCCCAAATTTCTATGAATATTCAATTTATGAATATAATCCTACACAAAATTCCTCACATTAGCTCGTTGGTAACATTTACCCACTTATAAATAATAAAAATAGATGCAGAATGACCTTCTCTGCGACCTAAAGGTCGCAGTATCACTTAGGTTAAACAGTAAGATGCAGTTGTCCTGAAATATCCTGCTTCCTGATGTAGTTCTGCAGCGTATTTTCATCCCTTGGACCAACGCTGCCGTTGCTATATCCTGCAGTCCAAAAATGCCCTTTAAAATATCGCAATCTGTGCCTAGGCATTTCTTTGAACACTTTATATGATGAGTATCCATTCAATAACTGCATTGCATACGAAATTGACATTATATTTGGTATACTAACTTCCATATGAACATGCGCAAAGTCTTCACCGAACGACATCTCTTTTATTACCATTCCATGCCTTTCCGCTGCATCATAAAGTGCATCCCGTATTATCCCAACAGTCTTCGAGTTTTTAAACATTTTATATCTATATTTCGTAACCAATACAATGTGTTGAAAGTTGTATTGATGACCAACTTCATTGGCCGATGGTTCTTTATATTTTGCACTCGCTACGCTATCCATATTATCACGTTTTTGGCAGCATCAGGCGCAAAAAATTTGCGCCGCTGTCATTAACGGAATGTTGCATGAAAAAAAGTAATATTTATTGTATCGCAGCACACAATTCATCCACGACTTAAAAGTCGTGGTATTCTTGCCTCAAAAAATAAAAATAAAATTTATGTCAGCCAAATGACTTAAACTATACAAATTATGTCAGTGTAGCGATATATCTACATCTTCAATGCCGTTTAAAATCGGTGCAAAAATAGACGCATCCGAAGAGTACATAGAAAAAAGAGTGCGCAAAATCTTCAAATAATTCGTTGCGTATCGTCTAATGAAAAAAACAGTTAATTTTAAGCGCTTTAATTCTAAAACAAAATTATTATAATTCATAAAATCATTTCTTTTTATTATCAATATTGATAATATAAATAAACATATCTATAACTTTGCATGTCTATTTTAGTTATCATTTTTAGTAATTTATAGGCCGAATTTATGTTAATATATCTGTGTACATTATAATGTACATAAAACTTATAAATATGTACATTGTAATGTAATGTGATTGAATGGAAAGTTTAAGGCTTGAAGAATTTAATCATTGGTGGATAAAGGGTCATGTTGACACAGATCTTGCATTGGAATTTAAGCGAGATATTTATAAAGAAGCAGAATTGCAGTTAGAAAATAGATTTGTCATTGGTTTTATCGGATTGAGGCGAACAGGAAAAACAACATTGATGTATCAACTAATTAAAAAGTTGATAGATGAGTATATCCCACCAGAGAGAATATTATTTTTTTCTTTTGATGATAATACTTCAAATTTAGAGGATGTCATAAAAACTTATTTAGAAATACAGATGAAAGATTTAAGAGATGAGCGCATATTTATATTTTTAGATGAAATACAAAAATGTTCAAACTGGCAGAATATGTTAAAGAAATATTATGATTTGTATCCAAAAATTAAATTTATAATAAGTGGTTCGGAATCATTATTTTTAAGAAAAAAAACAAAAGAGACGCTTGCAGGGCGTATTATCGAGCTTCATTTTACTCCATTTACATTTATTGAATATCTGAATGTATTAGGGATAACAGAAAATAATATGAAATATGAAACAATAATAGGTCCATTATTTATGAAATTTATAAAAAAAGGAGGGTTTCCAGAAACTTTTAGTATTGAAGATAAAAGATATTTTAATGAATATATCCGTGCATTAGTTGTCGATAAAATATTATACAAAGACATCCCAAAATTATTTAAAATCGATGATCCGAGTATTCTGTCTGTCTTGCTTGAATTAATATCTACCACCCCTGGAATATATATTGATTACCTCTCATTAAGTAAGCAATTTGGAAAAGATAGAAGAGTAATAAAGGATTATATATCATATCTGGAAAATAGTTTTTTGATAAGATTAATGAGTAACTATAGAAAAGGCAGCGCATCAAAATTAAGAAAAAGGAAAAGAGCGTATCCTATTGATAACGCTTTAATTTATTTGTATAAAAATGAGATTGATGAAATAATGTTTAGCAGAATGGTAGAGACGTTTGTTATTAATAAATTGAATGCTATATCATTCTGGAAGAACGGAAATGAGATAGATGCCATATCTAACGATGTACCTATAGAAGTAAAATATCAAGAAAATATAACTACATTTGACATCAAACCTATTAGGGAATTTATGAAGAAATTTAAGATAAAAAAAGGTATAATAATAACTAAAAAAGATCAACGAATAATAGAAACTGAAGATGGAATAATAACGTTAGTGCCCGCGTGGAAATGGGCAATAGAACAAACCTAATACCGGGGCAAGAGTTCCATGACCTTTGGGTCGTCGGATGAACTGCACATTTTAGTGCATCTATTTTTTTATAGGGGTTGGTCGTCAACACCAACTTTCAGCATTTTGTTTTTGTAACAAAATATAGATATAAAATGTTTAGAACATTCAAAACTATAGAGGCAATAAAAAATGTACTTTATAATGTTGCAGAACGATATAAAATCATAATAAAGAACTTTCGTTTGGAGATATTACTTATATGTATATTTGGAAGTCAGCATACTGAATACTGTGTTTGTTTCATATGTAGTTCAATTATTGAAAGGTTACTCATCTTATATTGTACTCAAAGAAGTACTAAAATACGGGAGGTGATAGTTCAAAGAATATTTTCGGAGTGCCGAATATGGTAATAGGAGTGTGGTTTAAAATATACAAATTATGTCAGTGTAGTGGCATATTTAACAAAGTGAGCGGGAAATCCCCCACTCTTCAGAGGTGGGATGAAAGCGAACCGCAGATAAGTATATAAAGATAAATTGATAAAAAAACACATCGCAGAACAAAAGGAAATGTAATGGAACTTATAAGAGCATATAAATTTAGGATTTATCCTGATGCCAAACGTCAGTCAGAGATAGAATCTCAACTTATATTATCAAGAGAATTTTACAACCTACTTCTTGAAAAGTCGATAAAATCATACAAAGATGGAAACAAAAGACTGTCAATGGCATTGCTGAATAGCTTTGCAAAAGAGATAGAAAAGGACAAAAAATTTCTGCGAATATACTCTCAAACAAGATGCGAGATAAAATATCGTGTGATGAAAGCATATCAAAACTTCTTCAGAAGATGCAAAAAGAAGAAGAATGGAAAGAATGTCAAAGTTGGATTTCCACGTTTCAAATCAAAGGATAGATATTATAGTATAATATACCCACAAGATAATGGTTCATTTTCAATAGAAAAAGAAAGATTACGTGTTTCAAAAATAGGCACAATGAAAATAGAACTGCATAGAAGTATGGAAGGAAAGATAAAAACACTTACAATAAAGAAGGATGCATCGAATTATTATGCGATATTTACAACTACAAAAAAAGATTTCGAAATACCAAAAATAAATGATTCAAATCCAATTGGCATAGATGTCGGATTGAAAACTTTTGCAGTCTTATCCGACGGAACAAAAATAACAAAGCCAAACTTTAGAGGGAAAGTAGAAAAACATATTGCGCTATGGCAAAAAAGAGTTGCAAGAAGGAAAAAAGGTTCAGAAAGAAGACAGATTGCAAAAGATAAAATGAACAAAAAATATCAAATTGCAAATGATCAAACAAATGATTATCTTCATAAAGTTACTGATAAACTTATAAAGTCAGATTATACCTCATTTGCAGTGGAGAAATTGAATATTCAGGACATGGTAAAAAATCATAGACTTGCAAAATCAATAAATTATGCTTCGTGGAACAAGTTTTTTCAACTACTCTTATACAAGGCTGAAAGTGCTGGTATGAAAGTTGTAGAAGTAAATCCAAAAAATACGACAAAAACCTGTAATAACTGTGGAAATATTCAAAGTATGCCGCTTTCAAAAAGAATCTATTACTGTGAAGTTTGTGGTCTAACTGAAGATAGAGATATAAACGCATCAATAAACATATTGCGCAGGGCAACTACCCTCGGACAGAGGGGAAGTCACGCTCAGGGAGAGAATGTAAGACCCCGACAGGAGGCAGTCCTCGACGAACTGAGAACCGATAAAACACATCCTTTGCGGGATGCAGTGATTGTATGACGCAGAGGAAGCCCACACCATTTATGGGTGGGAGGATGTCACATCTTCAATGGCGCTTATCTAAAGACTATGAGGAATAGGTTTCCAAAGAGCAATGATATTACGCATCCTATGAATATGAAAACGGCAAATGGTATTGCATTTTTATATGTTGGAAGTTTTAAATGCGGCTCTTTTTTCTTAATTTCATTTATCATTTTTTCTGTAACTAACCCTCCAAAATCAGGAACGTATTTTTTTATGGTTCTAATAGTTTTTTTATCAAGCATGTTAAGCGCTATTATATCATCTTCCTCTATCTCAGATACCTTTGCATTTATTATCATTGCTTCAGTCATAGGTTTTTCAAAGAGTATGGTGAATATAGATCCAAGCATAAGTAAGCCTAAGAGCAGAACGCCCCAAACACCTATAAAATTAACCGCAACCAAAATGCCAATCAAAACAATGTATGATATGGCTGCAGTAATGGATTTTAACATTGCGCTTCTGGTAACATCTTTTAATATTGAATGATTGATTTTTTTGATTGCTTTTGGTATGTAATATAATGGCACAAGAATTAAGGCAGATATGCCGCTGCTTATCAATACTGATATTATAAATGGTATGCCATATTGTACATTTTGGGATATTATAGGGGAGGATTGAACCGTAAGAATCATTGATATTGCTGCAAATTCGAGCACATCACCAAGACCCAAGCTTCCAGCCTTATATAACGCAAAATAGCCAAATATCACTATTAATATCGCTATA
The DNA here is from genome assembly GCA_021828705.1 of Microcaldota archaeon. Lineage (GTDB taxonomy): Archaea > Micrarchaeota > Micrarchaeia > Micrarchaeales > Micrarchaeaceae > JAJZDT01. The sequence continues at coordinate 3,312 of JAJZDG010000027.1, read as the reverse complement.
ACAAAGCTTTCGACAATATAATATACGTTCCAATTTAAAAGAGTCATAAATATTGCTATAATAATAGTTGCATATACTACAATGCTAGGAACGTTTCTATTGTTAAATATGTCATATAACAGATATAATAAGGATATTAAAACAATTAAAATTTCTTCAATTAAAAATAGTTCCATGTATGCACCAATTACCATAATAAATATAATCGATAAAATAAATGAATTATTAAAATAAAAATTATACTAAAACAAAGAGATAATCTATCGCAATATATATAAGCGTTAATATGTTAATAAAATAGTCAATGCATAGAAATATGTGATTTTAAAAGCAATTAAAATATTGCAGTGTGGCAAAGTTATAAACTGATGTCATAAAAAATGGTTATAATAACTGAAAAATTTATCATATATTAACGCCACTCTCAAGATGTGTTACAATGGTTATAGATTATAAGAAAATTGAGGAAAAATGGCAAAAAGCGTGGGCAGAGAGCACATTTTTCGAATCTGAGCCATCTGAAAAAAAGGAGATAATGGTAACCGCTGCAATGCCATATGTAAATTCGCCCCCACATATAGGGCATTTTAGGACGTATGGCACAGCGGATGTATACGCAAGATATATGCGCATGCGCGGCTATAACGTATTATTTCCTGTGGCATTTCACAAAACAGGAACTCCTATACTTGGCATAGCAAAGCGAATAATTGCAAATGATCAAGATCTAATTAATGACTTTATAAGTGTATATAAGGTAGATAAATCAGTAATACCTAAGATGGTAGATCCTTATTTTATTGCAGAATATTTTAAGAAGGAATTCGAGCGCGAACTTAAGGCATGCGGTTTTAGCATTGATTGGAGAAGAACTTTTGATTCGATAGACCCATTATTTAGCAAAATGGTAGAATGGCAGTTCTACAAATTAAAAGATCTTGGCTTTTTAACGCAAGGTGCGCATCCGGTTGGTTGGTGTACAAATGAGAATAATGCAGTAGGGCAGCATGATACAAAAGGTGATATGCAGCCGGAGATAGAAAAAATAGTGGGAATAAAATTCAAGGAAAAAGATACAAATAACTTTTTTATATGCGCAACATTTAGGCCTGAAACAATAGACGGCGTTACAAATCTTTTTGTAAACCCGGATGTAGAATATTCGCTAGTTGAGCTTGATGGATTTAGGGCGTATGTATCAAGGGATATGGTTGCTCCGCTATCATATCAAATGGGCATTAAGATAATAGAGGAAGTGAAAGGATCAGATTTGCTAAATAAGGTTGCTATAAATCCATCTACAAATGAGAATATTCCTGTGCTTCCAGGGCGTTTTGTAAAGCCTGATTTTGGAACAGGTGTTGTAATGTCTGTTCCCGCGCATGCGCCATTTGATTATTCTACTTTAAAAGTACTAGAGAATTCAGGAATAGATGTGCCAAAAGGGCCATATAAATCTGTTATACGAATGGACAATTCGAATAAAAGCGATGATGAGCCTCCGGCATTTGCATACCTTAAAAAACATAATTGGTCAATAGATAATAACTCAAGCGAGATAGTGGAAATAGCAACAAAGGAGCTCTACAAGGACGAAGCGCATAGCGGGGTTATGATATCTGGAAAATATGCGAATATGAAAGAGAGCGAGGCGCGCAATCTTATACGCAATGATCTAATAGAATCTAAGAATGCGCTACTAATATACGTGCTTGCAAATGATAGCGTGGTTAAATGCAGGTGCGGCGCAACGGTCATAGTAAAGGTGGTTGAGGATCAATGGTTCATAAATTATGGGGATAAAAAATGGAAGGATAATGTAATTGCACATCTTTCAACAATGAAATTATACCCTGAAAAGACGCGCATAACTTATCAAAGGATTATAGATTGGATAGAGGAGCGCGCAACAGAGAGGGCTGAGGGGCTTGGTACAAAGTTCCCATTCAATAAAGAGCATATAATAGAGTCGCTTTCAGATTCTACAATCTATACCGCATTTTATACAATAATAAACATATTAAGAAGTGCAAACATATCCCCAGAGTCATTAAAGCCTGAATTCTTTGATTATGTTTTCAATGGCAGCGTCGAGATTGAATTCGTATCAAAAGCAACAGGCATAAGCGCATATGTATTAAAGCACGCAAGAGAGTCGTATGAATATTGGTATAAGAATACATCTAGGCATTCTGGCACAGATCTTCTATACAACCATCTTATAATGTATATATTCAACAATGTTGGTATATTTAAAAAAGAGTATTGGCCAAAGCAGATAGTTGCAAATGCATTGCTCATGTATAATGGTCAGAAGATGAGCAAAAGCTTAAGAAATACAGTATCTTTGCATAATGTAAGGGAGACATATGGCACTGATGCATTGCGCGCAGTTATAATTGGAAGCGTAAATATCGATTCAGATTCAAATTTCACTGATCTATTTGTAAATCAGATGCTGCAAAAATTTGAGCAGTTTGGAAACATCATCTCCGAGCTGAATGGCTATGAGAGCAAGGAGCTAAAGCCAATAGACTTTTGGCTTTATTCAAGATTAAATTCAAAAATAACAGAAGCTACGCAGAATATGGAGGAATTTAGATTTGGAGATGCATTTAATGGGTTATTCTATGGCTCACTATCAGAGATAAAGCACTATGTGGATAGAAATGGGTCGAATAAGCTTGTACTGACCGATTTCATATCTGGGGTAGTCAAAATGTTATCACCCATGCTGCCGCATGTGTGCGAAGAATTTTGGAGCATGTTAGGTAATAATAACATGTTAATAAAGGAGAATTGGCCTGAGCCGGATAACTCAATGGCCAGCAAAGAGGTAGAATCTGAAGAGAAGATAATAGAGGATACAATATCCGATGTGAGAAATGCCATTGCATTAACATCAAAGATGGAGCAGAATCAGAAAAAGAAGCTATCAAAGATATCTCTGATAATCGCGGATCAATGGAAATTTGATGCTTATAATGCACTTGTATCAAAGCGCAAGCTATCAGAGGTGTTATCATTAATAGATCAAAAGGATAAGGAGCGCACGGCAAAGTATCTCTCACAGTTCAAAAATCCAATGGAACTAATAGCACTAAAGGATATCTCCTCAGAATTATTATATAATTACTTTAAGGATGCTTGCAAATACATAAAAAAGGAGGTGGATTGCGATAATATAAATATCGAAAGAGAGTCTGAATCACAAAATTCAAGGGCATCACGAGCGCTTCCAAATAAACCTAGTATCTATTTGGAGTGGAATTGATATTTGTAATTGATAGTTGATAAGGTATAATTTTGATT
>JAJZDG010000026.1 GCA_021828705.1 Microcaldota archaeon | reverse complement strand
TTAATCTAATATATGGCGCTAAATATACGGATTTATGTTATGGTTATAGAAGTTTTTCCAAAAGTGCAGTAAAGAGAATGCACTTAAAAGAGCGTGGATTTGGGATAGAAACGGAGATAAATATTTTTGCAAAAAAGTTGAACATGCATATATTAGAGGTGCCAAGTTATGAAAAAAAAAGGGAGAATGGAATTGGCAAGCTACGCAGCTTTCATGACGGATATAAAATACTTAAAACAATACTGTCAAATATCTTCAATTGAATCTATTTATTTTATATATTGAAAATCGCTGCGTTGTGAAGTTGTCTGTTGCCGTAGCTAGTAATGTAGTATTAAATTCGCTCAATGCGCTTTGGCACATACTGCTACCCTCTGGCGTATAACACCAGAATCCATAATCTATAACAAGGCATTTGTTATCATTCATATATGAATTATATACTGTTTCATTCATGCCTGATAAATAACTGAATTGGAGTGAGCTTTTATTGTTTATATTAAATAATGTAGGGTCGAAGCTGAAAACAAGGCAGTCATTTGGTATTTTATTGGAATTATTATATATGAAATTTTCATAGAAACGTGCACTGTTTGCTTGTATTATACGTGTTGGGTTTATTGCTAAGTTATTATACATAGAAAGGGTGGAATAAAGCATCAAAATTACAATTATAATAAAAGCAGTATGTAAAAAGAATGGTTTTTTTTGTATATGTTTTATTTCTAATATTCTACCAGCGGCGAATCCTCCAAATAATGCGGCTAGCGGTATAAGCGCAAGGAAGAAGCGCCAATCCACTCCATATAATACTGAACCTGCATAAAAGGAGGTATATACTAAAAATATTATTATAAACCATATACCTAACGCAAATAACTCCCGCTTATTTTTTAAAAACATCAATGCGGCTCCAATTATCCCAAGTATTGTGAAAAATAATGGTTGCATTATGGGATAGCCATCCATTGTGCCATAGCTGTTAAACCAGAATAAAACATTTGCGCAAATGTTTGCATTAAGATTTGCAACGTCTATCGCAGCGGTTACATGCAGTTGTGTATTATATTTGCTACAGCTATTTGCTATTTGCGTATTGTTAAATCCATACCCATTGTTATATTGGCTTGAAAAATATATTAGTGAAGGAACAATGCCAACAACGAATAATATAATTAATATGAAATATCGCAAATCGATATTAATTTTAAATAATTTTTTAACATGCATCACATATTTTTTTAGTGTATGTATAATTGGTTTTTTTGATAGTGCCACATAAACTATAAAAAATATGGGTAAATACATGAGCGCGTCAATCTTTGTATAAGTGAGTGTGCTAAAAGAGAATAGCATAAAAGCCCACGCCCATATGCTTTTTCTTTCTATTAACAAAAGAAGCGCAAAGAATGCAATAATCGAATAAAGCATCATTACTATATCAGAATTTGTGGGCGCAGCCCATACTAAGAGCAACGGTGAGAGCGCAAGTAATAATTCGCTAAAGAGTGCATATGATGGTTTCTTAAATAACATAAGCGCCGCAGCGAAGAATGCTATTATTGCAATGGCTCCGATAATTATGAATTCATAAAATGCTACATATCTATTTACGCCAAAAAAAAGAAAGCCTATAGCGAGTAAGAATGATGTGCCTATTGGTTCATGGAATATCTGCCCTGATATGCAGTTTGTCGGACTCCCATAATTGCACATCCATGCTTGTCCTGTGTGCAGTAACATTTGTGCACCGCCCTGATATATAATATCATCAAAGAATAATTGCTGCGTAGTTTTTATTACAAATAATTCAATAATTAAAAAAAGTATTATTATTAAAAATGCAAAAATCAGATGCATCCGCTTAATACCAATTTTTTTGAACGCATCAACGATATCCCCTCTCATCATGATTAATGAAATAACCATGCCAAAAAAAGATACGAGCATTCCTATCGTAAAAATATACTCATCAATTCCCTGAGAAAAAATCATCTACATTCCCCGTTTATTTATGACCATATAGCCATTTATAAACATGTATTTCGTCCTGCTTTTTTTCATCATCTCTAATGCATCCTCTGGAGATCTTACTATCGGATATCCATGTATATTAAAGCTTGTGTTAAGTGCTATGCCATTGCCACTATCATCCTTTATAGCTCTTAGTATTTCTCTATACATAACATTTTCATCTCCAACAATCTGTGTTCTTGCAGTACCATCAACATGCACTACTGATTTTAATTTTGTTTTAAATGCATCCTTTACATCATAAGCCATGGTCATAAATCTATCTATGCCCTTGTCATCATACTCTATAATTTTATTCATATCCTCCTCTAATATTGAAGGAGCAAAAGGCTGAAACCACTCCCTTCTTTTTATGTGTATGTTTAATCGTTCCTTTACGTACTCAGAATCTGAAGGAGCAATTATGCTTCGATTGCCAAGTGCTCGTGGTCCATATTCCATTCTGCCATTAAATAAGAGCAGATAATTGCCTTTTGATAGAAGCTCTGATATACTTTTTGCGGCGCTTTTATGATCCAATAATTCATAAGAAAGTGAGCGTTCCGATCTTAATATTTTTTCTGTATACTCATTGCTGTATTGGTCGCCAAGGTATGCTGATAATGTGTAATTGTAATAACCCTCATTTATAAATCGTGTATATAAAGCAGCGCCAAGTGCAATGCCACCATCTCCCATATGTGGAAATACATACCATTGTTTTAGTCCGTCAAGCTTTCTTATTTTCATGTTTGCCTTAATATTTGAGAATATGCCACCTGAGAATGCAACATTTGGTATACCATATCTATCTATACAGTTGCTTACAAATTTTGCGAGCGCAGCCTCTGTTAGTTGTTGTACCATAAATGCAAATTGTTCACGTGGCATAGACCACGCAATGCGCATTAACATATCATACTGCTTTCTCGGGTTATACCGCGCCCGTATCTGTGTGCCTTCTACTACAAAAAAATCTATAAATTTATTATCTTTTATCTCAAACGGATATGAATAATCTGCCATTGCCATGACTTTTCCTTCATCCTCGAGCTCCCGCATACCTATTATATTAGTTGCTTGTTCAAAAAAAATGCCAAGTGAATCCCTTGCGGGTATGCTGATCTTCTTTTCTATATCCTTATTGTCTACAATACTTATACTTCCAGAATGGCCATCCCCAACCCCATCCATGGTAATTGCTATATGCTTATTCATATTAGAGGTCATTGAAGCGGTTGCCATATGTGCGTTGTGGTGTTCTACAACATGCAACTTGAAATCTTTAAATCCCATGTGTTTTAAATAACCCTTAAGTATGGCACTATTTACGCTCTTTGATCCTGGCATTATCCCTATGCCTGTTGTTGTGTATTTTATTTTGTGCCTTAAATGTTCAAATTGCGGCATGCGCCCTTTTCTTCTTCTGAATGTATAATAATTCTCCCGTATGCCTGGAAAGAGCCGTTCAATGGTTTTTGAGAACTCCGTAGTAGTAAAAGCGATGTCAGATATATCCCCAATTGGTACACCTGTTGAGCTTAAAGCAGCATTTATGGCATTTTTAGGGAAACCTATCTCAAGCTTTCTTCGAGTATACCTTTCCTCATTTGCGGCGAATAATATATTTTTATCATCTATAAGTGCCGCACCCGCATCATGTCCATCCCATATGCCTAATATGTACATAATGAATAAATATGTAAAAAAGATATAAAAAGCTAATAAAATAGCTTAATAAATTTTAGCTCGATTATTATTATATGCTGTAAAAAACATAATCTTTTTATATTATGTATATTCATAGTATTATGTTAAAACGGTGTTAAAAATGAACTCCAAGAAAAGTTTAACTGCAAAATTTGCAGTTATTAGTTCGAAATATGGCAAGATTCTGATATCAATGATGATCCTTTTTGGATACATCTCTGGTATCGGTATGTCACAGATAACAATAGGCGGTACTGGAACATCATCCGGTATTGGCGGAGCTGTAAATGCAATATGTACGGTATACTCAGATGTTGAGACTGTAATATTCATATTGGGATTGACTCTGATGATATTGGGCGCAGCACTATACGCTGGTTCTCATGTGATGCCTAGCCAGTCAAAGGGTTCCCTACAAGGTTACGGGATGGGTATGATACTAGGAGGCGTTGTCGGCGTTATAATAGCTCTATTAGCCCCATATATATTACAGTTAATAACAGGGCAGACTGCAGCACAGATAACAGCTCAATGTGGTAATATCGGAGGATTGCTAAGTGGAATTTAGTCCACTTGGCATCTGAAGGACTCTTTTTTTAATTTTTTATTTTTAATATTCTTTTTATATCTTTAGATTGAATCTATCATAGTGTAACTGTTGTGATAATTTGGTAAATGTAATAAAACACTCAATAGACTTCTATATGAAGAATCTAGAACTTATATTTTTATTTTCAGTGGCATTTATAATCGCATTTTTAATACCAGTATTTGCATCGCTTCCAACATTCAATGATGCTGGAGCGATATTTATCAGAACCTCAAGCATATTCACAAATCTTAATATAGTAAGCACGTCAGTTATAATTGCAGCACTCTTTTTTTCTTTGTTATTTCTTAGCTTTGCAATAGTCGCAATAAATATACTTGTAAGGCATACAAGAACGCATACAAAGATAAAAGAGGAGGTAATTAAGGGCATAGAGCATTATACCAGCAGGGTGTTCATTGTTCTACTGTTATATTCTGCAATAATAATGTTGGTCAATATAACAACATATGGGTATGGCATATCAGGTGTTGCAACCGCAGTGGTTGGAATATTATTATTGCCAATATTTTTTTATGCACCGAGTGCAATCGTCATAGATGAACATAGGGTGCTTCCTGCTATAAAATCTGGTGTGCACTTCTTCTTTAAGCGGTTTGATTATGTGCTTGTATGGCTTGTAATAGCAATACTCGCACTGACAATATTTGATTTCATTTTTATAGTATTGACAGGCACTACAATATCAAGATATGCGATGCTTATATTTAATGCGTTTATAATATTGCCATTTCTTGTTGTGCTTCAGAGCCAGATGTATATGAAGAGATTTGCAATAATGCGGCACTGAGTCAATTTTTCATGTGGGATATATTATTATATCTAATTACATAAGTAATATCTGATAGTATGCGGTTGCATTTTTATGTTGTTTTGCTCTTTCTTTTTGGTATACTCTCATTGATACCATTTATGGCATCTGCCACACAGACAAATGCACAGTATCTATTTGCGTCAACGCTTTCTGGCACCCAATATATAGCAACAACATTGACTGAGGCAATAGCAACAGGTGCGTTTACCAGTGCCATTGCGCTTTCATTACTTGGTATACTACTATCATTTCTTCTTATTGCAGTATCCTATATATTAGACTCGATGTTCAATATACCGTCTTTAAAGGGCTGGTATAAAGGAGAGATACGCGAAACGATAAAATCAATAATAATTGTTGTGGTTGTATTTTCTGTGATTATAATAATGGGCAATATCGCTATAAGCGATTTTTCCGTGGGAAATCTTGCTCCATTAAATGGCATAAATCAAATCACAACTACCACAGAAGCTATGTATAACACGGTGGAGGTGCAGTATCTCGGTGCAGAATTAAATGATGTAAATGCTTCTTTGATAGGTTTATTCGGATTATATGATGGCATTGGTCTTCTAAAGACTACAACAGTATCATTATATGTGCCTATTCCAGTACTGCCGCTGCCAGAATTTTATATAGGTTCTATAGATTTTGGAGTAAAAGAAAATCTTTATACAAGCAGCGTTCTTGGCTCAACCAACATTCCTGATGCTGGGCTTACAACAGATATAGGAAAGGTTGTAGTTTTGCCTATGTTAATACTATTTCAGGTTGAGACTGACGTATTTCCTTATGTAATAATTGCGGGTCTTACAGTGCTGCTCCCCGCAGGGATAATACTTAGATCTATACCACTTTTACGATCAATAGGCGGTACGCTAATAGCCTTAGGTATTGGCACTGCGATTGTGTATCCAGCATTATTGCTGTTAATGAATCTACCGCTTACAAATTTTATAGCCCCACCTGTCCAGACAGGAACGGTACCTCCATTTAATTGTGCTACAGTAACAAATGGAGTTGCATCGGCAAGTCTAACCTGCGGATTCTTAAACAGCGCGGTCAGTACAACGCAGTCATATCTATCAAGCATGCCAAATAGCCAGCCGTTGACCAATAATCTTCAATATGCTCTTAGTGGCTTTGTCGCAGGAATATCAAGTCTTACTAGTGTGTACCCTGCGCTTAATTTTATAACCTCACAGATGTATATAAACTTAATATACCAATTTATACTTAGCGTACTCGATATTATAATAGGATTTACCATAACACAGAACATAGCAAAGATGCTTGGAGGAAGCATAAAGCTCGGAATTGGCAGATTGAAACTGGCATGATAATATGATAGATACCTGTGCGTTGTATGGGGGGTCAACATATGTAAGTAGTTGGTTAGAGCCATCTTTACTAATAATATTAACCGCATTTTTGATAGTTGCAATATTATATATACTATCGGGATTTTTCTCATCATCACTTCGATCCAAAATACGTGAAATGGTAAAATCCGAAGTAGTTCAGCTTGTTATAAGCGTTGTTATAATTGCAATATTATTAGGATCAGCCGCAACTGCATGCAATATATCATCATCAATTAGCCAGAGTCTTGTAAAGAGCTCATTAAATCCAATACAGTATTCAGAATATTATATAGGGAATCTGAGCATGAATACTGGTTTGAAGCTGTTATCCTACTTATACACCACATCAATTGTATATGGTATAGACGCGCGAATACTATACGTTATAGGCAACTCGTTTGATTTCTTCCAGACGCGTGCTATTTTAGGTGCATCAATAAATTTTGGCATCAATCTATCCGTTCCATACAATTTCTTAGCATCCTTATACATATCGGTGTTCTCTCCAATTCTTATAATAGTAATAGGCATGCTGCTTTTGCAATATATATTGCTGCCGTTAATACAATATACTGCATTTACTATAGTGCTACCCGTTGCGCTCATTGTTAGGTCCATTGCATATATAGGCACAAGCGGAGGTCTTAGGACTGCTGCCAATGCATTGATTGCAATAGCGATAGCTTTCTATTTGATATATCCACTTACAATAGGGCTTGATAGTGTAATTGTTAACTGGTTATATTCGCCTGCAAATCCTACATATATCTATTTACAGCAGACATTGCAATTCAATCAGATACCATCTACATTTTTATCCACTACAACAAGTACATTGACAGGTCCTTCAGCATTTGGTCTATCCACCCAATCTGTAAGTTCCTTATTAAATAGCGCGAGCAGCTTAGGTATTGCGCACTTTTTAAATCCGATTAATATACCACAAGAGGCAAATTTCATAATAACAACAATGGCACAATTTATATTTGTCGGAGTGTTCTTATTCGCGCTTAATATGGGTATAACGGTGGCATTTGCAATGAGCCTATCTAAAGCACTTGACGCTGGAATAGATGGAGCCGGTTCATTCTGGAGAGGTTTATGATATGTTAGATATTTCAGGTATGTTATACGGAATAATATCGCTTGGCAATTATGTGATAACCTCATCTGATGTAAGTAGCGTAGGCAGTCAGTTTATACCTATAATACTAATAGCAATTTTAGCTGACTCAATGATTATATCGTTATGGTATATGATAAGCTCAATAATAAACAGCTCAGAATGGAAGGCTGGGGCGATAAGCGAATTTTATCAACTAGTTGGCACAGTAATAATAATGGTTATAATAGTCGGGGTACTTGGTACATATGGCAGCGCTTTCGTATCATCATTGGGTAATAGCGGACTTTCCCCTACGAGTATGACATTAACCTGCGCGAATTTAGAACTAAATAGCAATTTGAACATACTTAAATTAAATCCAACAGGGCTTACAACTTACTCATTTTTGTCTGGCATTAACGGACTGTCATTTTCAGGATTATGCAGTTATATATATGCTCAGGATATTGCGCCATCATTCTCTTCTACATTAAATTATCCTCTGGCCGCAACAGGCATTATAACGGCAAATCTTACAAATCAGACTGCAACAAATATAAATTCATATTTTGTATTAGATTCGTATATTGGCTATCTAAAAGGTCTATCACCAACCTACGAATTCTGCCTGCAAGGCGCCCCAGGAGAGGGATTATCCTGCTTATTGCCACCTCTATCATTTGTAAATCCTCCTCTACTCACTGTTGTAGGTGCATATAAACCTTATGCGGGATTTAGCATGCTCTATAATATCATGAGGACGCTCGGTGTTCTTTTGACTTCAGCCTTAGAATCCTTTATAGGGCAATTGCTTTTGATATCAACAATGTTAGAAATTT
>JAJZDG010000025.1 GCA_021828705.1 Microcaldota archaeon | reverse complement strand
GCAGAAATGCTCGTAAATACAAGGCCGACTGCGGTTAATCTTTCATGGGGTATAAATTATGTTTTAAATGAAGTTAATAATGCATATAAGCGTGGCATTGGTGTAGACGAATTAAAGGAATTGGCCATATTAACCGCAAAGCGTGTTCAATCTGATAATATAGAAGCTACCTATAAGATAGGTGAATATGGTAAATCACTAATAGAAGATGGTGATGTTATAATGACTGTATGTAATGCCGGAGCGCTTGCATGTGATGGTATAGGCACGGCTACTGCGCCTCTAAGGGCTGCGTGGGCTGAAGGCAAAAGCTTTGAGGTTATAGCAACTGAAACAAGACCATTACTACAAGGATCTAGGCTTACTGCGTGGGAGCTTAATGTTGATGGAATACCTACACGTGTAATAACAGATAATGCTGCTGCACATATAATGGAGAGAAATGGAGTGACCAAAGTCTTCGCAGGAGCGGATCGTATACTTTCAAATGGTATTGTATATAATAAAATAGGCACATTTGGTTTATCCATACTTGCGCGTTATTTCAAAAATATAGGTTTTCATGTCTGTGCTCCAACTTCAACAATAGATTTTAAAAGTAAGGAGTCTGATGTAAAAATAGAGCAGCGCAACGAATCAGAAGTTAAGATTGTAATGGAGAAAGTTAAGATAGCGCCTGATTCTGTAGGTGCTATAAATCCAGCATTTGATAGAACCCCTCCAGAGCTTATAAGTTCAATAATAACAGAACTTGGTATAGCTAAATATCCTTATAACGAATCACTCTTAAAATTATTTTCGAATTCTAAAAATATGAGCAAATAATTATTCTAGTGTTTCTTTTTGTATAAATTTAATTACGAATGCCATACGCAATCTATTTGGTTTTAACCCCAGCCCCTCAAGTATATTAATCATATTATCTACAGTAACATCCTTTCCACTTGCAATTAGAAAATAGTATACATAGATATAAACCAAATGGCTCTCTATATTCATATCTAATATCATATCAATGTATTTGTAATCTGGTGTTATCCCTAGAAGGCTCATAAAAAAATACATATTTTCGCGATTAATCTCCTTACCCACAATACTGAGAAAACCTGCAGTATAAATATATTTTGCTATTCCATTATTGATATTTTCATGTATTTTTTTATTATCCAAAAGTCGCCTTAGTTCTTTCATTAATAGTTTTGATGATAATGAATTTATGGCACTTAATGTTGATGAAAAAGCATCATATATTGCATCTTCTGTAGAAATAAAAACATCAGGGGTTATGGCGTCGCTCAAAATATCATCCATTACAGTTTGGCATTTTCTAATGAATGCATACATTTGCATTCTCTTTCTTTTGGAGTATTCTCTATAACCTTTAATATAAATGTTTTGGTTTTTTCGATGCTTTTTTTCATAGTACTTGAAACCATATCAGCGGATACGTGTTTTGTCTGCCATGCATCATAATCTGTAACTGTTGCAAGTGTCATATAACAAATCTCCATTTCTCTTGCTAATATCACTTCTGGAATTGCAGTCATTCCTATAATATCCCCTTTCATAACTTCTTTGTAGAATAATGATTCCGCTCTAGTAGAGAATCGTGGCCCTTCTATAGATACATATGTTCCACTATCTTTAATTTCAATTCCCAAATTTTTAGCTGTTTTTATAGCGTTAGATCTTAGATCATTGCAATATGGCTCTGCCATTGAAACATGTACTGCCTGATCATCATAAAATGTATAATCTCTATTTTTGCTTAAATCTATAAATTGGTCTGGTAAAACTATACTACCTAAACTTAATTTCTCATTTAGGCTACCAACAGCTGATGGTGCTATTATTCTCTGCACTCCAAGTTTTTTAAACGCCCATATATTTGCTTTATATGGGACTTTATGTGGTGGATATTGGTGCGATTTGCCATGCCGCGGTAAAAATGCTATTGATTTATTTAAATAACTCCCAACTACTATCTTATCTGATGGATGACCAAAAGGCGTTTCTATATTAATTTCATGTACATTTTTCATCATAGAAGAATCATAAACGCCTGTGCCCCCTATTATACCAAAATCTATTATATCATTATTTTTCTCCATTCTATCCCTAATTATTAGTTAAAATGTCTCTTTTAATATATCACCAAAGCTCCTAAAAAAGTATACCTTTGCTTTTTTTAATTCAGACATTCCTTTTGGTGTTATTGTATAAATAATCTCACGTCCATTTTTTTTACCTGAAATAAGTTTATTTATCCTAAGCTCTTTCAATGCTGGATATATGGTTCCAGCCTTTGGTTTGTCTCCTCTTCTAGTTTCAAGTTCTTTTGCAATACCATCACCACACATACTATTTTTTGATAAAATCCACAATATTTGGAAGCTCAAAAATCCTCGCATGTCACACATATGCCTTTCCATCATTTATCACATCTATTTAATATATAGGTCATCATATATATTTAAATATTTATTGTATACTAATATATAGTATGTCCTATACGGACAGGGTGTAAATATGAATTGTGAATTTGTAGAAATGAGAAAATTTTTGACAAAAGAGGAAAAAATAGAGATGTTGCAGGAGTACAAGGACTATTTAGAAAAAGAGGCAAAGGGCGTATCAGAGCGCATAGAACAAATAAAGAATAATTAAGTGTTAAAATGGCTAAGCAAATAAAGATTCTATTGTTTGGATATAGTTTTAGGAAAGATTCTTTTACAAAGGCTATATCAGACACAATAGTTAACAGATCAAATAGCGATATGAAGATAAACGAGTACAATATATTAGATATCCCTATATTTAATCAGGATAATGAGCAGAACGCACCTGAGAGTGTTAAGAAATTTAAGAAAAATATAGAGGAATCTGATGCTCTTATAGTAGTAACTCCTGAGTATAATTATTCCATACCTGGATATTTAAAGAATGCAATAGATTGGGCGACAAGACCTTATGGAAATAACTCATTTGAGGAAAAACCTATAGCAATTGTTAGTTCATCACCAGGCCCTCTAGGTGGGTATCGCGCACAAAACCATTTAAAGCAGATATTCCCATTGCTAAATGCACATATAATAAATAGACCAGAAGTAATAATTTCACACATACATGAAAAGGTAAAGGATGGCAAGGTAGTGGATAAGCAGACGCTTGATTTGATTGATAGTATGTTAGGAGCGCTTTTTGCATGGACAAATAGAATAAAGAGGTAAAACTCTTTATCTTTTCTTTTTTTGAATAAGCTTATTAATCTTTGAAGTTTCTTTATACTTAATGAAATTTAATTATTTAATTGAACGTATATTTGCAAGTAGGTGGATAGCGGGCCCTTTGTATAGCGATGCAATAAATGTATCGTTTAAGTTAAAAAAAAGACATATATTATCAATGATAAATTTTTTAGGGGAAAACTATTCAAATAAAAGCGATATAAAAAGTAATGTAGATGAATATTTAAAACTGATAAAAAAGATAGGTAAAAGTAATACAAATTCATCAATATCAATTAAACCGACTCAAATAGGTCTTTTATATAGCAAATCTGAGCTTTACAAAAATTATTCTAAAATAGTGGAAAGTGCAAAAAAATATGGGATAATGGTATGGCTAGATATGGAAGAGCATCAATATGTTAAGCAAACAATAGATCTGTACCTACTAAAAATATCATCAAAAAATACGGGCATATGTATACAATCATATCTTAAGCGTAGTATGAATGATGTAAAAAATATAGTAAAAAATAATGGATATATTCGGCTTGTAAAGGGTGCATATAAAGAATCTAAAAACATTGCGTTCGATAGTAGGGAGAAGGTAACTGAAAATTATGCTAATATAATGTTGTATCTTTTTAAGAACTCCAAACATTTTTTGTTGGCAACGCATGATTTGAATATGATCGAGTTGTCCGAATCACTCAATAAAAAATATAAAAGGGATGTTATGTACGCAATGTTAAATGGTATAAGAAATAGGGAGGCAGTAAAGCTTGCAGATTCAGGGCATAAAATGATAATATATGTGCCATATGGGACACAATGGTTTAAGTATTCATATAGAAGATTAAGGGAAGCAAGTAATCTAAAACTTGTCCTAAGATCATTATTAAGCAGACAGAATATCAATTAATTTTTGGCGGAATGCTTTGATATTAGTTCTTCAATGATATTCATCCCATGTTCTAATGATTTATCATGAATGGTTAATGGTGGTATTATTCTTATTGTGGATTCGCCAGCAGGTAAAAGCAGAAGACCTCTATTAAATGCCTCTTTTATTATCATATTTCTTTGTTTGGTAGCTGGTTCTTTTGTTTTTCTATCTACTACTAGTTCAACTCCTATCATAAGTCCTATGCCGCGCACATCTCCAACAATGCTATAAACTTCTTTCATTTCGTTAAGTCTTTTCATTACATAATTTCCTTTTTTCTTTATACCACTAACTAATGCTCTTTTATTTTTTTTCACATAATTTAATGATTCTATTCCCGCCCTTACAGATAAAAGGTTGCCGCCAAATGTGCTTGCATGTGCTCCACTTGGTATATCCCCAAGTGATTTTTTAACTACAGTAACACCTAAAGGTAATCCCCCACCAACTGCTTTTGCCATTGAGTATATATCAGCATCAATTCCAAAATTATCTAATGCGAGGAATTTTCCTGTACGCATAAATCCTGCTTGTATTTCATCAGATACTATGAGCGCTCCTATATCATCAGCAACGCTCTTTAACTCCTTAAAATAATCTTTAGGCGGTACAATATATCCCCCTTCACCTTGTATTGGCTCAAAGAATATAGAAGCTACCTCTTTAGGCGGCACTTCCTTTGATAGAGGATATTTTCTTATATGATCTACGCATGCAAGCCCGCATCCTGGATATTCAAGATTAAACGGGCATCTATAGCAGTACGCAAATGGTACATGTACTACATTTGGGAAAGGACCAAAATGCTGTCTGTGTATATATCTCGATGATGTTAATGATAATGATCCATGTGTTCTTCCGTGAAATCCATTATAAAATGCGATAGTATACTGGCGTTTTGTAAATATTTTGGAAAATTTTATTGCTGCTTCATTAGCTTCCGTACCAGAATTTGACAAAAACATACGTCCATGGCTTTTTGGCATAAATTCAAGCAACTTTGCCGCAAATTCTATTGGCAATTCAGCATAATAATCAGTAAATGCGGCATGCATTAACTTATCTACCTGGTCTTTTATGCCTTTTCGTATCTGGTAATTACCATTTACACCCAAATTATAAACAGATATGAAACTGGAAAAATCTATTAATTTTTTTCCATTTACATCAAAGACAAATTCATTTTCTCCAAAATCTGCAACAAATTTATAGTCCCCACGTGTGGTAGATAAAAAATATTTCTTATCATTTTTTATTATGTTATCAATATTTTTCATTTATTCACTTTAAATTCTGTATATTTATGCAAAACCGCAAGCGCTCTTGCAGCATCTTCCGGAGATGAATAAACGGGGATGCCAGAACTCTCCATCATATTTTTGTGCGCTTGTGTGTAGCTGCCTCCTGGGCTTACAACTACTAGTGGTTTTTTCATCATAGTCCCATAATGTATGAGCGTTGCTGCAACACGCGAATCAGCTCCTGGAGTCTGAAACAGTGCAATTACCATTATAGCATCGATGTTGTCCTCATTCATCATAACATCTAATGCCGCACTGAATCTTTTATCATCCGCATCACCAGCCATATCTAGAGGTAGTCTAACATTGACTATTGGGGGCATTACCTTTTTTAATTTATTTATAGCGCTATCACTTAATTCTGGCAGTTCTAATTTATTATCATATAATGCGTCTGTCGCCATAACCCCAGTTCCTCCACCATTTGTTATTATAGCAATTTTATTTCCATATAATGGCGGTTGTGTGTCAAATATTTTTGAAAAATTAAGTATCTCGCCTAAACTATTTGCCTGTATTATCCCAGATTGTTTGAAAACAGCTTTATATGCTTCATAGCTGCCAGCGAGTGATGCGGTGTGCGAATGGGCAGCTTTAGATCCGGCATTTGTTCTGCCTCCTTTGGCGACAACGATAGGTTTTTTCATGCTAACTCGTTTTGCACTTTCCATGAACGCTCTGCCCCTTTTTACACCCTCAATATAAAAGACTATCACTTTCGTATCCTTGTCATTTCCTAGGTAATTTAATATGTCAACTTCGTCTAAATCTATTGCGTTTCCATAAGATATAAATTTTGAAAGCCCAAATCCCTCCCCAGATATCATATCTAACACTGAACTTCCTACTGCTCCACTTTGCGATGCAAAACTAACACCGCCAATTTTTGGCTTGTCTATTTTGAATGCAGGCAGAAATAGTGTATCAACCCTTGTTCTAGGGTCCATAACGCCTAAGCAATTTGGCCCTAGTACTGGTATATTATATTTTTTTGCAATAGCCCCTACATTATCTTGTAACTCCACCGCACCTATCTCTGCAAATCCGCCACTTACTATAATAATAGATTTAACCTTACTTTTACCACACTCATCTACTACATTAGGCACAATTTCTGCAGGCACCGCAATGACTGCAAGGTCTATATTATTTTTTATGTCTACAACGCTCTTATACGCCTTTATGTTGAGTATACTAACTTCATCTTTTATATTAACAGGATATAATTTTCCAGCATACCCTGCATCTATGTAATTTTGAAGTATTACGTGCCCTACTTTATCTGGATTATTGGATGCTCCAATAATAGCGACGCTCTTAGGATTCATCATGTAATTAAAATTTTTATATTTATTATCCATAAAAACACTATTAGATTAAGACTCTAAGATCAACTGCGCTGTATGTATTATCATGCAGTATTAGCGGGTTGAGGTCCAGTTCATTTATATTATGCTCTGTCATTAATTTAGAAACATTCATTAAGATATTGACAATCATCTCTTTTTCATGCTTATTTTTTGCTATGACACTTCCGGATTTTAATTCATCTATCATACCTAACGCCTCCTGCTTATTTATTGGGCATATGCGCAGCGCAAAGTCTCTGAATGTTTCAACATATATACCTCCAAGTCCTATTAATACAAGCGGACCAAACTGTAAATCCTTTCTACCTCCTATAATGATTTCTATATTATCACTTTTATAATCTACCATATGCTGTGCTAATATCTTATATGGTTTATACTGCATACTTTTTTTTATCAATCTATCATACGCGCTTTTTATCTCTTTATCACTTATAAGATTTAATTCAACAAGTCCGCTTTTTGTTTTATGTAAAGCCTTCTGGGTAAGCACTTTAAGCACAATAGGATTTCCATTTGAAAAATTGATCGCCTCATCTACGTTATTTATATATGTGCTATCTACAGATTTTACATTATAATGACTTAGCAACTCTTTTGCTTTCATATAATCCATAAGTTTATTTTCCATAAAAACACAGTTATATATTAATTATATTAAATCTCATCATTATAACTACCACTAAAAATACAATCGCAATAATTACCAGAATATAAGGCAGTTTGCTTGTAGTAGATTTGCTAGGAACAAGTGATATATCAGGATTATTGGTCATAGGCGCAGCAGTTTGTGTGCTCTGTTGCTGTCCCTGCACATCCATATGCAACTCTGGTATTTTTATATCATTTTGCAATGGTGCTGTTGCATTTGTTATTGGTTGTATTTTCTGGGCGGCTGGCTCCTGCTTTATAGTTGATGGTGATGATTGTGGCTGTGGTGGCATTGTATTTTTATCCATTTGCGGTTCGTTTCGCACTTGCGGTGTTACACTTGCAGGTATTCCATTTTTTGCCTGCATAAAACCTTTCTCAGTAAGCATTATATTTAATATTCCATTTCTAAATTCTGCTGATATATACCCTTGCATGAGCAGTTTGTATAAATGAAATGTCATATCCTTATGTGCAACATTTATTGATGTTGTCACGTCATTTGCAGACTTTTTCCCATTGGATAATTGGTTTAATATGCTCATATCTAGTTTATCAAAAGGGTCATTTGCTCTTGCGGATACTTGTTGTAACAATTCTTTTCCGCCTTGTGTTATCACTATAGGATTTTGGCTTCCAAGTGTTGTGCCAAAATCAATAAGCCCACTTAGCTTTAAACCGCCTAAAATGTTTGCAGCGTCAAAAAATGAGGAGTTTATTATACCGCCAAATTTTTCAACAACAGAATCAGATGTTATCTTTGTCAAAGCAAATAGATCAGAGAAATTTATATCGTCGTTCATACTATCAACAGAAAATTTATATTTTTAATATAGATGAGAATCTTTTTATATATTGGTTAAAATTATCTATTGGTTAATATATGCAATTAAAATTTTTTGGAGGAGCACAAGAAGTAGGTAGATCGTCAATACTTTTTAAAGATGAAAAATCAATAATGTTAGACTTCGGTTTAAAAGTAAATGTAAGGACAGAATTTCCTATAAGTGTCCCAAAAGTGGACGCCCTTATACTAAGCCATTCACATATAGATCATTCTGGGTTTGTCCCCGCTATATATAATTTTTCTCAGATACCAGCATTTGGTACAAAACCGACGCTTGAATTGGCAGAACTTTTGCAAAATGATGCAATAAATGTAGCCAAAAAACAGCATATGCAGCCAAAATACCAT
>JAJZDG010000024.1 GCA_021828705.1 Microcaldota archaeon | reverse complement strand
GGCGGAGGACGATGTAATTGCAAAAAGAGCAAAGGCTTAGGTTTTTTGGGATATTAGTGCTTTTTATAGCGGTGCTCTTAAATATGGCATCATCTATCGCTATAACAAATTTTACGATATCTGATAGCAATCCAAGTTCATATATAATAGTTCCTATGCTAATGGGGCTTTTGCTAATATTATTTTATGCAAAGGATTCAAAATTAAATGTAAATCCAAAAAGAAAGGATATCCTTTTTGCGGTGTTATTGTTTGCAGTATATATAATTTTATTATCATATTCAAGGCTTGCATTATCATATCTTTTTATGACTTATCGAATAGATATGCTGCTAATGCCACTTTTTATAATCGCTATAATAAGCGCGATATTTGGTATAAGCTCAATAAATCGCTTCAAAATATTAATCATATATATGCTTTTTAGTTCCCCCATAATACTTCTTCCTATATTGAATGCATCATCATCATTTGCCCTCTTTAATGCAAATATCGTATATTCTATACTAAGGGGTATAGGCATACCTGTTATAAGCAATGGTATTGTAATAACAGCGCCAAGCAATTATAGCATATCAATAGCAAAAACCTGCGTAGACATAGGCGCATTTATTGCACTGATACTTTTCTTGATACCTGTAGCATACTTATATGAAGGCGCGGCAAAAAAGAAACTTTTGTGGATTATTGCATCAATAATTATTATGCTAATATTAAACATACTGCGCATGATATTTATAGCAATATTTTGGGCATATTATGGCATAACAAGTGCCATAGCTCTTGTGCATTTATTTATTGGTCCAGTGCTGTTTTATTTAGTCATAATTGTAATGATTCTTCTAGCAGGCAAATTCGGATTGCATCTTCAAATGGCAAACTCCAAAAAAAAGCAAAAGCATCAAAGGGCAGTTTCAAAAAACAATTTAGCTATATGGAAATTGGCTATTACTCCTATACTATTTGGATTAATCGGATTATACTTTGCATTGCCGTATCTATCCGCAATAAATGCTGGATATTATACATTTGGGCAAGTAACAAATCCAAGTTATCCTATATTCGATAGGCTAGTACTTGGTAATCTTGGCAATTCGCGCCAGAATATAACGCAGCTGCCTAATATTGAGTATAATACTGTATATACCATTGGCAGCGGTAAGAATTCGACTAATCTAATATACACTATTGTAAATCAGACGAATATGCCATCTCAAGATCCGCTTGGATTAATATATAATTATTCTACATCTAAAAGCTCTATTTTACTAAACAGCGGCATATCTTATAGAAGTATGATAGTGTACTCAAATAAACGGGAGTTTTACATTAACTTTTTTTCAGTACCAATGAATATATCAAACAGCACTTTTTCAATAAGATATGGCTTTTTTAAGGAGATACAGAATAATTCAATTCCATGCCAATACGTTGCAAATATAAGCACTCAAAATTATATAGAATCCTATATATACAATCTGCTAAACGGCAATGCGGGCGCTCAAAATTCAATGTTATGCCCATCATTATACGTCGCAAAGAGTATAGCATAACAATATATTTATATTAAGAATGTCCCTTTCTTATTGTTCTAATGCCTCAAATAACAAATGATATCTCCGCAAGGAATCATAATGTGCGTATGATACGCTTTATGGATAAATATGGTATGGAGCGTTCAACCGCCATATCTAATGAGAAGAAGCTCACGCGTAATGATATAATTGCATTAATAGAGTTTTCCGGTAAAAATGGAATAATTGATCTTGAGAATCGCGATATATCCAATCTTGATTTGCATGGTTTGAATTTCAATGGGTGCAGTTTTAGAAATGCATTTGCCGTGGGCACGATATTTGATAATTCTAATTTGGCATCAACTGATTTTGAAAATGCGCATATATTTGATTCAAGTACTGTAGGATCAAATCTTGAGCATTCAAATATGCAGCAGGCTGGGATAAAATTTAGTACAAAAAGGGAGGATTATCTCTCGTTGGCAAGGCGTAGGGAGGCGGAACTCACAGATCATTATTTTGGTATTTTTAAGATTAATATAAGAAGAGACTCTAATGGAGTTGATATATTAAGTATTGATGAAGGGATTAAAGCTACGCGAAATATAATAAGAAAATTGCTTCATGTATCAAAAGAGCGTTCTGCCATTGCGAATCTTAGCGGCAGGGATATGTCGCTTCTAAATCTTAGTGGGCTTGATTTTTCTAATGTATTATTGACCGATTCAATACTTACATGTGGTCTTCTTATAATGTCTAATTTTGATAATGCAGTAGTTAATGGAGCATATCTAAATGCAAATATCACTGGAGCTAAAATAATGAACATTAGAGGTATGCACAAAGCAAAAATTTCTGGGTTGCAGACAGATAACAAAAATTATCTAAATATTGCAAGACTTCTCGAACGCGCCGTAAATAATGGGGAAATTGAACGCGCAAACATGAAAAGCAAAATGGATGGTGTAATACTTTTGCCATATGACCAACAGAGAGTGGCGATGTTAAAATATGAACAAACATTAGAAGAGGACAAACGCTATCAAATATGATCGTGATTATATTAATAATTTGATGTTAAGTACGTGCATATTTTAATTTTCAAGTAAATTTTAGCTGATTTTAAGTAATGTATAATATGGAAAGCATTTTAGTTATTTAAATTACAGATTTAATTGATGGATAATAAAAAAGATCAATTAGAGATGGAGTATGAGAAGCTTAGCAGGCTAAATCAGATATATCTAATGGTGATATCTCGATATAAAGACCATATAGAGGCGTCTGAGGAGATTTCGGTCGCGCAATTGCCGACAATGGTAATGCCAAAATCTAATGTTATATTGCAGCGCGCAAATATCATAAAGAAGGCATATGCATCATATAACTATGATTCAGATTTTAGGGATGCCGCAAATGCCGCGTTTGAATTTATAATAAATAATGTAGATGAAATAAATTTGCCACTCCAATTCTGGCTAACCCCAGAAGAGACGCTTAGATTTATGGCTGGAGATATAACAGACAGGGCGATATTATTATGCAGTCTGTTCATAGCGCTAGATAATCCTTCATCAAAAGTGCTCATAGTGACAAATGAGTCGAATAGGACAATACTTGTATATTACGATCTTAATGGCAAAACTGTCATGTATGATTTGTCAAAGAGGATAATAAAAGAATTCCCAACGCGCGATAATATGGTAGAGAGTCTTAGCAGGGATGAGAATACAACAATTTATGAGTTCAATGACCAGATGTATATAGATATAATATGAGGTATGTGCAACGCCGTCGTTGTGATATTTGATAAGAAAAAGAGAAAAAAGAGGAATCTTACCTCTTTCTATTTTGTGCTTTCAATAATTTCCTATGTTTTGCCTT
Organism: Microcaldota archaeon; assembly: GCA_021828705.1. GTDB lineage: Archaea > Micrarchaeota > Micrarchaeia > Micrarchaeales > Micrarchaeaceae > JAJZDT01. Next base: position 5,438 of record JAJZDG010000024.1, on the reverse strand, counting down.
CAATCTGCTTATCTTGATGCTTCTATACGCTTTACCACTCTTCTTTTTTGAATTAGCCACTTTTTTCTGCATTTTTCTACACCTTATTTTATCGAAATTTTAAATGTTTTAACTGCGCGCGCCTTCTTTAATTTTACATGCAATACGCCATTTTTAAGTTCAGCTTTTGAACCTGTTTTTTTAACAGTGCATGGTAGCTTTATTATGCTATCCATTTTTTTATCTGTTGAAAAATTAATTAGTACATTATTGTTTTGCATGCATATTGATATGTCATTTTTCTTAAAACCCTTGCATTCCATTACTATTGTGACATAATTACTATCCTCTACTACATCATATAGCGGCGCAGGAGCGTGTTCTGCATCCTTAGTATTAGTTTTCTTCATGTGTATGCTCTCTGATGTAGGCGTTCGTTGCTCCTCAAGTACGGGTGTACCGTCCTTATCAATTCTTATACTAAAGCTATAATTTGGTGTCCCATCCTTGCTTGCATCATTCATTCCCTTTGTTATGTTGCTTATCATACCAGATATGAACGTATTTATTTTTTTTATCTCCTCTTCATCATCATCAAATAAATTGTTATTATTGTCCATATACTCACTCCAAAATGATAGTCTAATATGATTGTTCATATTTATATAACTTTATATGCTTTTCGAAAAAAATAATTTTTTTATAACTATTTTTTATTATCAAGTTTTCTTAACAAAGTGAGCGGGAAATCCCACACTCTTCAGAGGTGGGATGAAAGCGAACCGCAGAAAAGTGTATAAATATGAATAATGATATAAAATATATGGAACTGACAAGAGCCTACAAGTTCAGAATCTATCCTGATGCAAAACGTCAGAAAGAGATAGAATTGCAACTCACACTTTCAAAAGAATTCTACAATTTGCTTCTTGAAAAATCTATACATTCGTATAAGGATGGGAACAAGAAACTTTCGATGGCAACATTGAACAGGTTTGCAAAAGAGATAGAGAAGGACAAGAAATTCCTGCAGATATACTCTCAAACAAGATGCGAGATAAAATACCGTGTGCTAAAGGCTTACAAAAACTTTTTCAGAAGGGTAAAGGAGAAGAGATTAGGCACAGTGATAAAGGTTGGTTTTCCACGTTTCAAGTCGAAAGACAGATATTATAGTATAATCTACCCTCAGGACAATGGTTCATTTGTACTTGTAAAAAAGAATAAGAAGCATATGCTAAGAATATCAAGAATAGGTAGTATACAAATAGAACTGCATAGAAAAATAGAAGGCAAAATAAAAACCCTCACTATAAAGAAAAACGCAAGAGAATACTTTGCAATATTCACTACAGTAATAGAAATAGAACCACACAAGGTTGAAAATATAAACCCCGTTGGCATAGACTTGGGATTGGATTCATTCGTTGCAATGTCAGATGGAACAAAAATAGAGAAACCTAAGTTCATGCAACAGAAAAGAAAGAAAATTGCAAAGTGGCAGAATATAGTTGCAAGAAGGAAGAAAGGCTCTAAGAGGAGAGAAAGAGCAAAGACGAGGCTTCAAAAAACATACGAATATTCAACAAATCAGTCAACTGACTTTGCACATAAATTGTCGGATAAATTGGTAAAATCAGGATATACTTCCTTCGCGGTGGAAAATCTACATATCCAAAACATGGTAAAAAACCACAGATTGGCAGGTTCAATTCAAAACGCTTCATGGAACAGATTCATCCAACTCCTCTTATACAAGGCTGAAAGTGCTGGTTTGGGAATAGTCAAAGTGGATGCAAGAAATACCTCAAAGGAATGCAGTAATTGTGGTAATATTCAAGAAATGACACTCTCGGAAAGAACATACATCTGCAATAGATGCGGCATGCAGAAGAACAGGGATATAAATGCAAGTATAAATATACTCAAAAGAGCTTTGAACTCTACGAGTTCAAATTTTGACAGCAAAACTGTCAAAGCTACCGCAGGATATGCGGAAAGATACGCTCAGGGAGAGAATGTAAGACCTCAACAGGGGGCGGTCCTCGAAGAACTGAGAACCGATAAAACACATCCTTTGCAGGATGCAGTGATTGCATGAACGCAAAGGAAGCCCACACCGCTTGCGGGTGGGAGGATGTCACTATTAAAATGAGCTGTTTATTTGATTCGCGCTCAATACGCCTATCTATTTTTCTTATGAGCATTGCATGCTCATTGTTTACTGTGTTAAAATTTTTAGTAAAATCAAGAGTTCGTTGAGCGCAAAAGTAGCCTAAAACAGCAAATGACGCCGCAATTGCGGATATCTCTATGCTTTTTTTAATGCTTATTTCTGATTTAAATTTATGCATGCAACGCGCCTACGTATTAATAACATTATAGTAGGGATGTTACATATATTTATATTTTTTCCTACATATATAGCTGTACTCTATATATTAGCTATGCTAGTTTTTGAGTAATGTAAAATTATTATGGTGTTTTAAATGGCACGATTAAGACCTGCAAGGACGTGTAGAACCCCAAACTCACAGGCGTGGGCTAGGTTCTCACTAAAGAGACCAAGAAAGAATTATGTAAGAGCTATGCCAAGAAGGAGCATAATTGTATTTAATATGGGGAAGGATTCTAACATGTTTGATACAACAATGACATTGAATACAACGGAGAGAATACAATTAAGATCAAACGCGTTGGAGTCTGCAAGGCAGATAACAAACAGATATCTTGAGAATAATATACCTGGTGCATATTATTTTAGGGTTCTTGTATTCCCGCATAATGTCATAAGGGAGCATAAGATGGCTACAGGTGCCGGAGCTGATAGAATATCGCAGGGTATGAGTATGGCTTTTGGTTCTCCTGTATCAGTAGCTGCCCGTGTAAATGCCAATCAGCCAATATTTATGGTAAAGACTGATAAGAAGAATATAGCATTTGTCAAAGAGGCATACAGAAGGGCAGGTACAAAATTATCTAGCCTCTATAAAATAAAGATATCAGAGAAGAGTATTACAAACTGATTATTTATCTCTATATTTTATAGCATTATAATGGATAATGTTAAATATTATCTAATGCTAAATCTTTGTTGATAATAATGCGCATACTACTGCAATTTCCAGAAGGTCTAAAGGATAAGGCCATGAAATATGCGAAGGAGCTTGAGCTTTTAGGAAATGAGGTTTTTATATCAGCATCCCCAACATTTGGTGCATGTGATTTGGCATTAGATGAAGCAAAAAATATAAAGGCTGATAAGCTTGTGCATTTTGGCCATGCAGAATTTCATCATGTTGATTTTAATGTTGAATACGTACATTATACAATAGATGCAAATTTAGATATATTAAGCGAATCGCTAAAGCTTCTTGAGCCATATAAAAATATAGGTATTGTGACAACAATACAGCACATACATCAGCTTGATGCTATTAAGTTGTTTTATGAAAAAAATGGCAAGAATGTCATAATAGGAAAACCATATGGGTTTGCAAAGCAAAAAGGACAGATCTTAGGTTGTGATATAGGCAGCAGTGCTAATATAGATAGAGAGGTAGATGCGCATGTATACTTCGGCGGCGGGATGTTTCATCCATTGGGCGCTCTGCTCAATACAAAAAAACCCTTCTTAATTATAGAACCATTTCAAGGATATGTTGGCTTTATAGATAGCTATCGTGAGAAGTATAGAAAGATAAGCAGAGGAAAGATATTATCCTCTATTAATGCTAAAAAGTTCGGCATATTAGTTAGTACAAAGAATGGACAGCATAACATGCAGCTTGCGAATATCATGAAAAAAAGAATAGAAGAGTCTGGTTGCGAGGCTGGTATCTTGGTCGCAAATACATTTGACTTTAATTCGATAGACAACATGATGGAATTTGACGCACTTGTAAATACTGCCTGCCCACGAATAGGTATAGATGATAATGATCGCACGCGCGTTCCGCTGCTTAGCTCAAACGAGTTAATGGAAGTGCTTAAAATAAAAAAAGAGACTATAGCGCTTAGAAATAAAAATAACATATGAAAATAAGCGGATAAATAAGCATCCTTTATGAATTTTTGTAATATCTAATTATTAGAACTATAATATACGTATTGTCAACTTGATAAGAGCCATTTTATTATCGGAATGAACTGAATCTCTATGCCATCTACATGCTCAATGGCGTTGAGGTCTTTTGTTATTATTAATGCAGTTTTAATGTGAAATTCATTTGATGATGCTAGTGCACCTTTTATCTCTCTTTTCTTTACATCATCTTGTTGCACGTCATATGATGCTTGGATTATTTTTGTAATGGAACTACCAGTTTTTATCACAAAATCAACCTCTGTTCCATCTTTGTTCTTCCAATAACATATCTCCTCATTTAATTTCTGCCTTCTCCTCAATTCTATGAATATAAGGTTTTCGAACTGAATTCCAAGGTCTTTTTTACCAGTACTGCTATAATAAAAACCAGTATCACCATTATACACTTTTCTAGGATACTGCGATTTGTTTTTTATGTTGTATGAGAAAATTTTAACAAAGAAAAAGAGATAACTTGCAGAAGAATAACTCTCAAGCTTAAGAAGTTTTTCTTTTCCAATTTTATATCCAAGTGTTTTGAAGAAATTTAGGCATTTTGATGCAGAGAAATAGCTGCTTTCAATAGCATATCTTGCAAACATTTCTACAACATTTATATTATCTCCAGTTACCTCCGCTATATCAAGTCCTATTATATCTTTGAAATATGATTCCAGATAACGTATTTTGTCGATCTCCTCGTTTGCAAGAGCTACTTCTGGGAATCCACCATATCTTATGTATTCATTTAGTGTGTTTTCCAGTTTTCCTTGATTTACTATAGTACCATCTATAACTATATTTTTAAATGATAGATACTCTTTGAATGATAGTGGAAAGAGTTCAAAGTGCAGAATGCGTCCACGAAGAGGTTTGCTTGGGTGTATCATGCTTGTACGAGAGGATGTTACTATAAGTTTGAGCTTTCCTTTTAGTTGTTCATGTACTCTTGCAAGCCAACCCTCCCAGCCTCTAATTGCAGTTATCTCATCAAGAAGAAGAAAACCATCGTCCCCAAACCATTTCAACACTTCATCAAGAATTCCTTCCTTCCCGCTTATTCTGCTATCCTCCATATTTATGTATGCGACTTTCTCCTTTCCTGCAATCAGTTCGCGTTCAAATAGCATAAGTAAACTTGATTTACCACAGCGCCTTATACCAGTTATTGCTATAATTTTTTTGTTTGCATTGTTTATTACACTTAATTTATTGAAGTCTCTATCGAGTAGTTGTTTTTTTCTAGCGTAGACATCCCATTCTTCAAAAATTTCTTTAAACTCCATAATTGTTTTTATACAGAACAATATATAAATATTTCTGTTTTATTACAGAACAATATAATCCGGTATTTATTTTACTGATGTCTTTT
>JAJZDG010000023.1 GCA_021828705.1 Microcaldota archaeon | reverse complement strand
ATCGACTGAGGGATTTCTTTCATATTTTTTCTCATATATAGCTATATTTTTATCTATCATCTCACTCAAATATTTTGAGGACGCATTAGCAAGCATATTTGCAAATATGTAATCTGTTACAGTCCAACATTTTGGGTCGTCCTTCAAGTAAGCGTTATATAAAGTGTTAACCATATTATTTGATAGTGTCTGTGTTTTACGCCTAAAATCAACGCTCACATATTTTTTACATATCTGCTTTGTTATATTTTTTAAATCTTTTTCTGTTTCTGCTATGCGCACAAGTGCGCGCACGATTTTTTCAGCACGAATTGGATCTGTCAATTTTATATTATTTAATTTATCAGATAAGTAACATAGATTACTTTGTAATACATCTAATAACTTATCATTAGACAGATTAGAATTTTTGTATGATTTTTCTACATAGTATATATTTGCCCTAAAATACCTACGTAGTGATGACGCAATATTTTGGATGGTTAAATCATCCTTATTAAATATATTATTTAACATATACTGCGCAGCATCCCTTAATACATTTATATGATAAACCATTCTGCCATTTACCTTATATTCTTTCTCAACACCATGCTTTTCGCCAGAGAGGGTAATAAACTTTTTAATTTCAAATTTGGATGTTTTTATTTGGCGCATATCCCATAAAATGTGCATTATTTTTGCCATTGAAATGTATTCATCTACATCCTTTCGTATTAGCGTTTTAAGAGTATCTACAATAATAGGCTCATAATAAGTATGGCGCTTAACGCCAAAATTAAATGTTTCATGTTTTATTGCATTTGTAGCTAATATATTTTCAATTATTTTTTTGAAATTTTCAGTATAAACATTTGCATTTAAAATATTCCCTATTTTCTTTAAAGATACCCACCCCTCAGGGGGCTTATTAGCTGAATATTTAATCTGCTCTTTTATTAAATCAATTAATTTTGCATTATATAATTTTTGACAGTATCTCATACCAGTTTTTATTACATTTTGCTCTTTTGGAGTTTTTATATTATTTAAAATTATATCCATATGATAATGTAATACCTTTTTATTTATGCCCAATATTTTTATCATATCAGTTGTGGTCATATATCCGTCTATTATATTATTGCTTTGTTTGTATCGTAATTTAGCATACTCAATAAAATCATTCCCTAAATAAACAGTTCGATTTTTGATTAGTATTTGACTTGGATCTTTGTTGCTAATTTTCCATTCTTGTATATACTTTAATATTAAATGTTCGGATATACCATTATTTTTAATAAATTCCGATCTTAAAACAAAATTTTCATTAGGTGAATTTGCTTTAATTTTTTCCTTAATTAACGTTAAAACATTTGAGGGATATGCATAGTATACATTACCATTTCTGGTAATATGTACAGAACATTCATTTATGTTTGTTTCATTTGAGATTAGATTTATGTACTGTTCTATTTTTTTGTAATTTTGATGCAATAGCTTGGATATGTCCTTTATAGTAAACTGGCCTGAATTTCTATTTAATAAGTTATCTAATAGGCTAATTGCTAGTGGGCTAAGATATGTTACTATCTTATCGCCATTTTCAAGGTTATATCTTAATAGTCTAAAGTCTTGTACTTTTAATCCTAGGATATTTATACATTTTTCAAACAAATTTTTTGTTAAATTAAAATTTTTTATAACAGTATTTGAATCAACCCATACACTTTTAGATAGACTGTTATCTGACTTTTGTTTTGTATTATCATTTTTTAATGCAGAAACATTTTGAGCATGTTGATTTACACTAGTAGTTGTAGAATCAATATTAGGCATAAATAATTTATCCCCCCTACGCAACGCTACCCCATAGCGACGCCCATTAAATTCTATAGAATCCGTTCTAAATTCATTATAATCTTTTCTGCGCATTGAATTTTTTGACATGTTACCATAACCGCATTCCATAAGTTATATGGCTTCGCAACAAAAGATTAGTTTATACATTCAAATATAACAATTAGTATGTTATGATTAGACGTATTGTAGAAATTTAAATTTGATGTAGTTATTTCATTTTTATATGCTTTTTTTCTATGTTATGCCCTAATTTTTCTGCCTTTGTGCGCAAAAGATGCTTTACCATCTTATTTTCAGGTTTTATATGTATGCCTTTTCTCATAACCCTAATACCCAACGCCTCCAATCCATTTATTTTAGCTGGATTATTTGTCATAAGCCTAACAGAATTAACATTCATTTTTTTAAGTATGCGCCCTGCTATTGAGTAATCACGAGCATCCGGATCCATACCCAAAGATGTATACGCTTCATGAACATCGACAGGCATTCCTGTTTTTTTATTTATGCGCATAACTACTCTTCCATTTTTCCATTCAAACATCTTATTATATGCATTTATTTTTCCAAATAAACCATTGCCTGCGCCCTCCTGATTTAAATATAATATAATGCCACTTTTCTCTTTTGATATTTCAGACATTGCCTTTTCCAGCTCCTGCCTGCATTCGCAATTTGATGCATGGAATATATCACTTGTCCTACATGAAGAATGCATGCGCATTAATATATTCGCCTTTGGATTATCGCCCTTCTTAAAATCGCCATAAACAAGCACGTCGTGCTCCACTCCATTTATATAATCGCCAAAAACAATATACGTCCAATTGCCATATTCTGTAGCAAGTGGACAGCGCCCGATCTCCACAACAATATTCTTAATCTTATTTTTCAGTATTAAATTAACCTTTGAGGAATTAAACCATCTCAAATCTGATATCTCAGCTATAGAATATTTCATAGTGCCCACCATAGAATCAATATAAATTATATATAAAAAATTTATTAGAATAATCGTATAGTCAATGTATCAATTAACCTAATAGTTTTAAAGAAGTTTTAGACCTAATGTAAACTCATTGACTCCCTTGCTATCCCAAGGACCAACACCCAGCGCAGTTTTAGACCCTGGAGGTATTTCTGTTAAGCCTGCATCTGTAACAAGCGCACATGGTATTTGCCTAAATTTAAAAGCAGTATATAACTTTATAAGCGACTGCTCGTCCGAAACTTTTAGCACTATTTTTTTCTCCCCACTGTCCAGCCAGAGCTTTGCCTTTTTTGGATCCAATCGTTCGGCTTCAAAATAGCTCATAAGCGATGCGTGCGCCGCCTGCGCAGCTATTTTCCCCCTACTCATCTCCAAATCGCTGCGTATTATTATTGCCTGCTTAATCTCATCTTCCATAATAGTTATTCAACATATACATTATATAATTATTACGCAGCATAATCAATATTATAAGAGTGATGCATTGCTTGACCAACGAGTTGCAGATCTTGCAAGGCTTAAATTTCATGAATATTATCAGAATAATGACGTATTAATAGATCAAATAGAAAAAAGGGAATTTGGCTTCGGAGATTTTGAAACTAAAATAAGAAGAAGGCACATGGCTTTTAGAAATAATGATGCATTTAAAAGATATTTGCTCTTGGATGTGCCGCCATTCATATCTATATCTACAGCATATTATAGAAATCCTGATGGACGACCTATGGAAAATAAAGGATGGCTTGGCTCCGAACTCGTTTTTGATTTAGACGCAACAGACCTTAATTTAAACTGCCAAAAAGAACATGGCAGAAATTGGATATGTGAAAACTGTTTGAGTGCCATCAAAAATGAAGCGTTAAAAACAATAGAGGAATTTCTAATTCCTGATTTTGGAATTTCAAAAAATAATATAGAGATAAACTTTAGCGGTAATCGCGGCTACCATATACATGTTAAAGACAGAGATTTTTTTAGTTTGAATAGCAACGCACGTAAGCAGATAAGTGATTATCTTAATGGCAAAGATCTAGATATACGTGTATTATTCCCAACAATAGGAGAACGCCTAAAGGCATTAAAAGGTCCAACCCCAACAGATGGAGGATGGGGCGGAAGGATCGCAAGAACTACCATATCAGCAATAAATGGCGGCAATGAGCAACTTGTCAAACTTGGCATAGATGGAAAAACTGCGCGTAAATTAATCAAAAATAAGGCAGAGGTCATAATGGGTATAACTACTGGGAATTGGGATAGCATAAATGTGCCAAAAAAGGCGGATTTCTGGGGGAATATAATAAATACCATGACAGTATCCCAAACAAGTGCAATAGATAAAAATGTCACAAACTCCCCAGAGCATTTAATACGCGTCGCAAATACGATACATGCGGATACGGGACTTGTTGCAAAAAAATTAAAGAGTATTTCTGATTTAGAGAAATTTGACCCTATGAAAGATGCCATTATATTCAAAAATGGAAGAATGCGCATAAATGTAAGTAATGCCAACAAACTCTATATGAATGATATGGAATTTGGGCCGTATAATAATATAGTTGTTGAAGTACCGACGTATGTGGCGCTCTATCTTATGCTAAAGCGATGCGCAGTGCTTGCATAGATTTTGCGCACACATATTAATAAATAACTAAAATAGCACACAAACATAAAGTGGTATTTTAAAAATTTAAAAAGAATTCATAGGAAGGCTTTTATTTTTGATTTATGTTAAGATAATGTGTTGCTTTGACTGAAAGAATATTAGTACTGGCTACCGATATAGACAATGATCTTTATAGAAAAACAAAGATTGTCGGTCCAGTTATAGGAAGGGAGGAAAATGTACGCGCGGCAACAGCACTTGCAATAGCTGACCCACAGGACTCAGATTCAAATACAATGTTTGAAGCGGTGCACAAATATGATGAATTAAAATCAATGGGCTATAAAGTATATGTAGCGACCTTAACAGGTGCGGAAAACGAGGGGTTTATTGCTGATACAGAGCTCTCAAGACAAATAGACATACTGCTTGATAGATATAAAATAGATTCATGCGTCCTTGTCAGCGATGGTGCGAGCGATACCACAAGAATTGTACCATTAATAAAAAATAGGATAAAATTAAATAGCGTGGATATTGTAAGGATAAAACAGGCTGAAGACATAGAGAATACGTATTTTACCATAATAGAGAAGTTAAAAGAGCCACATTATGCGCGTATCGTATTTGGCGTCCCTGCCGCAATAATGCTGCTTTTTGCAATAAGTTATTATTTTAATTTTGGCTGGCAATTACCTATCGCCCTTATAGGTGCATATCTTATTATAAAAGGACTTGGGGTAGAAGAAAAATTAATCGCTTCATTTAGAGGATTTGGCTTTAGCATTGAACGCTTTAGCTTTGTCTTTTATACAGGGGCCATACTTTTCACAATAATTGCGCTTGCCCTTGGATACCAAAGTTACTTGCTTGCAACAAAATCATATACAGATCCATTAACCATTGCATCATTCGCAATTGAAGGATTTTTATTAATATTTCCAATAAGCTTAGTATTATATGTTGCAGGGCGCGTTTCAGATTTGGAGAGTAAAAGACTAAGGTATAGGGCAATAAAGCAGGGTACATATATTGGCTATGGCATGATATCTGTAGTAATGTTATATTTAATATCCGCATGGTTTATAGGGCAGATATATTTTTACCAATTGCTTTTGTACAGTTTCATATTCATACTGCTTGGATATGGTATATCTATCTTCAGCGCGCAACTTAGAAAGCGGGCGATAAAGAGGGCAAAGATGCGTGACAAACATGTTATTAATGATGTGGGCTCTTATATAGGAAGAGTCATACGCGTGCAGCCAAATAGCGGTACAATAACCATAAAAACAAACCATGGCAGCACGATAACATATGATATCGACAGGGTTACAAGCATATCTGATAGAATTATAATAAGATAACACTATACCACTTATACACGTAATATAATGCCATTTATCACATGCTAAAAAAGAAAGGTTTATTTATGTTGGGCTATAATAATAAGAACATAGTATTGCATGAACTTATCGGATTGAAGGTTCGTGTAATTGAATGTAAAGACCATTCGCAGAAGGGATTGGCCGGCGTTGTCTTGGATGAAACCAAGAACATGCTTAAAATTATGACAAAAAATGGAGAAAAGACAGTATCAAAGAAAATATCAAGGTTTAAATTTATTTCTGCTAGAAATATATTCATTGTTGATGGAAGCGAGATTGCCTTCCGCCCTTCGGAGCGGATCGAAAAGGCATTCAAGTACTATCAGAGAAGGCAGCTTTAACGCCTTTTTTTACAATTAAATTTGAATAAGTATTCGATTATGATAAGTGATTTATTGGAGTGTAATGATTCAAAATGTCCGGTACATGGAGGTCTTAAAACCCATGGGTATGAGTTTGATGGCATTGTTGTCAGCGACAAAGCTAGAAAGACGATTATAATAAAAAGGGAGTATACAATATTCTTAAAAAAATATGAGCGATCTCTAAGAAAGACATCTAGGATACCTGCATACAATCCTGATTGCATTGGTGCAAAAACGGGCGATCATGTTATTATCGCAGGGACTAGAAGATTAAGCAAAACAAAATCTTTTGTAGTAACAAAGATTGTTAAAAAGGGATAATTATGAAAGGACTTGCAACAAATGTTTCTAAAACACTAATACCAAGCAGTGTAATAACCTGCGCAGACAACAGCGGCGCAAAGACAATTATGATAATAAACAAGGAAGGTAAAGCAGGAAGAAAGGGCAGATATTCACATGCTGGAATAGGTGAGGTAGTTGTGTGCAGCGTTAAGAGTGGTAGCCCACAATATGTTAAAAAGACAGTACGTGCAGTTATAATTAGACAAAAACAACCTATAAGAAGAGCAAATGGCATGCGTGTCAGATTTGAGGATAATGCTGGTATATTAATAAATGACCTTAATTTGCCAATAGGAACTGAGGTAAAGGGACCTGTTGCGCGTGAAGTAATTGAAAGATTTATAAAAGTGGCTAATATTGCCTCAAAAGTGGTATAAATGATAGGCAGCAGCAAACCAAGAGAGCAACGAAAATTCAGGTATAGTGCACCTATGCATGCAAGACAGCATTTTGTGCATGCGCATATCGACAAAGCGCTCAAAGCAAAATTGAAAATTAAGAAAAGAGCAATACAGATATGTAAGGGGGATACTGTAAAAGTAATGTCAGGGGCCAATTTTGGCAAGAGCGGAAAAATTATCAGAGTTGATATGAGAAAAGGATTTGTTTATATAGATACAATAAAAAGAAAAACAATGAAGGGCAAAGAATATGATGTTCCAATAAGCTGCAGTAACGTATATATAACAGATTTAAATTTGACTGATAAGATCCGTGCAGCTATATTAAAGGTAAATGTGCAGCAAGCACCGAAAGAGAAGGCTGCTGAATTACCGCATAAAGAATTACCAACAAAAATAGAAGAAAATAAAAAAGAGGTTGTTTTAAATGGCGAATAAGGGCAATAACAGACATATGAAATCGATTAATGCTCCTAAGTATTTAGGTATACATAAAAAAGAGAATGCGTATGTTATGATGGCATCGCCTGGGAGACATAGCGCAGATATGAGCATACCGCTTGCACTTTTTGTCAAAAAAGAGGGTATTGTAGATATAACAAAAGATGCACAAACAGTCATAAAAAATGGTAATATAAGCGTAAATGGAATAATTGTTACAGATCCAAAATATCCTATAGGTATCAATGATATAATACACATAAAGAAATCAAATAGCAGTTATAGGGTATTAATAGATGGTAATTCTAAAGTAATATTTGAAAAGCTTAAATCTGAAGGCAAAAGCACAACATTCAAGGTCATACGCAAATATATTTCTAAAAATGGGAAAATGTTTATAAGTTTACATGATGGGAGCATACTTGAGTGCAGTAAAGATATAAAAGTAAATGATTCCATTGTCATTGACTTTGATAGAAAAATTTTAGAGGTATTGCCATTTAAAAATGGGGCAAAGTGCTTTGTATTCTCAGGAGTACACGTAGGTTCTAATGGCAAGATAAAAGATATTATAGATGGCAGTATGCATATGCCAAAAGTCATAATTCTTGAAGGCAATGATGGTGACGAATTTAGAACAATTGTTGATAATGTAATGGTAGTTAATTAATAGATGATATTTATGAAAAATGAGCATTCAAATAAAAGTGAAAATATAATGCGCAACGTTGTTATAAACAAAATGGTAATCAACGTTGGTACAGGGGATGATAAACAAAAACAGGAAAGCGCCAAGCGATTGCTAGAGTTGCTTACAAAAATGAAACCTGTTGATGCAATATCAAAAAAGAGAATACCCGCGTTCAAAATATCAAAAGGCAGCAAGATAGGCGCATATGTCACTGTAAGGAGAGGAGTTGAAGAATTGCTTAAAAGACTGCTTGCCGCAACTGACAATAAGATAAATGAGTCAGCAATAACAGATAATGCCGTCAGTTTTGGGATACATGAATATATAGATATAGATGGAATAAAGTATGACCCAAAAATAGGCATGATGGGAATGAATGTCAATCTTTCATTTAGAAGAAAGGGAGGCATGCGCGTTTCAGAAAAAAAGAGACGAGGCGCATATGTTCCTAAAAAACATAGAGTGATAGGAAAGGAGGAGTTAAAAAAATATTTGCAGGAAAAGTTAAACATCAATGTAGTGTGAATAAATGAAAGTTAGAATTGAGGATAAACTTAAAGGAAAGGGCACGAGAAAGTGTAGATTATGCGGCACATCCAGAGGACTCATAAGATCGCACAAACTCTATATATGCAGAAGATGTTTTAGAGAGGTCGCACGCGACCTTGGATTTGTAAAGAATGGTTGATATTTATGGTAGATAGATTTTCAAATTCAATAAATACGATAAAAACGCATGAAATTGTAGGGAAGGAGGAATGCGTCTTAGATTCGACAAAGTTGATAAAGGCAGTCCTTGACGCTATGATACGCGAATCGTACATAGAAAGTTATGAGGAATTCAGTGAAAGGCATGCAAAGAAATTGCGCGTAAAATTATCAAAACGCATAAATGACATTGGCGTAATAAAACCGCGATTCAGCATAAATAAGGACATGTTGCAAAAATATGAATCTAGATACGTCCCAAGTAGGGACTTTGGAGTGCTTATAATATCAACTCCCCAAGGTATAATGACAAGTAGAGAGATAAAGGACAAAAATACAGGAGGACGATTACTCGCGTATGTATATTGAATTTATATTAGGTAATTATAATGTTAGAAATACCAAATGGCATCAATGTTGATGTAAAAGATAATTTAA
>JAJZDG010000022.1 GCA_021828705.1 Microcaldota archaeon | reverse complement strand
AAAAATAGTATCAAAAAAAGCTTATAAAGAAATCCGTCTGCTGGAAGATTCTTTTAATATCGTTAAGAAAAACCCAGATATTTGCATTGCGATAGGTGGTGATGGCACTTTTATGAATGCTGCAAAAGAATGCGACTGCCCAATATTGCCAATAAGGACCAATGAGGTGGGTAGCTTAGGGTATTACGCGGACATTTCCTTAAATGATATAAATAAAGCAGTGGTTATGCTCAAATCGCATAAATATAATATAGAGCCATTATCAAAAAAGCTTGTAGTGCATTATAAGAATAATAGTCATTATGCAATAAATGAGATACTTCTAAAGAATGTATCTGAAGAGATATATTTTAGCATAAAGGAGATAGATGGAAGAAGGAAAATAAAAATATCTCCATTTATAATAGCGGGGGATGGCATGCTTATAACAAGTGTTATGGGATCTACTGCGTATAATAGATCAGCAAGGGGTCCTATAATAACAAGCCCTAAGGTAATGTGCATAACATTTATTAATCCTGATGGGCCATATACTAATCCAATAATAATAGATGAATCGTCATTGCTTGAGATAACGGTTGAGAAATATCAGGGGAACCTTAGGGCTGATACAGAAGATATAGGGTGTTTGCATGTGGGTGACTCTTTTAGAGTAAGCCTATCAGATAAGACATTAAATGTCATTCGGTTTCCATCAATGCGTGAATCATTTAGCAACAAATTAAAACGTATGACCTTAAATAAGTTTATAGAAAAAATATAATATAAGGTAATATAATGGCAGCTACACCGCATAATATATCAATAAATCAGAAACCGTATGTGATAAATGACATAATACAAGCAACACCAGACGTTACTGTATTTAAATTTAAAGCGGAGGATAATACTACATTAAATTTTGATCCAGGCATGTTTGTGATGCTTACATATGTAGATAAAAGTAATAATGAAAAGATAACAAGGGCATTTTCAATTGCGTCAGAGCCTAATGGTCAAACGGTTGATTTTTATATACATATGGTACATGGCAAATTAACTTCAAAAATGGAGAGTGCTGCTATAGGCGATAGATATTTTATGACTGGTCCATATGGGCAGTTTAGATTTATACCCGATGAGGATAAGAAGGTAATGTTTATAGCTGGTGGAACCGGCCTTGCTCCATTCATGTCGATGCTTAAGAAGATCGAGAAAGAGTCGCTTAGTACTGATGTTGTTTTATTATATAGCATACGTTTTCCTTCAGAAGTTATAATGGGCGATGAGTTAAAGGAAATAGAAAAAAAGATACATATGAAGACTATAATAACGGTGACGCGGCCAGAATCTACGGATAATTGGGATGGCGAAAAAGGGCACATAAATGCTGATATGATTAAAAAGTATGCCCCAGATTTTATGGAGAGAACTGCATACATTTGCGGACCGTTAAATTTTGTAAAGGCAATGAAAGAGTCCTTAGAGGCATTAAATGTTCCAAACATAAAGATAAAAGCGGATGTTTGGGGATAGAGCAATTAAGATAATTTGTTAATAATTAAAAAATAAGAAGGAGCATGCGCCTTTTATTAACCTATACCTTATCAAGTCTTTGTTTTATCTCATCTATACTTAGTTTTGTAGCAATTAGCGGTATTTTTTCCATTTGTGCAAGTTTTATTGCAAGTCTGTCTATACTTGTCAATCCTTGTATAACGACAACTTTTGGCTTTATAGGAGCAACTCTTATAACTACCATTGGCGATCTTCCGGTTGATACATTCTCAAATATAAATGCGCGTTCTGTAGTGCTTCCAAATAATTTAGGATACTCCTGCGGCGATATTTCAAGTATGACTCTGAGGCTATCTATTGTAGTGTAGCCAAAAAGGTTTGTAGAATTAAGATAATTTAGATTCGCTATAATTTTGCCCTCTATTATTCTATTGAAATCTATGCCGCTAAGTGGTGTTGAAAAATCTTTGATATTATAAAATGGTACGTTTGGATCGGGCTTCTCCATTGACATATTTGCAAGTCCGCGTATCACATTACTGCCCCTACTCTCATCTATTGTGAATAATGCCTCAATAAAGCGCTTTATTACTCCAACGCCCGGGCTTAGTCTCCTATTACTCTCATAATCGCTAATTGTTGAGGTTGTTATCCGTATGCTCTTGGCCAATTCCACCTGTGATATACCAAATAGCTCCCTCCATTTTTTCATAGCACTGCCAGGGCTATCAGAAAGCGCTATTTCTCCTGCAATTCTCTCTTTTAAATCTTCCATAGTCTACACTTTATGTTTTATTTATGTACCTGTTTTGCTCTTTTTTTACTTTGGCCTTTAGGTTTATGTGTGCTTTTATACGTTGAATCATTATTGGAATTGCTTTTTGGGCTTTTTATTTTACTGTATAATCTATCACGCTCCTCAATATCTGTTGTACTTACTGCGCCGCCACTTTGGATGGCTGTTGTATCCTTTTTAATTAAGCCGTATACTATAAGCGCAAGCCCAATGATGCCTATTATAAACAAAGCGGAATAAATTTCAAGTATTTGGGTGCCAAATCCTGAGAGTTTGCTATTATTTGAAATGGCATTTACTGGTGTTGGTGGTATGTAATTTAGGCTAACTTGTGCGCTTGCATTATTATTTAAATCATTGTCAAATACAAATATTGTATTTCCATAGAAGGCAGATGTTTTATTGTAAAAGACTACTCCGTTGGTAGTGGAACTCACATTCTGTGAAGATGCTCCGTTTTGGTATAAGAGCGCAGTTGTATTGTGAAAAATCCCAATAGCCCCATTCATAGCAAGTGAATTTGCGATAACGTATCCCTTATATGGTGAACCTCTCACTTTTGATTGCCATATATTGAATCCTGTGCTATTGAACAGGTATATGTCTATAGGTACATTAGATGAGCCTAAAATTACAAACAATGTTCTGTTATTTGTTATGTTAAATGACATACTGCTATAACTACCATGTGCAATTGTGATATTTAACACTTGAAATGGACTAGATATACTACTAGGTGCAAATATCCCTATAACAACAACAATAACAATAAGCAAAATACCTATCAATAAAATTTTTTTATTCATTGAAATCAATATATTATCGTACAAATCCTATAAAAAGATTAACTATTAATCAAATGGCAGAAAGCATTGTAATTTTTTTGGAAATTTTAATACTCTCTTTGAATGCTTCTGCATTATAACCTCTGGCTTTAAGATTTTTTGCAAAAACCTCCTTATTTTGGCCATAAGTAAATATACGCTTTGCGCCTACTTCATCTATATATGATGTTGCCTGATCAAAATCTGCGTGATCGCTTAATGCAAATTGCGCATCTGTGTTAAAACGCATGAATTTTGAGAAGCCTGTAGCTATAGCAGTATAAACTTCTTTTTTGTGTATGTTTTTTAAAGCGTATGATAACTCAAAAATTTTTCGTGTATCTACAATTCCTACGAAGTTATCTTTTAATTTTTCATCATAATCCATATCCCCATATGTATTATATTCAAGTTTAACGCCAAATGATCCATAAACCTTGTTAATTTTAGCTATTTTAGGAGAAACTATCGGGATGATTCCATTCCCATTTAGTATGCTTACTAGCTCTTGCGCCTTACCCATAGCGAATGCGCTAAAAAGCACAATACCCCTATCTTTCATGTGATCTATCCATTCAAGCATGCAATTTTTTTGGTATTCTCTATCATCAAATTTTATACTAGGGTATGGGTATGTAGAATCTACTATTGCAATGTCTGCATGAGGTATACGTATTTTCTTTGCAGTCTCTATATTATGCAACGTGTAATCTCCACTATAAACTATATTCTCATAGTCGTTATTGTTTATGTATATTTGCTTTGCTCCGAGCATATGTCCAGAATCCAAAAGTTCTATATCTAAATTAAATCCTGAAATTTTAGGTTTAATATTATAAGCTTCTCTTATAAGCGCCACGGTCTCCATACTAGCTATTATTCCAGATGATTTTTTTGCGGCTGTTATATGGTCAGTATGTGCATGAGAAATAAAATCAGAATGCGCCTCAACGCTTCTTTTATCGAGTGATATACTATGCCCACCTATATTAATCGTGAATGTCACCAACAGCTTATTCACACCAATAATTTTTAAATGCTGCTACAAGATTTCACTTATTGTTTGTGGTACTATATAGATTTAATGTGTAGGATATAAAAACTTGAAAAACAGAATATTAGTGATAAATATGGTAGAAAATTTGATAATAATAGGCTCAGGTCCTGCGGGGTTAACCGCTGCGTTATATGCTTCACGTGAAGGTTATAAACCTATGGTAATTACTGGGGCGGTGGCTGGAGGGCAACTATTGCTTACTACAATAGTAGAGAATTATCCAGCATTTCCTGATGGTGTATTGGGTTCCGAATTAATAGATCTCATGCGAAAACAGGCAGAGCGCTTCGGTACGAAATTTTTAGGTGAGGATGTTTCAGATATAGATATTTCTAAAAAGCCTTTTACTGTAAAGACAAATTCCAATTCATATCAAGCGCATTCAATAATAATAGCAACAGGCGCATCCGCTAGATGGCTTGGAATAGAGTCAGAAAAACGCTTTATTGGAAAAGGGGTTAGTTCGTGTGCCACTTGCGATGGGCCTTTCTTTAAAAATAAGGACGTTGTAGTTGTAGGAGGAGGGGATACTGCAATGGAAGATTCGTTATTTTTAACAAAATTTGCAAAATCCGTAACTATATTACATAGGCGTGATTCTTTTAGAGCTAGTAAGATAATGCAGGATAAAGTGGCAGCCAATCCAAAGATAAAAGTTCTATTTAATACTGTTATTGAAGAGATAGTTGGAGATGCAAAGATAAATGGAGTCAAAATAAAAGATATTAAAACTGGAGCCGTAAATCAATTGACTGTTGATGGGGTATTTGTTGCAATAGGTCATAAGCCGAACACCGAATTTTTAAAAAGCAAGCTAAAACTGGATGAGAATGGATATATTATAACTAAAAGTGAGGTTTTTACCGAAGTAGATGGCTTATTTGTTGCTGGGGATGTTGCAGATCATAGATATAGGCAGGCAATAACGGCAGCGGGCAGTGGCTGCAAGGCCGCATTAGAGGCTCGCGCATATCTAATAAAATTTAATCTTGCATAATAACTGGGAGTTATAGTTTTTTCTGCCCTCCTATTTTATTTATGGCAAATACTCTGACGCCTATTTTTCTTATTTTAACATCATTTTTTATCAGCGGTTTTATGAGTGCAACTGCTGTACTTTTTATTGTGTTTAATGAATCTATATTATTATTAAAATGTTTATTTCTTGTGACAAAATTAAAATCGGAATATTTGACCTTTATACCAATTCCTTTAAACCAGTAATTGCCATCCAAAATCTCGTTATATACCTCATTAGACAGTATATCTATCATTTTTGATAATTCATTTATATCCGAGGTGTCAACATTCAATGTACGTTCTCTTCCTATCGACAGTCTATCATTTTTATCTGATATCTTTTTATTATCGATTCCGTTTGCGAGGGCATGCAATTCCAATCCCACATATCCAAATTTTTCAGATAGTAAAATAGGGTTATATTTTGCCAAATTATCTATTGTTTTTATGCCTAACTCCATCATGCGCTGTTCTGTTTTTGGCCCTATCCCAGGCAATTTTGATATTTTTTTGTCTTTAAGAAAATTATGGATATCCTCTTCTTTAATAATCATAAGTCCATCTGGCTTAGAAGCATCAGTTGCCATTTTTGCAAATGTGGGTCCAAAGCTTATACCTATGGTGCATGTAAGGCCTATTTCATTTTTAATTTTATTTTTTATTTCCATTCCGAGTAAATATGATTCATCATAGTTTAATTCAATAACCTCCATCGCTGCCTCATCAACGCTCATCTGTTCAATTTTTCTGTTATAACTACGTAGTAATTGCATTATTTTATTTGAAATATCACTATAATATTTATCATCTGATTCCAAATATGTAAGATTTGGGCATAATCTATATGCATTTGTGGTGGGCATGCCGCTTCTAACCCCAAATTTTCTTGCAACATAGTTGCATGTCTGTATTACACCCCTATATTTTTCACTTTCTTTGGCAGTGCCTACTGCAAGTGGTATACTCTTTAGCTCTTGGTGTCTTAACTCTTCACAAGCGGCAAAAAAATAATCCATATCAATAAAAATTACAATAGTCATCGCACCAACTATTAACTATAAATATTTGATAATGAAAGCCTATATACATCTTTATAACAATAATTGGATTGTGGTAAATATGCGTACGCCTGCATTTAATGGAAGCTTTTATCCCTCAAGTAAAGCAGAGTTATCAACTATACTTGATTCATGCCTTATTAATGTTGGCGATTTTGTTGATAAAATAGGCATCTATATTGTTCCTCATGCTGGTTATGTTTACTCTGGCATTACTGCGGGAGTTGCATATGCAAATATGAAAGCAGGAAATTTTTATAAACAGGCAGATACTATAATAATATTGGGCCCAAACCATACAGGTATAGGTACAGAGGTATCAATATCTAAAATTGATTGGGTTATGCCAAATGGGGTGTTTAAAGTAGATAAGGTATTTGCAGATGAAATTATATCAAATTCTAAAATAATCAAAGCAAATGAGGCTGCGCATGACGGGGAGCATTCCATAGAGGTTCAGCTTCCATTTATAGATAAAATAGGAGGTATAAAAAAGAAATTTATTTTTATATGCATGGCAAATCAGGATATTAACTCATGCATTGATGTTGCCAAGTCAATAATAAAATCTGAAGAATCGCTATTACGAAAATCTCTTATAATAGCATCATCTGATTTCAATCATTATGAAAATATTAAAGAGACCACTCTAAAAGATAAGGCGTTATTTAAAAGCATATACAATATTGATTATGAAATATTTAATCTAAATGTGAAAAAGTTAAATAGCAGTGCATGCGGATACGGGCCAATAACCGTTGCAGAATATGTTGCAAAAAATAGAGGTGCAAAGCGCGGGGTACTTCTTAACTATTCAAATTCTGCAAACGTGACAAAAGATTATGAACATGTCGTATCATATGCGTCTTGGAGATTTGAATAATTATTTTATTCAAGTTCTTTTAACGCATTTATTATTTCATTTATGTGTTCTTTCGGGTTTACTTTTTCAAATGTTTTAACTATAACACCATTCTTTAATATGTATGTATTCCTCAAAGTGCCAACGCCAAATATACCCCGATCGCCATATGATTCGTAAGCCTTTATAGTTATACTATCAGTATCAGATAAGAGCATAAACTTCAAATCGCATTTATTTGTGAACTTCGCATGCGATTTAATATCATCATTGCTTATGCCAATTACCTCAGCACCCATTTTCTTTAGTGTATCTAAATTTTTATTGAATTCGTTTGCCTCTATAGTGCATCCTGGAGTCAAATCTCTTGGGTAAAAATAAATAATCAAATATTTGCTCTTAAAATCCTTTAGGCTGTGTTTTTTATTATCCATTCCGTCTAACAAAAAATCCGGCGCTTTTTTTCCTATTTCCAACATGTTATCACAATATAAATTTAATTTTTGGATTTATCCCCAAGTGCAGCTCCTAAAATTGCACCTATAACAACCAAAATAACTTCATAAAAACCTAATATGGAACCTATTAACGCAAGTATGCTAAACCCTGTTATTGTTCCGAAGATTTTTGTGTTGTGTGTGTAAATATATGGATATGCTACCAAAGAAACTATTGTCCATACTATAATAGTAAATATTATTGCAGAAGTAAGGCTCGCTATAATGCCTCGTTTAACTTCTTTTGAAAGATACCCAATTATTATTCCAGCAAAGAACGGACCGACTATAGGGATTACTCCTGGTACAAAAAGCAGCATTATTCCTATCAATATTATAAGAACCATGCTATACTCCTTATGTATATGTCTATTATTAGCGACCTTTGGCATAGTATCACAATAATTAGTTAGTATAGATATTAATAAATACTATAACGACAATCTAATATACTATATTCTGCTATTTGTAAGAAAAGTGCGTACAATGCAATTTGATATAAGAGGGCTTTTTAAGAAAAAGAATAGCGCTCCATTGATTGACATAAGCAGCGTTAATATAATGTGGAATAATACGTTCCATACGTTGCAAGGGTTAAAAACTTTTGAGAGCCAATTCGATGTAAAGGTGCCATTTGCAAATAATAACGCAGTAAATGAGCTTGTAAAGAGTATATTCAAGGAAGGGAAGGGAGAGGTAATAACTATAAAAGATGTGTCGGTATATAAGCCATTTGAATTAATATCTATATCCCCAAGCCTCCCGATAAATATAAATCCAAATGAAAAGGTTGAATTTACTATAAAATTGAGCGGTCCAAAACAAAATTATTCTGGTCCGCTCTCAATAAAACTTGTCCCAGAAGAACATGAACATGTAAAAATAGAAATAAATAAAGCCCGAATCATATATAAAGGAAAATCTACGGATATTGATAAGTCTGAGATGATAATAACGCTTGCAAAGGGGCAGATATTTAAAAATACTGTTCAGATGTACAAGGCATTGAGCTTTGGGGATATTGTATCAAATATAACGCTTAATGAACCATTTAAATTAATAAGTACGGATCCTAAATTACCATTTAAAATAGATGACAGCAACAGCTATTTAACGACATTTTATATAACTGCTCCAAACTCAAATTATGCTGGCCCGCTAGAAATAACCGTATCATAAGATTAATTATTTTTATAATATTATAATCATGGTGATAAGATGTCAAAGATAAAAAGCAAGTTTTACTCAAATCAGAGAGATAATTTTCTTTTTAACAAGGTTGTCGAGATGGTTGCCATAGGCCTTGTAGAACCTTCAAGTCTGTCTAACGAATATATTAAAAGGATAATATCAAATCCAGAATTATTAAAGAAGGAAAGCTATAACGGCCATAATATCGGATATTTATTTGCGATATCTGAATCTGAGGATATACAGCGCAGGCTTATTGAAGATCTGAAAGTTAGAAATTTCAAGGTAACAAATGATGGGAGAAGCATAGTTCATGTTATTGCGGAAAATCCTGCGTCAGAGCGCATACGGCTTATTATATTTTCGGACAGCGAATTAAATTCTATAAAAGATGATAATGGGCGTACCGTATTATCCGTGCTTAGAATGGTCCCAGCATATGAGGCTGATACTAAAAAATTGCTTAGAATTGAGCGCAACGAATAATACTATAATAATTGAAGGTATTGTTGTAAATAGCAAACGTTTATGTTTTGGATTTATATTTTAGATTAAGT
>JAJZDG010000021.1 GCA_021828705.1 Microcaldota archaeon | reverse complement strand
TATCCCCGTTATAAAATCAAAAACCAACGCAATTCTTGATGCATTATTATTGCTTTTGTCCGCGTATTCACTGAAATCACTTATAAGCGAAGCTTCTCTTATATCGTCAAGTATAATTCCAGAAAGGCATTCACCAAAAATTGTTGATAATAATCCCGCGGTAAAATCCGCACTGCCATTATAAGTTAACGGATTTATATAATCAAATATCCTCACACCGATAAAATTCTCGCTTATTGGATGGTGGTCATGCCAGAATATTGCATATGAATTAAGTGCTTTTTCTATAGCAACATTACTATCAATTGACGTTCCAAAATCTGTTATTATTATTACAGGTTTTTCTACACACTTAAATGAATTAAAAAATGATTCGTCGTGATAGAGAGATTCTGTATTATAATCTATACCTTTGTTAAGTACCCACCGCATATTTTTTGTTTCATAATTAAATCTTTCAGAAATTGATTGAAATGATAAATATAATGAAAGCGCAGCACATGAACCATCTCCATCACCATGAAAACGTATAACAAACGGCGCACCAGACAACAGGTAACGCAAGAGATTTTTACAGGACTGTTCTATTTTATTTAACATGCTGTTTAAGATTTCATAGTATTTAAAAGTTTTATAGCGTTCATGAATATTTGAGATATTTAAATTTATGCCCACCTTGTTTATCAATTCCTCGATTAATTTATCATATTCCTCCCTTGTGACTATGCCATGGCTTTCAAAATTACTTATTGCTCCAGATTCAGTACAAACAAATTGTATTTTTTCGTATAGATCTAATTTTTTATCAGATGACAGATAATGTAGTGAATTTTCTGATATGATCGTGTATTCGTTAATATTTGAGGGATATGCGCTGCGCACTGATGTTATTATGCCTATTTTTAGTTTATTGTCCAATTAAAAACCTCGAAAAACTCAGGAATAATTGCCAAGGAGCAAATTGCAATCATACCTTGCAGAATCGTTGTTTATGTATGTGCAATAATTTAAATCATTATATGTTTGCGCAATATTTGATATGCAGCTATATTGATACATTGTATTGTTTATTTGCATACATTCTGATACGTTCTTGCTTGTAGTTGCGGTATATATCTCAATACTATATAAACACAAACTCCTTAGCGTCGCATTTTGATTTAAGCATTCGTTTTTAACATTAGATATAGAGGTATTTAATATTTTTTGGGTAAACGCGCTTTTACATAATGTGTTATTAGAACTATTTAATGTACTGCATAAATTTTGATTTTTTGATATGTATGCAACATATGACACACAATACGCATATGGTGTTATATTGTAGTAGGTATATTGATAGGCATTATTTATTGCAGTTATATTTTGATTTGTAAAATATATCATATTATATAATACCGAATAGTTTGGTTTATTTGTTATATAACCGCAATAATTGCCCCCTGAGGAGTAAGTAAGCTTAAAATAATAGGTAGATAGACATATGTTTTTTTGGGAGGAATTTGTAATTTTATTGCAAAGGGCATAATTAGTAAAATTTTCAGCTTTTGCATCATTGTATATACATTGACTATACGCATTTGCGTCTAAATAACTGCAATATCCTGGATTATTCTTTAATATACTTAAATTAAATATGCAATTTTGTTTCACAGTTTTATTTCCTATTAAATTACAATCGTTAACACTAGAATAGTTAGTTGCAACATAAAGTATGCAATCATTAGCATAAGTAGAATTTAGCTCATTACATATTGTTGCATTGCCGCTTTTTAGCGCATATGATAAATAGCAATTATACTTTATGTTATTATTTAGTTTCCCAGCGCAAGAAGTCTGATTTTCTTGACCTCTTGAAAATGTGAGAACCATTGCTATAATAAATAAAAGTAAAGCTAATACACCAAATATTATTATTGCGTTTGCATTTTTTGTGTTTTTTGCATTTTTTACATGTTGTAATTTGGCATTTGGCTTAACACTCATTTATACATCTCATTAAGATTCTATTGTGAATACACGCATGCCACCACCGGTTATTTCATATGGCGATACAGCTCTACTATGGTTAGTCCCGCGCATTTTAAATATTTCCAAGTTCAACGCTCTTTTGTCATTTTCACCTTGCATATAAAGCGTAATTATACCGTCAAAAATAAAAAATTCAGGGGAGTAACGCATGTGATCTCTATCTGCTATTGTCATCTCCATAATAAGAAATGCAGTAACATTTAATTTTTTTAAATTTGAGGACATTGTAACCATTGACCTTCTATAATCAAGATCATTCTCTAGCAGCAATCCAAGCAGCGATATTGAATCAATTACAACAAATTTGGATTTATTATCCACTATTAATTTTTCTATTTCAGACATCACTTTCCCAAATGTATATTTATCAGCAGTATTTGAATTTTCAATCATTATACCAGGATCCCGTCCACCAATGACAAGCATTTTGTCAGCAATCAATTTATCAATGTCATTAAAATCTGAAAATGCCTCTTTGATGTTATCAAGCAAATATTTTGAATCCTCTTCAAAACTTATAAAGATTGATGGAGTTCCGAGCTTTGCATTTTTGTATGCAACCTCAAAACACAGCAACGTTTTTCCTGC
Organism: Microcaldota archaeon; assembly: GCA_021828705.1. Taxonomy (GTDB): domain Archaea; phylum Micrarchaeota; class Micrarchaeia; order Micrarchaeales; family Micrarchaeaceae; genus JAJZDT01. The sequence continues at coordinate 6,765 of JAJZDG010000021.1, read as the reverse complement.
ACCAGGCCCACCCGCTATAACAACCTGATTATTTAATGGCACTCCACCATTCAACATATTATCTAATCCATTTATGCCAGTTTTCATCCTATTTTTTGAAGTATCGGACTCATACATAAGTATACCCGCTATTAATTAACATATGAGATATTTATAAACTTTGATTATATCACTATGCCGCTGCATTTGAAATATATAATTTGAGTGTACGTGAATAAAAAATGCAACATTAACCCACTTCCGTTCTCTTAAATGCATACGAAGCAATTGATATAGTTATAATCAGAGATATTAAAAGCATTATAAAATCTAATATTATTGGAAATGTTGAACTGCCTGTTAATGTACCTCTTAATCCGTCTACGCCATAAGTCAGTGGATTTATATATGAAATATATTGTACAAATGTTGGCAGGCTGCTTAAAGGAAAGATTCCATTAGACAAAAAAAACAATGGCATTGTAACAAAGTTTGTAACCAATTGGAAACCTTGAAAATCATTTATTATGGAACCAAAAACCAGCCCTATACTTATAAACGTAGCTGCAGTGAGAAACATAAACACCAATGCAAATATATTAAGAAGTGAAAAATGTATCACAAATCCTATTAGCAGTGATATGACAACTATAATTATACTCTGTAGCATTGCAGTTGTTGCACCGCCCAACATTCTGCCTATTACAACAGAAGTTCTAGAATTTGGCGTCACCATTATCTCTTTTAAAAAGCCAAACTGCCTATCCCAGAGCACAGCAGTACCAGAGGATATAGAGGTAAATAACAGAGACATTCCAATTATACCTGGAACAACAAATTCCAGATAACTGCCGCTACTAAGATGAACAAGTCCGTTAAGTCCAAGACCCAAACCTAAAAGAAAGAGTATCGGAAGCATAAGCATGCCTATGATTCTAGATTTTGCGCGGACAAAACGCTTCATATCACGTAACCATAATACATAAATCACATTTGTTTCCATTTTTATCTGCCCCGCTTTGCCATTACTGCGCGTATATTGTTCTTCCAACTGCCCTCTTCTTCACGTATCTTATTACCAGTATAGTATATGAACACGTCTTCAAGACTTGGTTTGTGAAGATTTACCGAATTTATTATAATTTTATTTGATTCCGCAATGCTTACAACTTCAGGTATGCGTTGCTCGCCATTCTCTATTGTTATATCTACATAATTGTCATGGGTTACTATCTTTTTTACCCCTTTTATATGTTTAAATTTGGATTCTAAAAGGCTGCCGTTCATATTCACCCCAAGAGAAATTATATCCCCACCCATTTTTGCCTTCAGCGCTTTAGGTGTATCTAATGCTACAATTTTTCCATGATCTACAAATGCAACTCTATCGCATAGATAGTCCGCCTCTTCAATATAATGCGTTGTTAATATAACGGTAACACGCTTTGATTCATTTAATTTCTTTATATATTCCCAAATATGCCTTCGCGTCTGAGGGTCTAAGCCAACAGTCGGCTCATCAAGAAACAATATTTTTGGCTCATGCACTAGCCCTCTGCCAATCTCTAAACGTCTTTTCATACCACCAGAGTAGTTCTTGACCAGTGTATCCGCCTTATCTTCTAGCTCAACAAGCTTTAATATCTCTGCAATCTTTTCTTTCATATGCTGCTTTTTTATATTGTATAATATGGCATGAAACTCCAAATTTTCTCGTCCTGTTAATTCGTCATCTAAAGACGGATCTTGAAATATTATACCAATACTTTTACGTATGGAATTCTGATCTTTATTTATACTACTACCATTCAATAATGCTGCCCCAGAAGTTGATTTTATTAGGGTTGTAAGCATTTTTATAGTTGTAGTCTTTCCAGCGCCATTAGGTCCTAAAAGACCAAATATTTCTCCTTCGCGAACATTAAATGAGATTTGATTTACCGCTTTTAGCGAACCGAAGGTTTTAGACAATTTATTAACTTTTATAATATCCATAATAATCAACTAAAAGTGTATCAGGGCTACAAAGGCACTCTAAAAATATAAAGGTTATGCCACATTTAGTTTATATATAAACTACCCTATGATTATGTCATCGCGAGGTTTTGCCAGTATGGCTTTTTTTACCGCACTATATGCACGCCTGCACAAATGTAAATATTTTGATTGTGTTTGGATACTTACGATATTTTTATTTGTTACACGCTCCTCTTTATCTTTAGTAACTAAATTATTCGAATTATTCATCGCTGCACCATTTAATTACAGAATACGCAATTTAATAACTCTTTATTTAAATGAGTTATAATAAACACTATTAGCCGAAACGTTGCTGTTTTAGACATAATATATTTAATGCCTGCCATTTAATCAAAAAGCAATTTAGATGGGGGGTTAAATTTTAATTTAAGCTCAATTTTCTTATAGATTTTAAAATACTCATTTATATTTATATCATGCGGATTCTCCCAGACTATTCTATCTAAAACAATCTGCTTAATACATTCTAAACGATTAATATTCATTTTTTTAGATTTAGCCATTCCATATTTTTCTAATCGTTTAATGCTTAATATTGCAATATCATTACGTTCCAACTTTGCTATATTACTATTTTTTCTTTCTATAAATGGCATCCCCAGATGCTCTTTTATATATGCAGCATGTAAAAAACCACAATAAACAAATATGTCTTTTTTTGGATTATTTTTTGCCAATCTAACAATTGATTTTACCATATATTTTTCTCTGAAAAAACATTGAGCCGCAACGTTTAAATTATATATTTTATATAAATTTAGCAGTTTATTTATCCCGCCTTTTTCTTTTTGATGGGTTTGCAAATATTTATAATAAGAAAAATACCGCTCATAACTGATGCGCCACGCGTTAACATTTAACCTTGCATATTTTTTAGAGTGCTTTGGTTCTATTGGTATTACCATTTTTACTTTTTTATATTTGCGTAACATTTTTAAAAATTTGAATGTTGCGATTATTCGCTTATTCCCAAAATGATATTTTAATATTTTATTTATTTTTAAATCGGAAATTAACTTAATTTTTTTTAAAGCGCTACGAGTCTGGTCATTAGAACTAAGCTCTATTGCAACGATAATGTCCTGCTTTGCAGCATATAGCATTTTTTTTAACTCGTTAGTTTCATTTGGATCGATATGTAATGAACCAAAAATATATATCATTGAAAAACCATAGTATTCTATAAATCATTTTGGTAGAGTAAATAAAATTTTTATCTTTTTGTTGGACCATCATATATTAAGCATTAAAAATAAATAAATGATTTAATTTAAGATGCGATCGCCGGGATTTGAACCCGGGTCATTGGCTTGGAAGGCCAAAGTCCTACCAGGCTAGACTACAATCGCATAGGATATATTATAGGTTAACAGTAATAAAAAACTTTGCAAATTAAATAACGTTTAATTTATTGAATTTTGCAAGTACTTCCAGCGCTCTATTATATCATTTCCCTCGATGAAAACAAAATTGTTTTTTTCGGCATATCGCATTGCATCCCGCTTTGATAACGCCTTACCATCATCTGATAGCATCTCGACTATTGTTGCAGTATTTACCAGATTGGATAACTCAGTTAGAGCTATTGACAATTCCGTATGTCCTTGTCTATCATTAAGAAGCCCTTTTGAACTAATAAGCAGCTGTACATGTCCAGGTATTTTAAATAATTTAGGAAATTTGGCAGCCATGCTCATACCATCATTTCTAGCAATATTTGATACATTTGCAAATTCTGCAATAGTTGCAGATCTCTCTATATCAGAAATTCCAGTAGATGTTGAATTAAGGTCTATGGTTATAGAAAATGATGGTTTGGAATTGGAATCTTTATATGTGTGCATATTTTTGAATATCGCTAATTTTGATTGATCAAATGCATCTATCACATATGGAATACCAAGCTTTGATGCAATATTATTTGATACGGTAGTGCATATTAAACCCCCACAGTCCTTTCTCATCGTCCTTAATATATTTGGTGTTATCTTTTGTGACGCTACTGTCATATCTGTCTCTTCTTCTCTGCCATCGGCATCGTATATCAATACTGGCTTACCTATACGCATGCTCTCAATCGCTTTTGCTACAATTTCCATATAAACACTAAAATTAGAATCGGTACATATGTTTAAATATATTGACTTAGACATTTGGCGATTGCCGAAACTACTATTGACGAAATAGTATTTAGACAAGTTTATTAGCAATAATTATATATTCTTAGTATATAAAATTCAATGATAGTTATGGAAAAAGTTCTAATTACTTCAGCGCTGCCATACTCATATTCGCTTCCGCATCTAGGCAATATAGTTGGTTCTGTACTCCCAGCTGATGTATACAATAGGTATATGAAGCTGTCAGGAATAGAATCTGTTTTTATATGCGGATCTGACCAACATGGTGCCAAAATAGAGCTGGAGGCATTAAAACAAAAAAAGAGTCCTGAGGATATTGCTAATTACATACATGAAAAAATGAAAAAATTATTTACAGATTTTGGCATTGAATTCACATATTATGGCAAAACACACACTGAGCAGAATAAAGAGGTCGTATATGAATTTTTCAATGCGCTTAAAAAAAATGGGTATATAGTAGAAAAAGAGGACATGCAAGCATACTGCAATTTTGATAACGTATTTTTATTTGATAGATTTATTGAGGGCACATGCCCATATTGCGGCAATTTGCACGCACGTGGAGATCAGTGTGATGATTGCAACAAGTTACTTGATCCTATACAAATAATCAAACCGCATTGCAATATATGTGGTAAAGAAAGCATCGAATTTAAAAAAGTTAAGAATCTTGCACTTGCATTAAATAAACTTGAACCTAAAATAAAGAATTTTATTGAGCAAAAATCAAAAAATGATTGGAGTAAAAATGCTATAAATAAGCCACTGAGCTTTATTGAAACGGATGGATTGAAGCAAAGAGATATTACGCGAAATTTAAAATGGGGGTTCCCAGTCCCATTAAGCGGATACGAAAATTATGTATTTTATGTATGGTTCGACGCAGTCATTAGTTATATTGGCATAACAAAAGAATGGACAGATAAGTGGAAGCATTATTGGACAGATGAACATATACGAAGAGTGCAATTCATGGGTAAGGACAATATAGAATTTCATACAATTGTATTCCCAGCCATCATAATAGGCTCAGATTTAGGTTATAAACTTGTTGATACGATAAGAGCATCAGAATTTCTTAATTCACGAGGAGTCAAATTTTCCAAAAGCAGGGGCGTAGGGCTAAACATTGAGACCGCCCTTGATATATTAAGCAGAGATTATTGGAGATTTGTCCTTATGTATTTATATCCTGACGGTTCTGATACCGAATTTTCTATTGAGGTATTAACAGAGGTAGTGGATAGTATAATGAATGACAAGATAGGCAATCTTGTTAATAGAGTTTTAACAATAGCAAAACGCAACGCACAACTAATAGGGGATAAATCTGAATTTGATATGCCTACGTATAAACATATGATTAGCATATGCAGCAATTATAAATACCATTTTGAACATATGGATATGCGCGGCGCAATAAAGGATGTTGTGGAATTGGCTGAACTTGGCAACGCACTCATGAGCAGCACTGAACCGTGGGCGCTTATAAAAAAAGGCGACAGCACATCAACAAAGAATTTCAGCACGGTTATGAACACATTAACATTAATAATAAAAAATATTGGAATTTTACTATATCCGTTCACACCAGACACATCAAAACGGATATTAGATTATTTTGATATAGAAGATGCGCGCATTGCAGATATCGAATTATATAAGCGTATAAATTTTAATAAAGAGATAAAGCTGATATTTTCAAAAATAAGCGAAGACGCAATCGCAAAGTTGAACGCATTAAAATAAACAATTAACTTTTACTCTTTTCTTTTTCTGGCTTTTTTGATTCTACTTTCTGAAAATGAAATTCTGAAAGATTTCTGACGCGCAATGTTGCAATATCATAAATACCATAACTCACTGATATTTTTTTGCGCTCTATAACGCGCCTTGTGTCTGAATTTTCAAATAGTATTTTACATTGCATTATAGCATTATCCATAATAGCATGGTCAAGGTCATTTAAATTCTGATCATTTATTGATATGTTAGCGCATATCTCATCAACAATCTTTCCTAAAGGATTTATAAGTGCCTTTGGCTTTCTGCCTGATGTTATATCCCTTAATTTTGTCTGTGCAGCGGTAACTGCACCGCATCGTGTATGCCCCATTATAAATATTGATTCAAGATTATTAAATGACTCTATTCCGAACTGAACTGTTGCAAGTCCTTTTTCCCCTAGCAATCCACCAGCAGTTCTTACAGAGAATATAACCCCCGGTTTTTGATTAAATATTGTTTCTGGGTCACATCGCGAATCTGAACATATTACCACGATATATTTAGGATCCTGCCCTTCCGCTAGATAGCTTAAATCACTGTGTCTAGATGCATATTCCTCGTTACCTATTAATAGCCTATCTAATTTTCCATCTCCCATTATATCACAATTCAAATTTGTTGGAGTATAGTGGACTAATTATATATAAATAATTATCTCACACTGCTGCCTGGTAGCATATCACGCTCTGGTGTTATCAATGATACCCCATTTGCATCTTCAGTTGCAAGTACCATACCCTCCGATATAAATATATCGCCTATTTTCTTTGGGTCTAAATTTGCAACTACGATTATAGACTTATTTAGGAGCTCC
>JAJZDG010000020.1 GCA_021828705.1 Microcaldota archaeon | reverse complement strand
AGGTGAGGAGGTAACTGCAAATGTAATAGATGGGAATAGAAGCATAATATGGCAGCAAGCAAAAAACAAACAGATTATTGAGATGGCTATAATTGACTATTTATCCCAAAATAAATAATCAATATATCATTGTTCCAGATTTGCCTTTTAATATTTCATTGAGCTTAAATATATTACCTATATATGCCGCACTCCCGCCATTTGCTATGAAATTTATGCATGATTCTATTTTTGGTTTTATAGTGCCGTTCTCAAAATTATCCAAATTTTTCGCGATATCTGATGCCTTTATTGATTTTATCGCACTTTTCTTATCTTTATAATTTGAATAAACAAATTCTGCATTTGTTAATATTATAAGCTTATTAGCACCTATTGAATTTGCGAGCAACTGGCTTGTCCTATCCTTATCTATAACTGCCGAAATACCATTAAATGATTTATTTTTAGAAACTATTGGTATTCCGCCTCCGCCGCACGTTATGATAATATTCTTTCCAATTAGACTGTTTATGGCATTAATCTCAAGTATGCCATTTGGCTTAGGTGATGGAACTACCATTCTATATTTACCATTTAATTTTATATAATCAAATTTTGCCGTTTTTAATTCATTATACAATTCCTTTTTTGTATAAAATGGCCCCACTTGTTTTAGAGGATTTTTAAAAGCATCATCATTTTTATTAACGTATACATGCGCTAAAATTACTGAAATATTGGATTTTATTCTTAATTTATTTGCCGCATTTTTTAGTGATAATTCTATAATAGAACCAATGGATGCTTGCGTTTCTGCATTTAGTAGATATAATGGTAATTTTGGAACTTCTGATTTTGAGTGCTCGTTTCTATTTATCTCATCGCCCACCTGCGTACCATTTCCATGCGTTATTGCCATTTCATATGATCTTGATAATCTTATTAGATCTAAAGCTATTCTATCCATGTTCAATTTCTCTTTAGAGACATCCTGATTGCCAAAAGGGTTCATAAGGGCGTTGCCGCCAAGTGCAACAACAATTCTATCCATATTATAAAAATGATAGGGAACATATAATAAATATGTACAAACCTGTTGTTGCAAAAGAATATTATATTTTAATATCAATAGTATTTGTGTGAAAGTCCAATATAAAAATAACAGGTTAGATACGCGTACATTACTAAGAAGACTGGATAGCATTGATATACAAGATTATGAATCATTGCACAAAGCCGGAATACAGATGCTTAAGGATTTTCTTTATGAAGACGCAATAGAGTTGTATACAAAATTAATAGATTTTAATGCAAAGGATAAGCGCCTTTATTATTATATAAGCATCGCTTTTGCTTCAAGAAACAATATAGATAGCGCGATTAGATCATTAGATAGCGCAATAGAGATTGATAAGGGATTTAAAGAGGCATATCTTTACAGGGGCATACTACATGCTATTTGTGGAAAACTAAATCGCGCCGCGGACGATTTTGAGAGTGCAAATGGCGATGAGAAATTATCTGATCTTATAACTTTATTAAATTACAATAAGGAACTTGGAAATGGAAGAAAAAAAGATGCACAAACAATTGCAAATGCATTCTTATCAAAACAAGATGAATTCTCTTTGGATATGGAATTGTCGCACATTATTTAAACATAAGCGCGTGTTTTGATGGACTATATATTGATCGGAAGCAAAAGCTTAACAAAACAAATGATAAAAGAGCACAATAATGGAAACATACTTGGAGATGGTATATTACGCGTTAACGATCTATCTAATACAAACGATATTTTTTCACATGAAGTATATAAAATAGATATTGAAACAGATATAGATTACTTATCTATTGCAAATGCAATTAAAAAAATAATAGAGAGTAGCTGCTTTTTTAAGATAAAATGTTTTATTCGCGGCAGCAATAACTTTAATAAAAACAGCATTGGTTACAACAGTAGAGATATTGAAGTAAACGCTGGTAGAATCTTAGAGGATAATGGTTTTAAGGTGGATCTTGAAAAGCCATCTGTTACTGTTATAGTAAATGTGATCAATAATAAAAGTTATATAACTAAAATCTTTGGAAATTACTTGATTCATGAAAAAAATCATATAAATAGAGCGGGATTTAAATTAATGGAAGCATTTGATTATTTTAAAATAGATATCGAAAGACTTGGTATTAAAAAAGCTTTAGATATTGGAGCTGCGCCTGGAGGTTTTAGTTATGAAATGGCAAAAAAAGGCATATTAGTTGATGCAGTTGATCCTGGATTACTTAATAATAAACTAATTGATATGCACATAAACCATATAAAAAAAAGAATAGAGGATTTTTCCACAAATACCATATATGATATCATAACAAATGACATGAACATATTCCCATTGGAATCTGCAAGGATTATACTTAAATTAAAAGAAAACCTAAGGAAAAAGGGACTTGTAATAATGACCATAAAGTGCATTAACAAAAGAAGTTATTCTTATTATATGAAACAGGCGCAAATGGAACTAAAAGATTCATTTGAAGGCTTTGAGTTCAAGCATCTCCCTCACAATAGAGCGGAGCTTACAATGCTATGCATAAAAAAATAATTTATGGAAATAGAGTTTTTGGATCCCTTGGTATAAATGTTGATTCTCTAACATTTTTTAGGTCCAAAAGCTGCATTATCATCCTTGATAATCCAAATCCAAACCCTCCATGTGAAGGCGCACCATATTTGAAAAAATTCAAATAGAACTCTATATTATGTAAATGCAATCCTTTCGCCTTTGCTTGCTCAACTAATTTTTCATATCTATGTTCGCGTTGTGCAAGCGTTGTTATCTCCAATCCATTATATATAAGATCTGCGCTATAAGTAGTATTTGGGTTATTTTCAGGTTTCATATGGTAGAATGGGCGGACACTCTCTGGAAATTCAGTTAAAAATACAAACTCGCTCTTTAGTTTCTCTTTTACATATTTCCCCAGCTCTTTTTCACCATCAGAATTAAGATCTGATGTTCTGTCCACCTTTGCACCACTCGCGCCCTCAACTATATCATAAGCTTCAGTCATTGTTATTTGAGGGAAGGGTATTTTTGGCACTATAACTTCTGTTCCAAAGTTTTCCATTATCTCCTTGCCATATTGACTTTTAATTTTTTTAATGATATAAACAAGCCAATCCTGCTCAAATGAAATAATATCCTCAAATGAATTTATATATCCTATTTCAACATCAAGCGATGTAAATTCAGTTGAATGTCTATATGTAAATGACTGCTCAGCCCTAAATACTGGCCCTATCTCAAAAACCCTATTAAATCCTGAACAGATAGCCATTTGTTTATAGAACTGTGGTGACTGCGCCAAAAATGCTTCCCTGCCAAAATATGGAAGAGAGAATACCTCAGCACCGCTTTCTGATGGTGCTCCGATTAATTTTGGAGAATGTATCTCTATGAATCCGTTTTCTATAAAATACTCACGCGCATAACGCTCAAATGCAGTCTGCACCTTAAATATCATGCGATGCTTATCACTTCTTAAATCAAGAAAACGCCATTCAAATCTTGTATCTACTTCCGCAGGTGTTTTGCCTGAAGGCTCAAGAGGCAATGGACTTGATGCAATGCTATATATCTTTATTGAACTAGGATGTATCTCAGTGCCGCTGTTATCCTTGCCTGGAATAAATTTTTCTTCCCCTACCACTCTAATAGAGGATTGCCTTGTTAATTTATCGAATTCTGCCAAAAGCGATTGGTCTATTTTCTTCTTATTTATTGTTACTTGCTTATACCCGTTTGTCGTATATACTTTAATGAAGCGTATTCCGCCCAAATCACGTATTTCCTCAACGAAGCCTTCTATAGATACCTCTACCAAATAAACACCTTGAATAAGACAATACAATTCTATTGGAAATATTAATAACACTATTCCATAGAATAATTATTTTTAAAGTTTATCTATTAGGTATAAATTATTGATTGTGTAATTATACTCTGTGATTATATGATGCCAAATATGGACCCAAGAGCATTAAAAAGCATGATGGCTAGAATGGGTATAAAGTCAACAGACATTAAGGCTGATAGAGTTATAATAGAATCTGGTCTTTCGAATATTGTTATTGAAAACCCAAGCATAACAAAAATAGAGGCGCAGGGCACTATTAGTTTTCAGATAAGCGGGGATATCTCAGAAGAAAAAAAGAGTATTGAGGCACAGATTAGCAATGAAGATATCGAGATGGTTATGCAGAAAACTGGAGTAAAAGATAGGGAGCGCGTCGAATTGGCATTAGAGGAGTCTAATGGGGACATAGCCGAAGCGATAATAAAGCTCACTGAATAATTTTATACGCATGTGCATACATAAGTCCAGATTTAAGCCTTTTAACTCCGCTCTTCTTTATTATTTTTGAGTCGATTGCAGCAGAAACAGATTCTTCACCAACGATATTTGCGGAGTATATATCCTGCAATGATATCTTTTTTTGAAGCTCATTAGTATTAATCAAATCCCCCATATAAAAATCAGCATAGTTTTTCAGATCTATAAATATATCTCCCTCCTCTATGATACTACCTATCAGAGATTTATCACATAGCGCAAGTAGTTTGCCATTTTCAGTATCATGTAGTTTTATATATATCATATATTCATCCATATTTGTAAAATAATACAGTAGTCACCATATACAGCGTCGCATACCACATAAGCCATATGCCGCCAAATATATTTTTATTGTACGCAGCAACTATGCCTAAAAGAACCAACCCTATTGATATAGATAATTCTATTTTAGTGTTGGATATCGCAAATATTATATTATTTCTATTTACTTTTTTCTGCCTATTCCACTTGCTCGCAGGGCTGCTATTTAATATAGCTGCAACTGCCGCTTTTGTCCTAATTATAGCTAAGCTGAAATTAAGCAAGAATATCATTATACCCTTTCTTATTGAATTGAAGTAAATTTTTGTTATTATTATTGGGGCGACCAATGATAAAATAAATGCGATACTACCAAAAACCTCCAAATCAAGCCCTATATATGAAGGACTAAAAAACTGGGCGGATGTTAAGCTAATAAAATGTATTGGTGAAAAAACAATTAATACAGACACAAGGGTAAATAGTACAAGTATAACAGAGATATAATTTAGACCAAATCCGTGTGTTATATAATCCATGTGTGAAAAAAATGATAGTCGCTTTTTCTCCTTATTTTTGTAGAAGAACCCAAGAAACTGTGTGTCACCATAGTTATAACGCCATTGCTGCCTTGCAAGCTCAGTAAATGATCGTACTGGTTTGCCCCTAGCATATACCTTTGGGATATAGATGCTCTTATACCCCTCAACATCTGATAGAAAACTAAAAAACGTATCTTCAATCACATATTCAGGAAACCCGCCGTTTCTATCTATAACGCTTTTTCTTATAAGACCGCAGGATCCGGCAAATATTGCAGTATTGTTCAACGCGCGTGATGGCTGTATAAAGTTAAAGAAGAACTTATCGAATAGTGACACAGACTGACCAAAGAGCGTTTTACTGTTAAAATAGGTCTTTTCTGTTTGTATGTAAGCAAGCTTCTCATCGCTAAAATATGGCACTAAATCATTTAAGAAATTAAGATCTGTAATATATTCATCATAATCAAATATCGCTATAAGTTCATCATTACAATGCTTTAATGCATTGTTTAGCGTACCAGCCTTGAACCCTTTTCTCTCAGTTCTATGCACGTATATTATGCCATTCTTTTTGCAAAAAGAAGCTAACGTTGAATATATACGTTCATCTGTTGAGTTATCTGAAAGATATATTTTAAGTTTATCCTTGTTATATTTTAACTCCTTTAACCTTAATAGATTTTTTTCTACAATGCTTGGATCCTCATTATAAACAGGCATTATTATGCCTACAGTTGGCAGCACTTTTGGCATCTTTGCCTTAGAGCGTATTTTATTCAAATGCTCATTGTAAAAATAAGACCTATAATATGATGTAGATGCAAATATGTTGAATACACCTGCAACCACAGCAAGTATTGTAAAGGCTACTGACAGGATATACATATATAGGGTATTTGATATGTATATTAGATACATTGAAAATCCTATTCCTGCAATAGCTAACACTAGGAACAATACCACAGTAATTATTCTTATACTAAATATCTTCTCCGGGTTCTTTATCATTAATACGCACTTTTACACGCATAATTGAATTAATTAAATAATGCTTCACATTATTATTAATAGAATTGGTATGCGAATAAATTTAAAGCTGTACCATTACATATCTTAATTGAAGAATACTTATTAAAGCCTTAAAGAAAGGGTTATAGATTTAATATCTTCTAATGTATACATTGTTTAATACCTGCCAGGGTGGCAGAATCCGGTAACGCGCCGGTCTCGAGATTTGCATTTCGAGAGCTGATCAGTGATGCAAACAAGGCAACCGGTTTCCGCAAGGAAGTTAGGGTTCAAATCCCTACCCTGGCGTATATAATTTACGGATTATTGATAGTGTTCATAAAACGTATTACTAGCATCAAATAAATAAAATCTAAATTAATTTTACAATTATTACAACTTAAACGCAGCTGCAATAAGCAATGGGAATATGATGGTTGCCTCCCCCCACACCTTTACATTATTTTTATCTAGTGCCGCTTTTCCCCAGCTCTTTGCCTCCTCAATATTTGCTCCAGCATTGCTACCCTCATGCTCAAACCCTGTATTTATATATACAGTATAATCAGCACCATCACGAAGCATAAGTGCATTCATTATATGATGCTTTGGTACAGAGCCACCAATTAATATTGCTCCTGTACTTTCAGCGTTTAATACAGTATCATATAAAAGCTCAACCTCTTTGGATAAATCTATATTAAAGTCATGATGCTCTTTTTTGAAAAAGTATATATGGTCACCTATTGCACCATCCGCCAGTGGTGTGCATATTATAGGTATATTGTTTTTATATGCCCAATAAGTAAAGCTATCCTCATGATTTTTAATGCCTTCCATAGATGCGCCAAGCTCTTTTACAAACAGAACACTATCTAAGCCTTTTTTATATCTCTTATCAGTATACAAGGAGCTAAGAAATTTCTTCATAAAACTCTCAAACCATATGTAGCGCTCATTTGGGACAAATATGTTTCCCGACCTATTTACCCCATTTTTTCTAAGATAGGCACCATCCGCATCAAACGAACCATGCAAAAATGGGCCATGAGTTTTTATTATATCCTCTTCAATTCCGCCAGTTGTTGTTACAATAAAATGAACAAGCTTATTTTTAACCAAATATGTTATTATATCCCGCAACCCACTAGTTGTTATATTTGAAGTGAATCCCAAAAAAATTGTAGATTTTGATTTGCGCATCTCTTTAGTGAGCATTATAGCTTTATTTAGATTGGTAGCCTGAAACCCTGTTTCTCCATAAGCATCAAAAAACTTTTTAATATCGAATGGACCATCAAAATCATATCCTTTTACCACACCATAGCCTATCTCTTTACTACGTTTAAACAATGCTTTTTTTGGATCTATTCTGCTTATTTAATCACTTTAATATATTTTTAGCACATTAACATATTGATTAACATGAAAATTAATAATAATGTTATACTAATAACTGGAGGGGCAACAGGTATAGGATTTGCGCTTACAAAAACATTGTGTGAAAATAATAAAGTAATTATATGTGGAAGACGGGAGGATAAATTAATTGAGGCTAAAAATATTCTGCCTAAAATTAACATCAAAAAATGTGATATAACCTCAAAAACTGAACGAGATGAACTTCTAAAGTATATATCGAATACCTTTGGTGGACTTGACATTCTAATAAATAACGCTGGGGTTCAAAAACCGATAGATTTTACTTTGGGCAATAATGAATTTGAAGATAGTGATATTGAAATTGACATAAACTTCAAGGCACAGATACATATGATATCAACGTTTATGCCGCTACTGCTAAAAAGCACTAACCCAAGCATAATAAATGTCTCCTCCGGACTAGCGTTTGTGCCTTTATCAAACTTCCCAATTTATTGTGCAACAAAAGCGGCATTACATTCCTTCTCAATATCTCTAAGACATCAATTGCGCAACACCAATATTAAAGTGTTTGAGGTTATGCCGCCATATATCTATGATACGGAACTAAAAGATGGCAAAGTCAGTTTAGAGAGACCACCATTTGGCATGTCGTCTGAAGAATTTGCTAGAATTGTAATTAATGGTCTAAATAATGATAAATATGAAATTAGCCAAGGAGGCACAAATGACCTTTCAAGTATAATCAAGGAGGATTTTTACAAACGATTTAACATGATGAATAAATAATTATTTTCTGGCAATTGATTTTATATCTGAAGAGAGCCTTATTATTTTTTTCAGATCATCACTATTTAATGTCTTGTCCCTACTTTTGACATGCTGCTCTATTGCATTTAGCATCTCTATCCATTCATCAGACTCCTCCTTTATCAAATTTAAAACAGCCTGATCCTTAGATAATAGTTCAAGCAATTTTATCAATTTTTTATTTTCAGCCTCCTCATCTCCTTTTAAAAGGCGTGCCTTTAAATGATCTCTTATAATGTTTATCTCATCAACCGATGCGGTAGACTTATTTATATTTATTACATTTTGTAAGCTATTAGAAAAAGACTGTAATGACTCGTGAAATTTACTGATTATATTATTTAATGGAATATTGTTTAACACCATATAAGCACAATAGTATAATTATAAAAAGTTATTTAATTACTATAGAGTCTGTTCAATATTTGAATTCTCCAGAAATTCATTAAGCATAGATGTTGCATATACACCCGATGGTAATGAGAACTCAAGCTGCAAAGATTCATTAATTATATCTACGTTGAAATCTTTATAAGGTGCAAAAAGGACGCGGTGCTTTCCTTTACAGTTTAATTCTGGCATGCGCTTTATTTTAAAATCTTCTATAGATATGCCGAGCGTTTCCATTATTGATTTTTCATGTTCATTTATTTTTATAGAATCATGGCCTACAAGCGACCCCACTATAAAATTATTACCCTCTTTAGATAAATCAGGAAATCCATATTTGTTTATACCACACATCAAGTCATCATTTTCCGATAATATTCGCCCTTCAGATATGCGCTTATATATTTCAAGGTTGAATATGTGCGATTGCACAGAATGGACGAACATTAGTGATATCTGCCTTGGTATTTTTCTTAACGCATTTGCATAATCCGTTGGATACATTGAAAGGTATTCAATCATCATTCTTTCGTATTTTAGATATTTAGGAAAGTAGTTCAAAGCGCTCTTATAATCCTTCTCCTCTTTAAGCCTTATTCTTGCCTCTATTGCCTCAGTATTTGTCTCGTTTGATGTGTCTGTAAGAAAATGCATCGCAGCCTCTTCAAAATTGCCTAACATTATATTTATCCCAACATCAACATTATTGTTTCTATTACCAAATCGCTGCGACCCGAAAAAATTTGGAAACAGTCCATTAAGCTCTTTTTCTATTATATTTATTTTATTAATATCCCCACTCTGCGAATTTGAAATTGATATTATAAAATGATTGCCAAGCAGACTACCCAATTTTATTGGAGTATCACTTTGCCAGTGTCCATTTATTTTTATGTCTTTTATGTGCATTGAACTGAGCTGTTCTGATTTAATGCCATATATAGCACACATTTGCGTTGAAATCGACGATCTATCCTTTGTTCCTGCAAAGCTTACTGATTTTATACCTC
>JAJZDG010000019.1 GCA_021828705.1 Microcaldota archaeon | reverse complement strand
AATGAAGATAACAGTTAATTATCCAGGAGAGGATGCCGAATCTGAGATTCTTAGAATTAAAGAGAGAGAGGAGCGCCTTACAGTAAAAAAAGTGATATCCGTAAACGACATATTAGACATGCAATCGCAGGTTAATGGAATAAGCATGAGTGATGATGTAGTCAAATATATAACAAAACTCGTCAGAGCAACGCGAACAGATATACATGTGGTAATGGGTGGCAGTCCTAGGGCTGATATTAGCTTTATGCGCTGCGGAAAAGCAAAAGCGCTTATAAATGGAAGAAGCGAAGTTACAATAAATGATATAAAATCATTAGCAAGGGCGGTGCTTAGTCATAGAATAGTCGTAAGATCTACTGGTGGCATAGGAGTCAATGGAGTAATTGACGGCATTGTCGCAACATTATAGGTATTTTTATGGGAATTAAATTACAAGGAGCTGTTGAATATTTAATGACTTATAGCTGGGCGCTTCTTATAATAGCAGTAGTAATTGCAGTTATATTATATCTTGGATTATTCAACCCGTCAGCATTTGTTGGATCCGAATGTGTTGTGCCAGCCGATTTTAACTGCATACAGGCATTTTTATACCCTAATGGAATAGTTTATCTTAACTTAGGGCAGGCAACACCATCAAGCATACAGATAACTACAATAGGATGCAGTAGCACAAAAAATTATAGCCATATGAATATAGTATCTCCGCCAATAACGCTGCAAATAGGCAATAACGCCACATTTAATATGCAATGCTACGTCAACAATGTGCCATTTAATGGGCCCGTTGGCACATTATATACAGGATATATTGTCATGAACTATACAGATTTGCAAAGTGGATTCCCGAAAACGCTGGTCGCAAACCTTGTGCAAAAGGTAGTATAACATTTATACACATCTTCCAAAAATTGCAGACATTATAATTAGATAAATAGTTCTTCTTAAAGTTTCTCTCTTTTTTGTTTGCAAAAATTACAACATGTTGCCAATGTTATAATTGTATTATTCTGCTAGTTCCAAGTAAGGGGTATCATCTTCTTTTCTATCTCTTAACGTTGCAAGTGCTAACGCAAATGTTTCCACTTCAATGCCGTCGTCTAATTTATGAGATTCTGTTATTATTTTTTTAATTATATCATTTTGTTTTGCCGCATCTAAAAGCAGTTTAACTGTATCTGTCGTGCCATAACTAGCAACTGTGTCAGCTAATATAAAGCCGTCTACACCTTTAATCTTTAATTTTTCTGGAGTTTTTATGCAGTATAATAAAAGATCCCTGCCATTTCTTTCTAGTATTGCAACAACTTTTTGTATATCTTCAGTATTTACTCTTTCTATTAATCGATCAAATTCTTCCGATTTGCCCTCTTTTAATTTTTGCTTTGATGTAATAAAAACACCAATTAAAACTAGTCTTTATAAATATAAATATACTTCCACAAATGGATTCTCGCTTAAATCTTATACTGGATCTTATACTTTAGATATAATAAATATTTTATATAGGAGCTTTTTGCGTTGTAGTATTATCAACATTTAATTTTTCGCCATTAAATGTGCTAAGAGTCCTCTCCCTTCTGCTTTTGAATGGAACATATTCTTTTCCATTGCCACTGAAAAATTTAGAGAAGAACTCGACATACAAAAGCCTTGCGCTCTGTATTCCCGGCTCAAATAAGGCTATTGCGATATTAAATAGCTGACCTAGTATTAGTATAACAACGCCTATTATACCTATGAATATAGATTGGCCTAAAGAGTGCACAAATATAAAATCTATCACCTGTGCTAATATTACTGATGCTAACAATATACCCACAAGCCTCATATACGAGAGCATATGGCTTATAAGCGATGGCAGCTCCATTAAAGCGCTTAATTTTTCTGTAAATGCAACGATACCAACTCCGACTATTAGCAACACATATGATAATATTGCTATAGGGTTTGATATGCCAAGAGGCGATTGATGTATTATATCAAGGCCAAATATCACAATGCCCCATGCCCCTAAAAGCCAGCCGATCTTTCCTATAGCATGAGTTTTATGCCCCACCATTATGTTGTTGATTGCACCTAATATAAATCCTGCTGACACCACAAGAACGCCTATCCATCCAGATATAACAAGAAGCGTCGGAAGTCCCAATTCAACATTAAGCAGAGGGGTATAGCTTAATTGAAAGCCAAAATACTCATTGAATGCTATGCCAAATATAATAGCGATTATGGCCCCTGGTATTATGGATTTTGATAACATCATAAGCCCATTATCGCTTATTATTGTATGTACAAAATTGGTTATCTGCTTTGGTATCCTACTCTTCTCTTTTGGATTCTTAAGTCGCTCAATAAGCCAGAATGCGCCTGCCAGCATTATTAATCCATATCCCACATCGCCGACCATAAAACCAAAAAATAAGGGAAATAGCAAAGCAAACATCAGAGTCGGATCCATCTCATCGCTTCTTGGAAGGGAATAGAAGCGTACAAAGAATTCAAAAAATTTTAACTTTATAGGATTTGACATCTTTGTAGGGGCTATCTCGGTAGTTTTAAACTTCTCCATTATGAAATGATTTTTAGTGCTATCCTTTAATAAGAGCTCTAATTTTCTTATATTGGCAATTGGCACCCACCCCTCTATCATATCTGTATATTTTGTAGAGCCTAATTTTGCAACGACATCCAATTTCTCCATCTCTATGTCGAGCTGCTCGCGTATTGCAGAGACTAAATTATAATTCTTCTCAGATATAAATTTAAGTTCAACGTCTAATGACTCCTCTCTCTCTTTTAATATATTAAGATCCGCTCTCTGACGCTCCAAAACCGCTTTGGGCTTGCCCATTAACATCGGTATTATGTCTATTGATACATTGAACTTTGAGGAGATGCTGCCAAAATCATGCTCATTTGCCCTCGGTATGCTTATTATCGATGCGCCAGTGTTTGGAAAGGATATATGACTGATATTATGTATTTTATTCTTTAATGATAATATAAAAGAATCTGAGGCACTTCCAGAAACGATAAATGACACTATAAATTTGCTATTTAATATATGCAAATCCTCTTGGAATTGATATATTTTTTCTAAAATGCCTATGTTGTAGTGTATCTGCTTTACTTCGGCGTGTATTTTTTCAATCTGTTTTTTTATGAGCACAACATGACTATCTATCTCTATTTTATCCGCCATATTTATGAGCTCATCCATATTATTAAACTGTATTTTTGAATGCTCGCCTAATGGCAATAATTGTTTTTCAAGAGACCTAAAACGCTGCGCATATTCTGAAATTCGTTTATAATTCTCGTTTAGTTCAGATATGGATACATTAAATTTATTTGGATCCAATTCATCTATTTGCATTGCGCCAAGCTCATGCAAATTTGATAGTACATGAGCGCTGCTAGATTTTGGTATTATTATAAGCACTTTTTGCATGCGCTCTGCTATCAACAAATCATACACCAAACTTCTCAGATATTAATTCATCAAATATCGATAGAACATCATTCTCGTCCACATCCTTTAGAGTTTCCACCGTACTCTTGCCCTTTTCAACATATTCTTCACGTTCAAGCTTTGCCTGTGCATGAGCTTTTGAAATGTAATCGTTATATAGAGATTTACCCTCGCGCTCCGCATTCTCGATTATTTCTACTGATTCGCGCCTCGCATTCTCTAAAATGCGCAGTGCCTCCTCCTCTGCCTCTTTTATACGCTTCTCCTGCAAAACCTCCTGATGCTTTATATGTTTTAATGTTTCTATATCATGGGTCAATATTATCACCAATAAATATCATATATACTTAAAATAATATAACAATAACAGCGCTATTGCAATAATTGCTATGTTTAATATCTTTATCATTGTCGTTATGTAAAAAAACTTAATTTGCTTGTCCATTGGCATTTCCAATCTTCCTCTTTATCACTTTGAGCGATATTATCTGATCGCGCTCTATGTCCTCAAGCCTCTGCTTTATGTATTTGGAGCGCTGCTGCATTTTTGGCACTACTATATTTTCTATAGCATTTGAACGGCGATTTAATTTCTCTATTTCATGAAGCAATCGCTTAAGCGAATTCTGCTTCTCGGCTATCTCTATTAATAATGTTAATAGCACCGTATAATTTTTTCGCACATCCTCAATTGATGCTGAAACTGATATGAGCTCGTACTTTAATGATTTATTGCCGTTAGACTTCATGTTAAGATTCGGTATCTTAACACCCATAACATTAGATACATTAACGCTAATCTGCTCATTTCGCTTTCTTGCAGCAATACGCTCAAAATTAAGCCTTCCCGCCTGAGCCTCCGCGATCTTTGATGTATCCATAGCCTTTGATACATATTCAACAACATTCTGGTTCATTAACTGTATCTGCTTTGCAAGCTCAAAGAATTCGAGTATCAATCTACTGCGTTTCATCTTCAATAATGATAGCCCTTTGGAGGCAACCTTTATACGTGATTTTGTGCGTATTAACTCCAATCTTGTTATTTTAACATCATTTACTGCCATTAGTATCCCATTTGCCATACTTTTTGATATATTCATCCTTGATTCTCTTTGCCTCATTGACCTCTATGTTTGACAACAATTCCCAGCTAAGGTCCAATGTCTCTTCTATGCTTCTATCCTCTCTATAATCTTGTGTGACAAACTGTTTCTCAAACTGGTCAGCAAATTTTAGATACTTCCTATCGCTTGCACTAAGCGCTTCCTCACCGACAATTTCAGTTAGGCTCCTTAAATCCTTTCCATTTGCATATGAGGCAAATAGCTGATCAGCAACGCCCCTATGATCCTCGCGCGTCTTATTCTTGCCTATACCCTGGTTCATCAATCTAGAGAGAGATGGAAGCACATCTATATTCGGATATATATTCTTACGATATAATTCCCTGCTAAGCACAATCTGCCCCTCCGTTATATATCCAGTAAGATCTGGTATAGGATGCGTTATATCATCTCCAGGCATTGTAAGAATTGGAAGCTGTGTAATTGAACCTTTTCTATTCTTTATCTTTCCTGCGCGCTCATATATAGTTGATAAATCTGTATATGTATATCCAGGATATCCTCTTCTACCAGGAACTTCTTCTCTTGCGGCGGATATCTCACGAAGCGCCTCTGCATAATTTGTCATATCTGTTAATATAACAAGAACATGCATATCCTCCTCATATGCAAGATACTCCGCAGTCGTAAGCGCAAGTCTTGGAAGTATTATGCGCTCCATAGATGGCTCTGATGATAAATTTAAAAATATGACAGACCGCTCCAGCGCCCCAGTATTTTCAAATTCAGTTCTAAAGAAATTTGCCTCCTCGCTATTTATTCCTATACCACCAAAGACCACCGCAAAATCCTCATTTGAATTTAGTATGCGGGCCTGTCTTGCAATCTGCGCAGCTATTTTATTATGCGGAAGACCTGAACTTGAAAATATTGGAAGCTTCTGCCCTCTAACAAGCGTATTCATGCAGTCTATTGTGGATATGCCCGTCTGTATGAATTCGGATGGCTCCTCTCTCGAATATGGATTTATAGTGCCGCCATTTATGTCAAGCTTCTCTTCGCTGTATATAGGATTTCCATTATCACGTGGATTTCCCACGCCGTTAAATACCCTTCCAAGCATATCAGTGCTCACAGCAAGCTGGGCCGTTGTCCCTAAAAAGCGAGCACTTGTACCTTTTATGTTCATACCGCGCGTCTCACCAAAGGATTGTACTATCGCAAGCCCATCTCTACTATCAAGTACCTGTCCAGTGACACGCTCATTATTTGGTGTTATAACTTCAACAAGCTCGCCATATGCCGCATTCTTTACACCCTCCACAAAAAGAAGCACATTTGTTATTTGATTTATCGTTTTATAATATACATCTCCCATAATATCACGCTTTTATTATCTCTAATTTTTCTATATCTAATATAGATTTTTTAACGTCGTTGAAATATGATTCTATATCAGATTCTTTGACGAATTTCATCTTTGCAACCATTGATTTTGCAGCTATTTTCTGCATCTGTTCGACTACAACACCCTTCTCTATAACAGAACGCTCCATATCATGAAGCAATA
The DNA here is from genome assembly GCA_021828705.1 of Microcaldota archaeon. Lineage (GTDB taxonomy): Archaea > Micrarchaeota > Micrarchaeia > Micrarchaeales > Micrarchaeaceae > JAJZDT01. The sequence continues at coordinate 3,934 of JAJZDG010000019.1, read as the reverse complement.
TTATCGCTTTCAACATAAGATACTGCTTTCTTATCGAAGAGAATGTATCAACATCGTCAAATGCGCTCTGCTGCAAATAATCCTCGCGTATGCTCTTTGCAATATCTAATATCTCCTTCTCTTTTTCCGGAAGCGCATCATAGCCTACTAGCTGCACGACCTCATTTATCTCAGCCTCCTGCTGCAATATCTCCATCGCCAGCGACTTTAATTTTGTCCAATCCTCCCCTATATTTTTAGCATACCATTTTGAAAGATCATCATTATATAACGAGTAGCTGTTAAGCCAATTTATTGACGGAAAATGCCTTCTGTTTGCAAGCGATGCATCAAGTGCCCAGAATACTCTTGTAACGCGAAGCGTATTCTGCGATACAGGTTCTGATATATCCCCACCAGGGGGTGATACCGCACCAATTGCAGTTATAGATCCTACAAGCCCATTAAGCAATATTACAAGCCCTGCACGCTCATAAAATTCTGCCACCTTTCTGCCCAAATATGCAGGATATCCTTCCTCTCCAGGCATCTCCTCTAATCTGCCAGATATTTCTCTAAGCGCCTCAGCCCACCTTGATGTGCTATCAGCCATGAGCGCTACGCTATATCCCATATCCCTATAGTACTCTGCTATTGTTATACCAGTATATATACTGGCCTCACGTGCGGCAACAGGCATATTTGATGTATTTGCAATTAATATTGTACGCTCCATTATCGGCTTTTTAGTCTTTGGATCCTTTAATTCCGGAAAGGTCGATAATATTTCAGTCATCTCATTGCCGCGCTCACCGCAACCAACATACACTACAATTTCGCTATCGCTCCACTTTGCAAGCTGGTGCTGTATTACAGTTTTTCCAGAACCAAACGGCCCGGGAACTGCAGCTGTACCTCCCTTCGAAATTGGAAATAATGTATCTATAACGCGTTGCCCTGTTATTAGCGGTATCTCAGGAGGCTGCTTGCCCTTAACAGGTCTTGCAATGCGCACCGGCCAGTACTGCAACATTTGAATTGGCACTTTTTTATTGCCATTTTTAATAGTTGCTACATTCTCAACTATTGTATAATCACCCTCCTTTAAACCATCTATCTTTCCAGATATCCCCTTTGGCACCATCACCTTATGTGTTATCAGGCTTGTCTCCTGTACAGTGCCAATTATCATGCCCATACTAACTTCCGTCCCATTCTCTATTGTAGGAACAAAATGCCATTTCTTCTCCACATCAATAGAATCTACATTTATACCCCTTGAAATAAAGTCTCCGCTTTGAATTTTTATCTTATCTAAAGGCCTTTGTATACCATCAAAAATAGAGCCTAAAAGTCCAGGCGCTAGCATCACAGATAACTGCCTGTCTGTATTTATTACAGACTCACCAGGTCTTAGTCCAGAGGTATCCTCGTATACCTGTATTATTGCATCACTGCCATTTATCTTTATTATCTCGCCAATTAACTGTAGCTTTCCCACTTTTACAACATCATACATCTTTGGGTCCTCTAACCCCTTTGCTATTACAACAGGTCCGGAAATTCTATATATAAAACCATCCATTCTATGCGCCTCCCTTTAATCCTTTTATGTCAACACCCAATACGCGCTTTGCAAGAGCCTCTACTGTCTCACTCTCGATACCCGCGCCTTTTATTGGTATAAATATTATAAGCGGCTTTAATGAATACTCAAGTCTTCTGGCCGTATTTATATCAATGCTTTTTCTTATGCTCTCTGAAACGAGCAGAAGACCATAGGATCTGCTCTCTATTAATTTGTTTATCGTATCCACGGCCTCAACCCCGCTCTTTATGAATATATCACTAACGCCAATTAATTTAAAACCAAGTACCAGTTCGCGCTCGCCTATCACTGCAATATTCTCATAATCCATTATAAAACACCATGGTCGCGCTGCTGCCTGCTCTTATTAATGATTAAAATTATAAATACCCATACTATTCGCCTAAAATTACCTTATGAAGAGTATTAATCTAGGTATATCTGGGACTTTTTGAAATCAAAATTTCATTATCATAGCGTTCTGTGCACGCTCCCTATTTATGTCATAGTATTTTGTATACCATGTGGCACGCAATATGTCACGCTCCATCTCCGACTGCAGCATAAATGAGAGAATAGTATGAAGTGAAATCGGTATTGTGTTTAATGCTTCAATATGCTTTTTATACAGAGCATGCTTTAATGATGCCTCAAAATATGCCATAAGCGGATCCTTCTTGTAGTGCTCAAATGCATTATCTATCTTAAATGGCATATCCTGCGCCATATCCTCAATATTCTTTTTTGACATATCTGATAATTTTGAGAGTGATATCTTTCCATTTGGTATCAAATTTTCCTTTATGTCGTCAAAAGAATAATCGAGCACCTTTGCTTTTATTATCGCCATAATATTCTTCACATCTATGCTCTCGCGTATGAAGCGCTCAATTACCCATTTTGTACCGGTATAAAACCTAAAACCCTTGTTGCTGTTAAAAAAACGCAGCATATTTAACATATTTGAATAGTAATAGGAATCTAGGGCCAATATCACTTTTGACAATTCACCCTTATTTTTTATCTCATCTATATGCTCAAGTAATATTGAGCCATATTTGTATTTCACCAGATAATTTACTATCTCCTCAACATCCGGCTTTGCAAACATGTTTATATAGTCCTCCTTTGTTATCTTGCTCACGATCGCGCCTATTGGCTTATCTCCTAACACAAGAAATGATTCTGCCTCTTTGAGCTCGTATCCCAAAATTTTTGATGAGAGCAATACCTTTATGTTCTCAATATCCCATCTTGCAGTGTACGCATTCATAAAGTCCTTTGCGCTTAGAGGCATCATTGATAGAGCATGCTTTATGTTATTCATCATGTGCATATTTATGACAGCCTCTTGAAGATCTGGCGTTATGTATTTTCCGCTAAATAGATCTATCTCAGTTCTATATTTTGTATCGCTAAGATAGGTAATAAAATCATTAGTATCCTTTTGCAGCAGCTGTTGAATTTGTGCATCATTTAAAAAATCAGTCTTTAGCGCCCGTAGTTTGCCATACGAACCCGCATATGTCGCATCCATATGCTCACTTTATATGCTCAGAGAAACGCTTCGATAGCTGCTCTTTTATGCCTGTGATAATGGCATCAAGCGAATAATTTATATATCGCTTTCCATCCTCAGAGTATGCCATTATGCCGCTGCGTATATCATTATTCGCTTTTGCCTTCGCATTTACTATGAGCTTTATATCCTCTTTTCTTGCCTCTATTACACATTTATCTCCAAGTTCTAATTTTGCCATTAAAACAAGCTTATCAAGAAGCGCCGCGTACCTTTTACTTTTGATAAATCTATCCATATTGTTATTCAAAAACATATAAGACTCTGATATTTTATCATCTATAGCGCGCTGCAATATAAGTTTAGATTCTATAATGCTAATAGAGTGCTCTCGTGCAAGTATCTGCTCCGCATCCAATTTACCCTTCTGCTTGTAGTGCTGCATTATTTTTACTGCATGCTCCTCAGCCTTGATGCTCTCTTCCTGCGATTGCTTTTTTGCCTTATCCAAAAGCTCTGCTACCTTAGCGTCAGTCTCATCCTTTATTTGCTTAACAAGCTCATCAAGTCCCATTGAAAGATACACCCTTAATAGATTAGAGTATCTGCAATAGTATTATAAGCCCCAAGACAAATCCAATGATCCATAATGTTTCAGGTATTACAAAGAAGAATAACACCTGCCCGAATTTTTCCGGTTTCTCCGCTATTACGCCCATTCCAACAGCACCTATCGCCTGCTGGACTATACCTGTAGCTATTAAACCGCTTGCAATAACTATTGCAGCAGCAATAACCACTAAAGGATCTACAACTGCCATTTTTTCACCAATATATAATATTAATAT
>JAJZDG010000018.1 GCA_021828705.1 Microcaldota archaeon | reverse complement strand
TAGTACCATTGGCATACCAAGGCTCTCAATTTTAGAAAAACCAAACTCTTTAAGTCGTTGGAAAAATTCTAGTGCGTACGGTATATTTTTATTATTATAAATACGCATTTTTATTTGTGCACCTACCCCACCTATACCATCTTTAAATGTGTTGAGCATTCGTTTAGCCGTATTCTTACAAAGTATAGTATCACTATCGACGAAAAGAATATATTTGGATGTCACCATTGCAGCTCCATTTGCCAGTGCATTGCGTTTTCCACAATGTTTATTTTTATATATAAATAACCCACCATATTTTTTTGTTATAGTATCATACGGGTGTAACGCGTTATCTCCTACAACTATAAATTTTATATGTGAATTATACAAAGAGCAAATAGTTCGTTCAAATATTTTTGGATGTTCCATATATATGGGCACTACTGCTGTTATTTCATTTATATTACGTTTATTCTTACTAATCACATGCGCCTTTTTTTTCGTGCTAAGATTGAAAATATAATAAGATATTGAAAGTAGACTAAGAAATGTAGAAATTAAAAATATAAAAATAAATATTAATTGCATTAACTTACCTGTCTAATATAAATTGAATGTGTTAAATATATCAGTTTTGTTTGATTGCGCTTTTCATATATTCTAAGAATTACACATTTATATTAAGTTTAGTATCTATAGTTTTATGATGTTAGATAAACCTACCTTTATGGATAAAAAAATAAGAGAATTTCCAAAGTCCTTTAAATGGCTAAATACTAAAAAACAAATAGATATAGGTATGCTTAAAGGGCAGATTGTTATATTAGATTTTTGGACGTATTGCTGTATAAATTGTGTTCATATGGCTCAAACACTAAATTATGTGGATGAGCGTTATAAGAACAAACCTGTTGTTATAATAGGCATTCATTCGGCAAAGTATGCTAATGAAAAAAATCCATCAAATATTGCGGATGCAATAAATAGATATGGCATTGTGCATCCTGTGATAGTTGATGAAAACATGCATTTATGGAAGGAATATGGTATACATGCTTGGCCTACGCTTGTTTTCTTAGGGCCAGATGGCACAATACTACATAAGGCTGCTGGAGAAATTTCAAATGAATCTTTATCTGAAATAATAGATGATCTTTTAGATAGGTATACAAATGAAAAACTTCTTTCAAAAAAACGTGCTGATATATATCTTCAATATAAAAGCGATGATGAAGAGAAAAATCAATTAAGGTACCCTGGAAAAATAGCTATATCTGAAAATGGGAAACTTATTGCCATTAGTGATACTTCAAACAATAGGGTGCTTATTTTAGATCGCAGTGATAATCGCGTTATGGATACAATAGGGTGTGGGTATGGTGGATTTTTAGATGGCAATTTTGATAATTCACGACTTTTAAAACCTCAAGGTGTATTTTTTAGAAAAAATATTTTGTATATAGCTGATACGGGTAATCATTCCATAAGAGCAGCAGATATGAGAAATAGGCGCATTATCACAATCGCAGGTGACGGAGAGCGAGGCGTTCATATGAGCTTTAATAATAAATATATAGCAAAAGAGACATCATTATTATCCCCTTGGGATTTATCAATAAATGGTAAATTTCTATATATCGCAATGGCCGGCTTAAATCAAATATGGCGTTATGATTTTGATGATGAGACTATAATGCCTTTTGCTGGGGCAGGATATGAAAACATAGTGGACGGAGAATTAGAAAAAGCCTTGATGGCTCAGCCTAGCGGATTATTTTACGATAACGATTACATATATGTTGTAGATAGTGAGACCTCATCTGTGCGTTCAATAAATATATCCAAAAATTTTATAAGTACAATAATAGGTGCAGGGCTTTTCATATATGGCGATAATGATGGTAAATTTAATGTAGGCAGGCTTCAGCATCCGCTTGGGATAACAAAAGCAAAAGATAAAATCTATGTGGCAGATACATATAATAATTCTATACGTTTGATAGATCTCTCTACAAAAAATATTACAACTCTAATAAAAAAAGACTCCGAGTCGCAGTGCAGATTTGAGGATAAGAATTGTGATACGCTTGGTCTTTATGAGCCATCCGATGTTAAAATATATAAGGAAATATTATATATTGCAGATACAAATAATCATCTTATTAGGACATTTGACTTAAACAAAAGAATTTTAAATACTATTAAAATTTATTGGTGAATCATTGCCAAATAAAAATATGCTCTATAAATCAAAAAGTCCATATTTACTAGAGCATGCTAATGATCCTGTGAACTGGGGGGAATGGTCAAGCCAAACATTACTCGAAGCAAAAAAAGAGAATAAACTAATATTTATTTCTATAGGCTATTCTACGTGTCATTGGTGCCATGTAATGCAAAAAGAATCCTTTAAGGATGATGAAGTTGCAAATATATTGAATAAATATTTTATATCTATAAAAATAGACAAGGAGGAGCGTCCTGATATAAATAATTATTACATGTCCTTATGCCAGAAACTTAACGGACATGGTGGCTGGCCGCTTACAATCATATTGCTTCCAAATCTTAGCCCACTTTTAATTACTACGTATATGCCAAAATTGAGCAATTTCCAATCTGTTGGGATGCTGTCATATATTAAAGAGCTTTCTGATGAATGGGTTAAAAGTCCAAATAAACTTGAGAATGATGCGTATATGCTCTCAGAGCGTATATCCGCGGATTTGTCTTTAAATACGAAAAAATCAGAAAATATAAACAAAAAAACTCTAGATACAATATACGGGTATCTTTCAGAAATGTTTGATTATGATTATGGTGGATTCGGTAACAATATGAAATTTCCAATGCCACACTATCTTGGCTTTTTATTGCGCTACTATGATTATTCTAATGATTATGATGCGTTAAATATGGTGAAGCAGACACTATTATATTTGCGATTTAGTGGTACGTATGATCAAATTGGTTTTGGAGTGCATCGATATTCAACAGCAAGGGATTGGCATTTGCCACACTTTGAAAAAATGCTTTACGATCAGGCGTTAATTGGTATGATATATATTGAAACTTATCAAATTACCAAAGAACAAATTTTTTTAAATGTGGCAGAGGAGATAGCATCATGCATGTTAAATCAATTTCTTTCTGATTATGGCGCTTTTTATACTGCAATTGATGCTGATAGTGGTGGAATTGAAGGAAAATATTATACAATAACATATGATCAATTATGTTCTGTTTTATTTGGGCAGGAGCTTGAAATATTTTCCGATGCATTTGGCGTAGAGCGCGATGGTAATTATACTAAAAGAAATGATATGCTGCCAAAAGGGAATATATTATACCAAAATATGAGTCATAAAGAACTTTCCGAGCGCTATAATCTTAAAATAACTGAAATAGTAAAAATTTTAAATGACTCAATAGTAAAGGTAAGGAGCATGCGCAATAATAATTCAACGTTGAAAATCGATAATAAGATACTATCAGATTTAAATGGACTTGCCATATCTTTTATGTCTAAATTATATGCAGCAACGCTGAATAAAAAATATTTATCAATTGCAAGGCACAATGCCGATTTCATAATAAAAAATATGTATGATAAAGGAAATTTATTTCATGCGTACGTCGGTGAGGGATATATCGATGGATTTTTGGATGATTATGCGTTTACAATAAATGGATTTATTGATTTATACGAATCTTCCATTGATGAAAAATATCTAAGATATGCAATAAACCTATCTGAAATTATGGTAGAAAAATTTTATGATAAAGTGGAAAATGTTTTTTATTTCAATAAAAATTTTAATGAACAGAATAAGAAAGAAAAAATATTATCTGATATTGCAACTCCTGCTGGTAATTCAATTGCTATATATGATTTGGCAAAAATATCGAGGATAACTGGAAATATAAAATATATGCAAATGGCAAATTTAGGCTTGGAATCTATAATTGGTGCTGGTAATAATTTGTTAAATTATACTGTGTTAATGAATGTGCTATTTTATCAGTTTGGCAAAAGTTATGAATTTGTAATAGCTGCAGAGAACGATGCCTTAAATAATGATGTTTATGAGGTAATAAACTGTATTAATAAAAATTTTATTCCGAATAAAATAATACTTTTAAAGAGTAAGTATACAAATGATATCGCGGATTATATAAAAAATATGCCAACTAACTCAAATTTATCACTTTATGTCTGTAAAAATAATATGTGTGGGAAACCTGTTATTGGTATAAAGGCAATAAAGCAATATATAAACGATCTGAAATAAAACTAAATTCATTTAATATTTACCTGTGTTATTGAATTGTGTGTTCTTATGCAAAAAAAAGTTTTTGAGTGTTCTATTGATTACATACAGGTTATGGATGAAAATGGTAATATAGATGCTAATTTGATGCCTAAAGATGTTGATGATAATAAAATAGTTGAGATGTATAAGTATATGCTTTTTGCAAGGAATTTAGATTCTAAAACATTAAGTTTGCAAAGGCAGGGGCGCGCAGATACGTTCGCGCCGCTTTTAGGAGAAGAGGCATCACAAATAGGCGTTGCATTTGCGATGCGCAAGGATGATTATCTTATTCCTGCCTTTAGGCAGCATGGCATTTATCTTGCGCGCGGTCTTCCAATAAAAAGCTATTTTTTATATTGGAAGGGTTATGAGGAGGGTAATGCCACTGCTAAAAGTATAAACGCGCTGCCAATAATAGTGCCAGTTGCAACACAGATGCCACATGGTGCAGGGGTTGCATTCACCCAAAAATACTTAGGGCGTGATGTTGTTGCAGTTGCCTATGTGGGAGATGGAGGTACATCCGAAGGCGATTTTTATGAAGCGATAAACTTTGCAGGGGTAAATAAGCTTCCGTTTATAGCAATAATTGAGAATAATCAATGGGCAATATCGATACCTAGAAATAAACAGACAGCAGCAGAAACATTGGCACAAAAAGCTGTTGCGGTGGGCATAAAGGGCATACAGGTGGACGGCAACGATGTTATAGGTGTATACAAAGTGGTGAAAGACGCAATCGATAATTCGAAAAATGGGCCTACTGTAATAGAGTGTGTGACATATAGGATGAGCATGCATACAACTGCTGATGATCCTACAAAATATCGTTCTGATTCGGAAGTGAAAGCGTGGGCAGAGAAGGATCCATTAAAAAGGGTTAGGGCATATCTTGTAAAGAAAGGATTATGGAATGATGATTTAGAGAAAAAGACAACAGAGGAGCAGCTTGCTCAAATAGATAAGGCTGTGGAGGAGGCCGAAACATTTAAGGCTGATCCTAAAAGCATGTTCGAGAATATATATAGTTTTATGCCAGAGGTATTGAAGGATGAGGAAGATAGCGCAGTAGCCGCTAATTTCTGGCAGTAGGTGTTTTTATGAACGTTAATATGGTATCTGCATTGAATAATGCATTAGAACTAAGTATGAGGGCTGATGATAAGATAGTGCTTCTAGGCGAGGACATAGCAAAAGACGGAGGCGTGTTTAGGGTAACAGATGGACTACTAGATAAATTTGGAGAAAAACGTGTTTTAGATACGCCACTTGCAGAATCGAGCATAATAGGCACTTCAATAGGTATGGCAATATCTGGTTTAAGGCCAGTTCCAGAGATACAATTTGCGGGTTTTATGCTGTTAGGTTTTAGTCAACTATTAAATCACGCTGCCAGATTTAGAAGCAGAACACGTTCAACAATGAATGTGCCTATGGTTGTTAGAACTCCGGTCAGTGGCGGTGTTAAAACATTGGAGCATCATTCAGATAGCCCAGAGGCTTATTACTCGCACATAGGTGGACTTATTGTAGTTGAGCCATCAAATCCGTATGATGCAAAGGGTCTTATGATGAAGGCATTAAAAATGCAGGATCCTGTTATATTTTTGGAGCCTACAAAATTATACAGACTATTTAAGCAGGAGATACCAGAGGGTGCATATGAGGTGCCTATTGGCAAAGCCAATTATTTAAAGAAGGGCGATAATCTAACGATAATAACATATGGCACAATGGTACCAATAGTAAATAGTGTTGTCGAAAAGAAGAATTTATCTGCAGATGTGATAGATTTGCGTACAATAAATCCTATAGATGAGACAACTATATTAGAGAGCGCAAAGAAAACGGGAAAGGTGTTAATAGTGCATGAAGCATCGCTTAGTTTTGGGGTAGGCGCTGAGATAGCCGCGCGCATAGCAGAAAAAGCAATGTTCGAACTATCCGCTCCTATAATGCGCGTGGGTTCAGCAAGTCTTCCATATCCAATGCCTGGATATGAAAAATATTATATACCAAACGAGAGAAAGGTTTCTGATGCTATAGATAAGCTCTTATCTGCATAGTGGTAGGGATGAAAGAATTAAAATTTGTGGATGTCGGAGAAGGAATAACGGAGGGTAACATACATAAATGGCTAGTTAAAGATAATGATGATGTAAAAGAGGATCAGCCAGTTGTAGAAATCGAGACTGATAAGGCTGTAGTGAATATACCCGCTCCAATATCTGGAAAGATAAAAATAATTTCAAAACCGGGTCCAGTGAAGGTTGGAGATATGCTTGCATATTTTGGAACGGAAGAGGAGTTAAAAGGTGCTATAAAATTAGGTGCATCAAATATAAGTGTAAGAGATGATCAGAAGAATAAATTAACAGTGCCTGCAAAAGTTGCCACTATAGAACCAAAGCATAATGAACTTACAAAGGAAGTGCTTGCAACACCTTCGGTGCGTAAATTGGCACATGAACTTAATATTGATTTGAATACCGTTTTAGGTACAGGGCCTAATGGTAGGATCATGGAGAATGATGTAAGGGCGCATGCGCGAAGCAGTGCTCCAATCCATACAGTACCTATATATTCTGAGGCTAAGGAGGAATCTCATAAGGATCGAATTGAGCGTGTTTCCATGTCACAGGTGAGAAAGGCAATAGCAAAGAATATGGAGCTCTCATGGACCATACCTAGAGCGGTGCATATGGATAAGATAGACGCTACATATCTTGCAAAAGTATTGGAAAAGGAAAAGCCCAAATTTGCAAAGAAGAATGTTAAGCTAACATTTTTGCCATTTATAATAAAGGCAGTAGTAGATGCTTTAAAAGAGAATGAGCGCTTCAATTCCAGTTATGATAAGGAGAAACAGGAGATAATATTAAAACGCTACTACAACATAGGACTTGCAGTAGAGGCTGATGATGGACTTCGCGTTGCGGTCATAAAGGATGCGGATAAAAAAAGTATTACAAAGATAGCAAAGGAGATAGTGGAGCTTGCTGAAAAGGTGCGCAATAAAACTATAAGTATAGACGAGATGAGCGATAGTACGTTTACAATAACTAATATAGGTAGCTTAGGTGGAGGATATCTATCTGTACCTATGATAAATTATCCGGATGTGGCAATACTTGGAATACATCTTATAAAGGATGTGCCAATGGTTAAGGATAATCAGATAGTTATAGGAAAAGAACTGCCTTTCTCATTGACATTCGATCATAGAGTTGTGGATGGTGCAGAAGCTGTGAGATTTGGTAATCTTATAAAGGAGTATATTGAAGATCCTGAATTTTTGGAGCTCTCAGATTGATTTTTATGGCTAATCAAGGTGCAGGTCAAGGGTGCGAATGCGGCGGTGGATGCATTTGCGGATGCAGAAATGGATGCAATTGCGCTGTTCATTGCAAATGCGGCTGCACGTGCGCCGAGCGGAGAATGCAAACAAATAATGAAGATGATGATTTAAAATAAAATAATAGGTTGTATATATGGTTATGGGTTCTATACCTGAGAATGTTGACGTTGCTATAATAGGAGGCGGTGTGGGGGGCTATATAGCTGCGATACGCGCAGCACAGCTTGGTAAGAGCGTTGCTTTAATAGAAAAGCACAAATTGGGAGGTCACTGTTTAAATTATGCATGTATACCCTCAAAGACGTTAATACACATATCTGACATATATGATAGTATAAAAGAGTCTTCAAAATTTGGAATAAGTGTAAATGGTCTTGCAATAGACGCCAAAAAAATGTATGAATGGCGCGTTTTTGTTTCAAAGAAGTTGGAGCAGGGCGTTGCGTTTCTATGCAAATCAAATAATATTGATGTATTTAGTGCTGAAGCAACATTTTTATCATCAAATAAACTGCAGTTAACTGATGGGATTGAAATAGATTTTAAAAAAGCAATAATTGCAACAGGTTCAGAGCCAATATCATTAAAGGGGTTTGAGTATTCAGATAAAATAATAGACTACAAAAAAGCATTGTTATTAGATTACATACCGAAAAATATGGCAATTATAGGTGCGGGATATGTTGCGGTTGAGATCGGAATAATGTATGCAAAATTAGGTTCAAACGTCTCAATAATTGCACGCTCTGATATACTCTCGCGATTTGACCCAGAAGCTGTTGCGTATGTAAAGAAAAGAATGGAATCTTTAAATATAAAAATATACAAAAAATCAAATCCTCTTAGTTTTGATGCAAATATTTTAAAGCTTGATAGCAATGAAAATATATTGGCTGACATACTTGTTGTTGCAGTAGGTTTATCGCCATATACAAGTGGTTTAGGGCTCTCTAATACACATATAAAGTTGGATGATAAGGGATTTATAATTACAGATAAAACAATGCTCACAAGCGATGAAAATATATACGCAATAGGCGATGTTGCTGGAGAGCCAATGCTTGCTCATAAGGCAATGCGTCAGGGCGTGGTTGCAGGTGAAGCTGCGTCTGGCATCTCATCTAGCTATGAGAATATTGTCGTGCCTGCCGTAATATTTTCTGATCCCGAGATAGCAATAGCTGGGAGGCTTGATGGTGATGGAATAATGACTACAAAATTTCCACTTAGTGCTCTAGGCAGGGCAATTGCACTTGATAGTACTAATGGGTTTGTTAAAATAGCATATACCGAGGATAAAATAGTAAAGGGAGTGGAGATAGTTTCAAGAGATGCGAATGCTATGATAAGTGAGGCGGCACTTGCTATTGAGATGGGAGCTACGCTTGAGGATATCGCAGATACGATTCATCCGCATCCTACATTTAGCGAATCTATAATGGAGGCTGCAGAAAGCGCTCTGGGTCGCGGTATACACTTTTTTGATTCAACAAAAGTCAAAAAATGAGGCAAATGGATAAATATGGAATACAATCTTTTCAAAAATGATAAATTAAAGACCTCCTATGGAAATATAAATATGATAAACAATAGCGTTGAGGATGGTCCGCTGTTATTACTTTTGCATGGTCTTGGGGCTACATATTCAGTATGGTCAAAAATGGTACCACTCATAAACGAGAACATACACATATGCGCTATAGATCTGTTGGGACATGGGGATTCGGATAGGCCTAATATAAAATATGATATAATAATTCAGTCTAACATTGTCTCAGAAGTGATTAAGAGTATAAGGGATACGTACGATACAAAATCTAATTTTTTGATGGGTAATTCTTATGGTGCATGGGTTGCTGCATATAATGCAATGTCAAATAATCTAAGCGGTATAATACTCGAGGATATGGCAGGTTTTGCGGGATTTTTTTCTGATAAAAGCCAATCTGAACTTAAGGCATATAAAGACGCGCTTTTAGGCAGCGTACTCTTGATGAATAGCAATTCCGAGAATGTTATAAGTAGTATAATAAATTCTGATATTCCATCAAATATATTGGATTGTACTGCACTCTCAAAAATTAATTCGAAAGTTGAGATAATCTGGGGCAGGGAAGATAAGATACTTAATTGTAAATATGCACATATGATTTCAGAATGCATAAATGGATCGCATGTTGATATTATAGAAAACGCTGGGCATGCGCCTCATTACTCAAAAGCTCACGAGGTCTCTAGTATTGTAAATAAATTTATATCTTAATATATGTTGATCTTATGCGAATAAAAATAGTATCAAAAAAAGCTTATAAAGAAATCCGTCTGCTGGAAGATTCTTTTAATATCGTTAAGAAAAACCCAGATATTTGCATTGCGATAGGTGGTGATGGCACTTTTATGAATGCTGCAAAGGAATGCGACTGCCCAATATTGCCAATAAGGACCAATGAGGTGGGTAGCTTAGGGTATTACGCGGACATTTCCTTAAATGATATAAATAAAGCAGTGGTTATGCTCAAATCGCATAAATATAATATA
>JAJZDG010000017.1 GCA_021828705.1 Microcaldota archaeon | reverse complement strand
GGAAACGTTGATTTTTCTAAAATATCATATACCGTAAATAATAGTGTATTCTCTATAGGGTTGTTCTTAAATGTATTAATAAGCTTTATTACTATAGTAGTAGTGATATTCTTTTTTATTGTTAAACCTGTATCAAAGATAAATTCTATGAAAAAACCAACACAATCATCACCAACAACAAAAGAATGTCCCGAATGCCTTTCTCAAATTCCAATAAAAGCCAAACGCTGCGCGTTCTGTACATCTATTATTAAAACGTAAATAAACAGAGTATTTTAAATTAATAACTAACAATAATATATTAGTGTTATTATGAAGGCCTTAATATTCATACCACCAAATGACTATAAAGATGAGACTCTTAAAATTATACGGGAATTTTTTGATAAGTGGCGCGTTTCTTATTCAATATCTAGTTTTTCAAATAAAGAATGTGTTGGTAGTCATGGTGGTGTATGTAAATTGGACATAAACACATCAAAAGCAATAATATCTGATTATGATGGTATACTATTATTAGATGGTAAAGGTATAGATCAATATAAAATTTATGAATTTAGGCCTCTATTGGATATAATAAATGAATTTCACAAACGTGGTAAATTTATAGCAGCAATAAATAATGGTATAAAAATAGCAGCACGAGCAAATGTTATAAAAGACAAAAAAATATCCCTACCAAAAGATGAAGAAACAAGAAAACTGGTAATGCTTTTTAGAGGCATTCCATCAGAAAACAATATAATGGCTGATGGAAATATATACACTATAAAAGATTCTTCAAAATTAGATGAAACATTACCAGAACTTCTTGGGCATTTAGGAATAAAGTAATGTTTTTATGAAGAACGAAAAAAAGATACGTGAGATTGCAACAGAGCGTATAGAAATATTATCACATTTTGCTTTAGATATACTTAATGGTAAAGGTATAACAAAAAATGAGGAATATGCACATAAATATCTGAAATATGCAAAAGAGATAAAATCTCATTATAAAATAAAGAAAAGCGCGCTTGATAAAATAAAAATATGTAAATTTTGCAATATAATTTTTATACCAGGAAAGAATTGTAGTGTTGTTATATCAAGCTCAAAAAGATTTGTTATCTATAAATGCAACAAATGCTCAAATGAGTTCAAGATACATTATTAGGTACACTTACCTCTCTATATTCTTTTCCTATTTGGCTAAAATCTATTATTCTATTGTCTTTTGCTTTTTGATCTCTGCATAAAAGAACAACTCTACTAGGTTTATGTTCTGCTGTAAATATATAACCTGTAAGTTCAGCGATTTTTTTAGCAAATTCCTGTATCTCATCATGTTGTGGTATACTGTTCATAGATAAGCCACGTTGCTCCTCCCGTGCGCTACCCACATAAGAGAATCCCTTTACTTCAACATATTGTGGGTTTCCAAGTTTTATGAGGTTGGCATAACCCTCAGGGTCCTTCATGTTTAATCCTTTTACTAATGTCATTCTCAAAACAGTTCTTGTATTAAGTGTTGAGAGTAACTCTAATGACTTTAGATATCTATCCCATGTATTTTTTATTTTTGGTCTTGTTACCTCAATATATGAATCATAATTTGGTGCCTGTAGTGAAATATATAACTGTGTGGGTAAAGGATTCATACTTTCAATAGCTTCAGATAGTGTTCCATTTGTAACAAGAAATGTGCTTATGCCACGTCTATGGAATCCCTCTATTAATTTTGACATTTTAGGATAAAATGTTGGTTCTCCAGTAAGACTCATTGCCACATGTATTGGTTTATTTGCCTCATCCCAACGCCTTTTTTTAAGATCCGTATCCGCAATTGCTTTATATCCACTAACTATTCTTCTTTGCTCTTTTATCATGTTTTCTATAACAAACTCCGGATCGTCCCATTTATCAATTGCATTTAGTTCATTCCATTCAAAACCAAGTTCTTCTGGAATTATTCTCCAACAGAATTTACAGCTAATATCACAGCCTATGGCTGGCGTTGACTGCACACATTGCCAACTTCTTATACCATAAAATGTATGTTTATAACAGAGTATGCCACCTCTAAGGCCATTGGCTGTATACTCACATATTTTTACAGCAGAATGTTTTCCAACAAAGTGGTATCCCTGCTTTTCCATTTTACCTTTAAGAGCATCTGGCATTCCTGGCATAGTATCAATAAGGATAGTTCTTATTTAAAGATATAAAATATTATCTATATTGTTTAAAATAATAAAAAATTAGAAAAAAGAAAAAATAAATAAATATACTTATGCCTTCTTTATGGCCTTTTCTATCTTTTTCATTGTCTCTTTATCTATGTTTTGCATATTATGGGCGGATTTTGCATGCTCTGATATCTTTTGCATTAATTGCCTCTTATCTTCTGCGTCCACTTTTGCGTTGCACTGTACTCCTATATCCTTACATTCGAATGAGAATTTTGCCATATATTCACCATATTAGCCTTATTTTATAGCTATTTAACACTTATTAGCGTTATAGAATGGCTTTTATTAGTTACTATTATTAGGGTGATTTAAATATCATCACTGCAAAAACGAAATCTTTAAGAATACTTATTTATCGTGTTATTAAAGGCATAAAATGCTGGTTTTTTTGTCATATTAGCATAAAATAGGCCAAAATCTAAATTATATGGTTTATCTACGCTTCCTTTTAAATCAAACCAGAATATTGCTCTGATATAGTTTTTAGATGTAAATAGTTGCATTGTTTGATTTAAAAACTCTAATTGCCGTTGTGGGGTTGCGTTAATAAAGTTAGGATAGCTGTTATTAATGGCTGATGGTATACCTGTTTCTGTTATCCAAATTGGCTTTTTGGTTAAATTTTCATACAAATTTAGTTCATTATTGAAAATATACGCCATATTATATGCGGAATTCGGTGGTGTCTGATTTAAAAGATATTCAAATCCTGAGTATGCATGAAGTGATATAGCATCACAGTAGTTTGATGCACCATAACTCCAAAGATCTTTTGCCCATAAATAATCATTCTCTGTATAAGTGCCTTCATATATATTATCCCCTCCAAGACATAGTACTGTATCATTTGGGTCGTTTTTCTTAATAATTTTATATGCTGATTTAAGCATTAAAAAATAGTTATAAGGATCTCCATTTGCAAGAAATCCAGACTGAAACTCGCTAAATTGTGGTTCATTCCAAATTTCCCAAACATGTATATTAGGATATTCATTTAGTGTTTTTTCAATAGTTAAATTCCAATTATTTAGCGTCCAGTTGCAATTTTTAAAACAACCACTACTATTTAGCTCTAAACCTAATGTTTGATAATCTAATATACCAAGTATATTAAAGCCATTATTGGTAAGATTTTTTATATATTCTACCGATTTATTATTCAGATTCACATCAAAACGCATCCATTTTATGTTGGTCGATTTTAAAACATTTAAATCGCTGTAATTGAGAGAGGATCCAGCAACCCCAAAAATTATGTGGCTATTGTTTGTTGATTTGTATATAAACAAAAGTAAAACGAATAATAAAACAATGGAAAGTAAGATAATTAATATATTTTTATTTGAAACATGCATTATATCTATTTGAATTAACAATCAAATAATAAAAATATGGCGATTTTATAAGATTATGGAGTATACATCCAAAATATTTAGATTCAATCGGGATTGTAGCACTTTGGCGTGAAACCCTTTTAGCTAGAAATGTATTAATGGGTATTACAAAAGGGTATAAAAACCATCCACAATTAGAGCGATTTAAGAAAGCAAAAGACCCGATAGGAAGCATAAACTCATATTTATTAACCATATATGAAGAATCATTAAAAAGAAATTATTCTTTTGACAAAAGTAAATTACAAATGACTTTTATCAACGATGAAAAAATAAAAGTCACAGATGGTCAATTAAAATATGAGTATGAATTACTTAAAAACAAATTAAAATTTAGGGATATTAAAAAATTTGATTCTATAAAGACAATAAAGAAGATAAATCCAAATCCTGTTTTTATTGTTGTATCTGGAACTGTTGCATCATGGGAGCGAGTAAAAATAAGAAACGTTATTAATAATAAAATTAATAAGTAAATTGTGATAATGTGTATAGTGCAAAAGTTTCTATTATAATAAATGCTTCTATAGTTAATGTTTGGAAGACATTAACAGATCCCGAGTTGGTTAAACAGTATTTATTTGGTACTAAAGTATCAACTGATTGGAAAAAAGGAAGTCAAATAAAATGGACTGGTATATGGAATGATAAAAAATATGAAGATAAAGGCCAAATAATAGAAATTGTAGCTGAAAAATTGATTATATGCACCTACTGGAGCAGTATGTCTGGACTTGAGGATAAAAAAGAAAATTATACAACTGTTAGTTATATACTAGACGGCCAGGATGGAAAAGTTAAATTAACAATAATACAAGATAATATAAAAATAAAAGAATCAAAGGAGCATTCAGAAAACAGTTGGACTATGGTGGGGAATTCATTAAAGAGGGTAGCAGAGAGTATATAACTTCTAATGTACTTTTTGATGTATTATATAACTCGTTGAAAACATTAGTTATTTAATATTTTTATAATTCTTTTTTCTTCTCTTTTTAGATAATAAAAATAATACGATAAACAATATTATAATTATTAAAATTGCCCCATAGCCGCTTGGTTTTGAGATTGCTGCAATTGTTGCGGAAAGTGCGCTATTTATTGTCCCAGAACTTACTTTTAATCCAGTCTGATTACTCTCATCAAAGGAGTTTTTTACAGTTGTATTTGACTGTGTTGTGCTGCTTTGATTATTTGTAGTGGTTGGTATTGTAGTTGTTGTGGGTGTGGTGGTAGTTTCTTGTATAGTTGTTGTAACAGGTTGTATTGTGCTTGTTATTGTAGTGATATTTTGAGGTATTGTTGTGGTCGTGCTTATTGTTGTAGTGATTTGTGGTGACACTTTATAATATAATGCATTTATATTATGCGTATATGTACTTATGCTGCTATTGCATGGATAATCGACTCCCAATCCATAAACATCATTTGCATATTTATATGTTGAATTTTTTATAGAAACATTACATGTAAATATAAGTGAAATTTCAGGAGATACTGTCACATACGTTGCAGGTAATTGGTTCTGGTAATAGGTTTCGGATCCGATTGTAAAAATTGGTGATGATGAGGTAGAGTTAGAAGATATGTTATCTGATAGTAAAAATGAATATAAATGGATTCCACCACCATTGCTTGGTATTTGCGGTTTTGAAACAACAATAGTTGCTGTTGTAGTATTAATTGTTGTTTGATAAGAGTCTGTTCCGTACAATTTAAAGTAATATGTTTCAGCTAACGTATTTGCTGTAGTTATAAAATTTGCAGTTGTTGATTGTGCCTCTCCTAAAGATGTTCCAACTCCAAGAAGTATGTTTGCTTCAAGTGCGTTTGCAGTTGTTGGTGTTGGGCTACTAATATTAGATACATACCATTGGTAGGTATATGGTGATAATCCACCAATAATACCATTATCTGATATAGTTGTGTTTTGTCCTTCTGTTATGCTCTGTGAAATTGGATATATCTGTGACATGTTTGGTTGCGTATACTGTGATGGAGTGGGTAGTATATTGTTTGGTGGGGGTATTCGTACTCTAGCAAACTCTATAAACGAATTTGTTGGTGTACTTTGTGTATTACCAAAATCATCTCCTATAAATAATGTATTTGATACAGAAAGTGGATTAACATTTTGTACTCCATTATATCCACCAGAGTAAAGTGTTGGTGATATATAACCAGAAAAATCTGTACCAGAGATTCCTGGGAAGTATACTGAGTAGAAATAAGGTACTGTAGAAACAGATCCTTGCTGATCATTTCCATTTGAATACATTCCGGAAGTATCATATGCTAATGCAAATGCGCTCCCAGACCATCCTGATTGTACCCCTTCAGCGTTAGTAGCACCTGCTTGTGTGTACCAACTTTGTAAATCTATACTTGCAAGGTTAGATCCCGCATAATTATTTATAACAGCTGCATCAAGCGTTGCAGATTGTGTGGACATACCTTTATTATATGCAAAAGAAAAGCAAGGAAAACTACAATAACCAACGATATTTATTGCGTTTATTGTGTCAGAACCTAACTTAACTCCTGTTGCTTGAGAAATAGTAAATCCTGAGCCTACTGTGAAATCAGACAATGGGGTATTTCCATTGAAATATATTTTAAATACATTAGCTCCATTATCATATTCTGCATAATTTTTACTTAGATATGGTGCTTCTCCTGTAAAATTACCATCTATAAGCCCATTAGTCGTACTCCCAAATCCTAAATAAATTGTCGCGTGTGTTGGGCTACCAGTATCTGGTCCTAAGAATGTATTTGAGGGTGGAGTTTTAAACCAAAATACTACATCATTTGCACTATATAATTGATTTGAAGATGATTCTTGATTAAGAACATTCCCTTCAAGCCATGAATAAGCTATCGTTCCATTGGAAAAGTACAATACTGTATTATTTAGTGTGTTGCTTTCAATAGTTGTGTTATGTAAAGCATTAAAGTTTATCATTACTGAAGTGTTTGCTGAAAAACCTTCTGGTTGGTTATTAGTAAGTGCGTATTTTATTGAAGTTGATATTGGGACTCTTTTAATAACTACTGTATTTGAGATGGTGGTTGAAGTTATATCATTTGCATAAAGTATGCTGTAACCTAATGGTAATGTATTGTATGCTAATGTTGTTGTATTTGTTCCTGAAGCGAGTACATTTCCATTAGTGTTTTCTATTTCGCAGGTATCTCCATTTGCGCATGTTGCAGTTATGAGCGCATTGTCTGAAGCAGAACCAACTACAACATCTATTGCATTAGATGTAATTGTATTTGATAATGTTATGCTTGGTATTGGATCGATAAGAGAAGCCATTATTCCATTTGGTGGATAAACACGTGTGCGAACCCACTGAAAAAATGAGTTATCGTTACTGTCATATAACGTAATATACGGATATGAAGCACCTTCACTTCCTATTTGTGTGTAGTTCTCGTAAAAATAGCTAGTAGACAGTGTTGAAAATAAGGAAAAGACATAAAATCTATTCAAAGAAGCTATGCCCGTTGCAGTTTTACCAGAACTATACTGAAATTCATTCCCCGCGGTATTAATTCCTACACCTGTATAATAACTTATTACAGAAGGACTACTTCCGGTTGATAATAGTATGCCCCATGTTACAGATCCGGATGAAAGTTCTTGTGCGTCTGTTTCAATAACTATTGGATTTGTAATGGCTGTGCTGTATCCTAACGGCCAGTCTGGGGGAGCACTGGGAGCATTCATTGTAATTCCGTTATCTTGGGTTATTGTCGGTTCATAATTCCCCCACCCACTAGGCAAGCTTGTTCCTTCAAAGTTCCAATAATTTATAAATACATTAGCACCATCGTCGTATTCAGCATAACTTGGTGAAAGTTGTGGCGCTTCGCCTGTAATTTGGGTATTAAATAGATTGTTTGAAGTTGAAGCAAATCCCATATAAATCGTATTTGTAGTATTTGCAGCTAAGAAGGTGTTTGCTGGAATTATTCTGAGCCAGTAAATCGTATTTGTAGACGTGTATAAACTATTAGAATTTGCTTCATTTGTTACATTTCCTTCAAGCCAGCTTGGTATTATTGTTCCATTTGAATAGAAGAACTCTATATTTTGAAGATTTGGTGCTTCATAACTCTTATATTTTAAAGAATTTACCGATATCATTATCTGTGAGTTATAAGTAAATGCAGAACTTTGTGCGTTGTATATATGCAATGGTTTATAACTAATAATGGAGTTTGGAGTAGAAATTGCTCCAACTCTGGCTATAAAAAGCGCAAATACTATAATTATCAATATTAAATAGCTCTTGTTCATGGTTAGTTATTTATAAGTAGGAATATAAATGCTTCTTATTAAGGGAAAATTTGACTAAAGTAATATATTTAAAATATATTATTTATGTTAATTCAAGTCCGCTATTATTTATAATTTTTTAATAATTTTGAGCTAAATTCCTCCCTCATTTTCATTTGCCTTCTTTTTTTGTTATAATTCAAGGAGAAGTTATGTGTCTCATCTCTTATTTTGCGTAATAACAGCATCATTTTACTGTTATTATTAAATTTTCTTGGTGTAACTTCACTAGGTAAATAAATATCCTCCATTTTTTTTGCAAGTCCTATTATAGGTATTGAAAGGCCTAATTTTTCAAGTGATTTTATGGCAAACGATAGCTGCTCAGCTCCACCATCTATTAATATCAGATCTGGCAATCTTGAGTTCTCACGTTGTAAACGGCTATAACGTCTATATACTACTTCTTGAATGCTGGCAAAATCATTTGCCATATGGACTGTTTTAATTTTAAATTTTCTGTATCCACTCTTATCAGGTTTTGCATTAACAAATCTAACCATGCCCGATACTATATGTTCATCTCCTATATTTGATATGTCAAAAGATTCTATGATAATTGGAAGTGAAGGAAGGTTCAAGGAGTTTTGTAGTTCAAAAAGTGCAGCATCATGCTCCATATTTAGATCTATATTTTTTTTTGCAAGGTCAATTAACTTTTTCCTTTCTCCTTTTAATGGAACATTTATTCTAACTGGTCCTCCCCTTAAATTAGCAAGAAAATCCTCTATTGCAAGCTTTTCATTATTATCCACCCAGCAATTCTCGTTTAGAAGTATCTCATGTGGTATTGGGTTTGATGTATAAAAGGCACGTAAAAATTCATATTCAAAATTATCTTGATAATCAATCACAAAATCTTTTTTTCCAAGTAATACACCCTTTCGTATACCCATCTGTACTATCATTACGCGCTCGTTTGAACGCATAAATACCATAATATCCTGGTCATACTTCTTTTCATTGTCAACTATCTGTTTTTTTGATATAAGTTCTATACTTTTTATTTGGTTATATAACTCTCTAGCACGTTCATATTGCATATTCTTAGATGCTTCGTCCATCTTTTCTTTTAATGAATGTGCAATATCATCATATTTACCATTCAAAAATATACGCGCTTTTTCTACTTGATTTTTATACTGTTCATAACTTACGTTTTCAATGCATGGCGCAGTGCATATACCTATGTGATAATTTAAGCATGCACGCTTAGGTAGTACTTTACAAGTCCTTATTTTAAATATACTGACAACAAGTCTCTGAAGTTCTCTACGCATTGTACCATCAGTATATGGGCCAAATGTTTCAATTTTTGATCCTGTACGTCTACTTGAAATTATCCTTGGAAACTTCTCTTTTGTAAGTGCTATATATGCAAATGTTTTCGAATCCTTGAGACTTATATTATATTTTGGGGAATATTTTTTTATCATCTTATTCTCAAGAAGCAGGGCTTCAACCTCATTACCAACAATTATCCACTCAATAATTCTTATTTTTGATACAAGGTGCTGTGTCTTTATCGAAAGATTACTTGTTTTTGAAAAATAATTAGATACCCTATTCCTTAAATTTTTAGCCTTTCCACAATAAAGTATTACGTCTTCATTATCTTTAAATAAATATACTCCGGGATCTATTGGCAAGAGCTTTGAATCAAAATCAGAAATATTGGATATTTTTATCATGAATTAACCCATACACTATTTCAAAATCTTTTTTAGAAACGCGCCAGTATATGATTCTTTAATTTTTGTTATTTCCTCCGGAGTGCCTTGTGTAATTATTCTTCCACCACCCATACCTCCTTCAGGTCCAAGATCAATTACGTAATCGCAAGATTTTATAACATCAAGATTATGTTCTATGACGTAAACTGTATTGCCTTTTTCCACAAGCTCATTTAAAACACCTATCAATTTTTTAGTATCATCAAAATGTAGGCCAGTTGTGGGTTCATCAAGCATATATACTACATGTCCCTGCTTATTTTTACTTAATTCTCTTGCTATTTTTATTCTCTGACTTTCTCCCCCAGATAATGTAGTTGCGCTCTGTCCCAATTTTATATAACCAAGTCCTACCTCTTTTAATGTTTTTAGTCTACGTGCTATTTGCGGGATACTGTCAAAGAATAAATATGCTTCTTCAACCTCCATGTTAAGTATCTCTGCAATATTTTTACCTTTATATAATATGGCAAGTGTTTCATTGTTATATCTTTTTCCATGACATTCATTACAATCAACATATACATCAGGCAAAAAATTCATCTCTATTTTTAGAACTCCATCACCTTGACAGTTTTCACATCTACCTCCCTTTACATTGAATGAAAATCTGCCTTCATTATAACCTTTGATCTGTGCATCTCTTGTTGATGCAAAGAGTCTTCTTATGTCATCAAAGAGCTTTGTATATGTTGCGGGGTTACTACGTGGGGTTCTTCCTATAGGATCTTGATCTATCACAATTACATTTCGTATTATTTTAGGAATTTCAAATGTTTTGTATGCCCCAATGTTATCACATTGCTCTCCAAAATGTTTTTTTAGCAGAGGCATTACTGTTTGATTCATAAGGGTGCTCTTTCCAGATCCCGAAACTCCAGTTATAGCACATAAAACGCCTATTGGCAAACGTACTGTTATATCTTTTAAATTATTTTCTTTTGCTCCGCTTATAACTATATATTCTGTAGAGATTCTGCGCTTATTTGGAATATCAATTTTAAGCGCTCCTGAAAGATATCTTCCTGTTATACTATTTTTATTCTGCTTTACCTGATCTGGAGTACCATGCGCAACTATATACCCTCCATGAACTCCTGCGCCTGGTCCAATATCTACCAAATAATCTGCGGCTAATATCGTATCAAGGTCATGCTCTACAACTATTAATGTGTTACCGATATCTCTTAGCTTATGTAGTGTTGATATTAATTTTTCATTATCTCTTTGATGCAAACCAATACTTGGTTCATCTAATATATATAAAACACCCATAAGATTGCTTCCTATCTGTGTTGCAAGCCTAATTCTTTGAGCCTCTCCACCA
>JAJZDG010000016.1 GCA_021828705.1 Microcaldota archaeon | reverse complement strand
TCTTATGTTAAACTCCCGTAAAATAAAATATGTATGGATCGGGTATGTCGCAATAATTGGAATTATAACTCTTTTATATTCATTTACGCTTCCAATACCAAAATCTATAATTGCAAACGGAATAATAATTAATAATGTTGTTCTTCCAATGCCCGATGTGATCTCATCCTCTCTTCTCACAATACCCGCTGCACTTGTGCTTATAATACTTGCATTAAAGTCATTTTTAAAGACAAAAAATTATAGCACACTGTTAATCGCACTTGGTGTTATAGTAATAACAATTGCAGGAACACTTTATATAATAAATTTTCCCGTATTGCTATATTATGCTGAATTTATCGGGATTTTAATTCTATTCTTTGGATTTATGGGGATTCCTAAAAGAAAGTACCATTCAAATAAAAAAATCCATCACAAAAATGATTAAATGGGTATTTATTTTTTATTGTGCATATATTAGAGTTATATTATTGGATTTTTTAAGAAAAACAAAAGCAATTTATTAACCGCCTCGGTAGCTCAGGGGTAGAGCGCCTGTCTTGTAAACAGGAGGTCGGGGGTTCAATTCCCTCTCGAGGCTTACTTTAAAAATAGTTTGGGTTACTTGTCCACCACATATATACTATTATTTTTGTTTTTGCTTTAAATTTAGGCCTTTGATTTACTTTTTGGCGGCAATCTTAGTATGTAATCTCTTTGATGGTTTTTTTGGTAATAAGGAGATAAACTCGTTTGCCAATTTTTTTGATTTATCAGCGGATATCTCCTCAAGTTCTATCCCAATTCCATCTCTTAGAACATATCTTTCGTATTCTATACCTAATCCTTGTGAGACCATCCTTCTTGTAACAATTACAAAACTAATTTCCCGCGATTTGCCTTTTTTAATGACATCGTCGTTTCTTCTTACAAGAGTTACTGAATACATTGGTATTTGCTTAAGAATTTTTACTATTTCTTCTTCTGCTCCTTTTTTTAGTTCATTTACTAGCAATATAAAGTCAATGTCATCCCTATCAATGGGATAACTGTTACTTCCAAAGAATGATCCTCTGCCTAAAATCCCATTAACTAACCCTTCTTTTACAAGAGTGTTTAATGTTGGCTTTATCTTATTGATATAAAATTGTAATTTTCTCTTGCGCTTTTTGGCGTTTCTTTTCTCGTTTTCAAATTTTTTAAGGATTTCTTGTTCTTTTCTGATTGGACCCGTAACACAGATATAAGATTTTAAAAAATCATATGCCCATTCTTGATGTGGTCTTGGATGGGTAGCTAATATAAGTTTTCCGTTATCAACAATTTTTATATCCCGTTGCCCATTTAAAATTTCGTTTGTTATCGTAGGTATATGTTTTCTTATGACTTCAGCTACTTTTAAACCTTGTAGTTTATCCTTTTTAAATGTCCCTACCATTATCTCTTCAGGATTATCTACATTTTCTGCTATCCATTTTATGCCATAATATAAGTGAATAGTTCTTTGCGCTCGCATGTCCTTGAATTTATTTTGCCCCATAAAAATAGATGGTCTTTAAAATATTTAAATCTCTCCAACGTAAGCTATTATAAAAGATCCAACTCGTTTTGATTAATATTATTTTATACCTATGAGCACTACTTCAATTAAGGATAGTCCTATGCTAAGCGCATCTGAATTAAGTTTCTTAAAGTTTCCTGTGAATCGAATTGGTATTATGGTTAAGCATTATAGAATGAATATTGGGATTTCAATTAATTTCTAGAAATTCACAAGTATTTTAATACTTTATAATTAGATTTATACTGAGGTTAAATATGCGATTTAAAAATAAGGTTGTTATTGTTACTGGTGGGAGTAGAGGAATTGGGAGGGCAACCGCATTAGGTTTTGGTAAAGAAGGAGCGAGTGTTGTAGTTAATTATGTTAAAGCTACTAAAGAATCAGATTATGTTGTTGCACAAATAAAGAAATTTGGTTAAAAAGCTATTGCAGTAAAATGCGATGTTTCAAATGAAGAACAAGTAAAGAAAATGGTTGAATTAACAATCAAGACTTTCGGCAAATTAGATATATTGGTAAATAATGCCGGAATAGTATTTGAGATACCATTTTTTGATAAAACTACAGCACATTGGAGAAGAACGATAGACGTTAATTTGATGGGCGTATTTTTCTGTTCTAAGTATGCTGCAATTCAAATGAAAAAACAGAAAACAGGTAAGATTATCAATATATCTTCAACGAATGGAATAGATACCCTCAGTCCAGACTCTATTGATTATGATGCTACTAAATCTGCCGTAATAAGCATGACAAAGAATCTTGCAGTAGAACTCGCTCCAAATATCGCAGTGAATTGTGTTGCGCCGGGTTGGGTTGATACCGAAATAAACAAAAATCTTCCAAAAAATTATATTAAGGAAGAGACAAAGAAAATCTCTCTAAACAGATTCGGTAAACCTGAAGAGATTGCAAACGCTGTGTTGTTTCTGGCTTCAGATCAAGCAAGTTTTATAACTGGAAGCACCCTTGTAGTTGATGGTGGTTATCAATGATGCTTCTTAACTGTGCATTTGAAGACTTTATGTCATCATTTTATTGCAGAGATGTAGAATAGCGTAGGGATTTTCTACAATTTCTACTTTTCAAAAAGCAGAATAACGAGATGTTTCATATATATTTAATTAGTAGGAGAGACAATAACTATACTACTGTTCAACTAAAAATTTGTATGTTTCATAATATTCTAAGTAGGGAAAGTTTATAAATTTTTAACCATTTTTTGTTTGACTAGAAAAACCTATTTCTAGGTAAAATTATCCATTGGCAATAAAATGTATTTAATTATTACATATAATATCAAAAATTTCATTTGGTTTTAAAGAAGCATCCATAATTATATATCCTTCAGCTTTTATTTTTTTGTTTGTATATTTTAATGAGCGTAATATTTCATCCCGTTGTTTTTTTGTTTCACCATATCTATGGTAACTACTTTTATCCTTTAACCGTAGTTTTATTCGTTTTAATATCAAATTTTTATTTGCATGAAGCCAAAAAAGCTTATCAAAGAATTGTTTTGGATTATTTGGAGCAGGACCTCCAAATATATACAATTCTTTGTTTTTATTTTTTAAAATTAATTTTTTTAATTTTACTTCGTCACAAACCCATTTAAGTTCTTTATCTTCAGCCCATTTGTTTATATTTTTGCCCAATTTTTTATAATTTGCTCGTACGCGCTTTCCATTTTTATCAATCCACATACCTGTATATAAATCCCCATCAATAGCATTTTTTTTATGATCTTTGAAGAATTTTGCAAGCGTTGTTTTGCCTGAAGCAGAGGGGCCAGAAATTCTTATGTGTAAATATTTTTTAGACATAATTATGGTAAGTATTTTAAGTATTTAAAATCTTTGAAAAATTAGAAATAAATAATTCAATACATTAAATTATATACAACAACTTGTGTCTTTAATATTTCTAAAGAACGATTGGGTAACTATTTTTAATGACTCTGACATAGTTGGGAATACGTGTACTGTGTCTATTACATCTTCTATAGTATATTTATTTTTTAGTATTATTACAGCTTCATTTATAATTTCTGCTGCCATAGGAGAAAGTATTTGCACACCAAGAATAACATGGGTTTTTGGATGCGCAACCATCTTTATCATACCTCTTGTATCTCCAATTATAATAGCTTTTGGAATATCTGTAAATTTAATCACTCTGCATATACAAGCATTGAGTTTTTCAATTACCTTATTTTCTGTTATACCAACACTTGCAAACTGTGAATCTGTAAATATGGCTTTTGGTATAATCTCCTTATTTATTTTTTTATTAAAGCCTAGTAATGCTTTCTCAACAGCATATGTACCCTCTCTGGCTGCCAAAGATTCTAACATCGGCTCTCCAGTTACATCTCCAGCAGCAAATATATTTGGATTATTTGTTTTCATTTCCGAATTAGTTATTATTTCTCCTTTAGCACCAAGTTTAATGTTGGCATTTTTTATATTTAATAAATTTGTGTTTGGAGTTAAGCATAAGTCAGAAAAAGGTAACTTAGATATTAATAAGATAAAGAAGTCGGGCATACGTTCGCATACCTTGCTAATAATAATTGTTATAATGTGCTGTGGATTTTCACTTATGATAATAACTTTGAGTAGTACCGGTACTTTTGGTTTCTTTGGCTCACAAACCGCAAGTGTTCAATCAACATACAAAATAACAAGTGTTAAAGTAGGTGAAGTAGCTCCGAACATTTCTATATTTTTAACAAATGGGACGAGTATTACTCTTGATAGCTTAAGAGGGCATCCCGTGGTGTTGTGGTTTATAACTACATGGTGTCCATCATGTCAAGAAAGTGAAAGTATTTTAGCAGATGATGGATATCTTAATAAGTTATATGTAAAGAGATCACTTCTTGTAACTGTGGAACTTTATAATGATTTAGGTAATACTGGGCCATCTATATCTGATTTTGCATCTCAGTATGGTGGAAATTTAGTACAGAACAAAAGTTGGTTATTATATGGAACATCAAGCCTCAATGCAACTTATTCATATGATCCAAAAGAGTACTTAGAGATATATTATGTAATAAATTCTAATGGAATTATAACAAACACTTCGTACACTGGACTTGTAAATAATATAAATAATGTTTTACAAGAGGTATAGCTACATTAATTTGAAGTTTTTAGCTTAAATAAAATTTTGATTTTATGTCTTTATTGAAATATGAACTCAATATAATACAAAAAATACTTAAAGATAGATTTTATGTTTTTATGTTAATTATATTATCAGCGATATTTACTACAATTTACCTTATTCTTTTGCCTTCACTTCCAAATGGGGCTATAAATCTAATGTTCATAAAATTTATTACTCCAATACAAATAATCTTCTCATTTGTATTTGGATTTATGATAAGTTTAATTATAACACTTAATTTATATGCTAAGAACTTAAAAATACGCACATCAAAAAGTGGGACTGTTGTAGGTGTACTTATTAGTACATTAGTTAATGCTTTATGTTGTACTCCAATAGTACCCTCTATTTTAGTAGTTTTAGGTGCGTCTACACCTGTTTTATTTGCATACTCTCCCCACATACAAGCTTTCTTCGAACAAAGCTATCCTTACTTTTATACGTTGTCCTTTTTAATTTTCATTGCAGCGTTTCATTACACTGCTAAGAATATATACTGTTGTAAGAACGGTTAAAACACGAAAAAAATTTGGCTATCTTCTAGAGAGAAATGTTAAATTATATAACTCAAGGATAAGTAAAGAAAAGGCAAAATTATTTATAAATAAGGTAAATAATATTATAAATTTATAAGGTTATAAAATGAACAAAAACTCAAAGGGCAATTTTAGTGTTCAGGAAGTGGAGAAAAGGGCACTTCTTAAAGAATCTGATTATAAAGAAATATTAAAAAAATTAGATACGCTTGGGGCAAAATTAATAAAAAAAGTTAATATAAATGATATTTACTTTTGTCCAATAGCTGTTTTATCTTTTGCAGAGATAGAAATGGATCATGTAAACTCTTATAGTTTAAGATTACGCGAGCAAAATAGCGATTATAACAAAGAAGTTACTTTAAATGTAAAATTAATAACCCAAGAAGGCGACCATAGTTCTTGGGAGGAACATGAAGTTGTTGTAGGATCTTTTAATACTACTACTAATATTCTAAAATCAATCGGATTCAAACAATTTTGCACAATAAAAAAATCAAGATTAGTTTATAATTTTAATGATATAGAAGTTTCTATTGAGGACATAGTTGACTTTGGATTGGGTATAGAGGCAGAAGTAAAAACTTCAACTGATCAAAGCGCTAAGGCAAAAGCAAAAATTGATGAATTATTTGAAAAATTAGAAATAAATTCAGATCAAATTGTAGAGAAAAGCATTACGAATATCATAATGAGAAAAAAATCAAAATTTTGAGCGTATTAATATAAAATTATTACATAACATTTATGTGCGTAATTTAAAAAAGTATAAATACCCACACTCTGTCTATTAATTATGGTAATTAAAGTTCTTAAAAGGCATCCGTTAGAAGAAGCAGCAAGGCTGCTTATTGCGATTGGATTGGTACTTATTATATTTTCTTGGATGTTTGGGATTTACTTTAGCGTATTCACAGGAAAATTAACCGTGTTTATTGTGCCATTTGTATTTACCTGCGTTTCGCTATTGTTATCCCTAATGATTCTATATAGATATGAACTATTTGAAAAGTATCCATATCTTATGAATTTACCATCTCTATTTTATCGCATTAAGGATAGAAAAGGTATGGATAATAGAAGCGTTGCGTTTAGCATGATTTTTACTGTTCATTCCCTAGTTATTGCATTTATTGGCTTTTTGAGCGTTCTTTTGACAATTTCAATAGGTTTTAGTATAAATAAAGCTGCTCCATCACAATTCTTATATGTTTATTTGGCAACTATAGTGATATTAATAGTGTTGGTTCTATTTTTATATCGCAGAATTTATATAAAGTTTTCAAAGTAGTGTTAATTATATCTAATTAGTTATTAAAGTTGTCAAAAATTTAGTAAACTAATTCATCAGCAAACCGTATATACTCTTTTTTACATATTTTATGGTGGTGGTAGTATGGGTTTCTACGAAAGTAGAATTAAGAAAGAGGCAGCTTCGCTTCTGCGAGAAGATGAAAAAATGCATTTTTTCATTCGTTAATCATTGTTCTATGGTTTTACTCCGGATTTTGTCATTGCAACAGATAAGCGCATACTAATAATAAAAAATTCATTTTTAGGGCTATATACCGGAAAGAATGTGTTTGGTAATACAAGTTACAATAGTATACCATATAGACAGATAACAAGTGTAATACTCTCAAGGGGTATAAGCATGTGCACTGTTGTCATAAGATTGCAGGGCATGGTTGATAGTGAGAGTAAGAATGAGGGAGAAATAAAAGGCTTATGGAGCAAGGATGCTGAAAATCTTGTTAAATCTATTGAGCATATGGTCGAACATCATTCAAATATTCAAACTCAAAATATTAACAGTAATAAAAATGATACTACAAAAAAACTATACGATGCATCATTAAACAATACGAATGATTTGGATCTATCAAAATTAAAAGAGATTGATATAACTGAGGCAATTAACCTTTTAAAACTGCAAAATTCTAAGATAATATGGCTTGGAACGGAGCCAATAGACTATGTAAGTAAAATCTCTGGTATAACTTCTAGTTCTATAATAAAGATTAATCCAGATAAAATAATTGAGGCGGATTTACAGATTAATCAATTTTTTTCAAATAGCATATTTTTATGTTACAACGGTAATATTGCAAGGCATATATCATTGCATTTAAAGAATGAGCATGGTATAAATTCATACGTAATTAAAGGTGGTTTGATAGATATGCTTTCAAACACCACAAAGAAATGAATAATTAAATAAATATTGATTTAATCTATATACGTGCAAGCTTTAGGCAAATTATTTGATAATACGCTTATTATAGCAAATCCAGGTACTGGAAAGACCACTGCAATTGCCCAGAGGGTGATATCGCTTCTTAAATCTGGAGTTAGAGAGGAGGATATATTATGTATTACATTTACAAATAAAGCGGCATCAGAGATGCGTGAGCGCATAAGCAATGTGATAAAAGAGAACAAAATAAGTGCAAAACCTTATCTTATAAGTGTACATACTTTTCATAGTTATGCATACGAATATCTTGAAGAAATGGATGTTGGCCAAGGTATAATAGGGAATAACGCATTAAGGTATTCAATATTTAGATCATTCCAAGATGATAATGCCTTTAACTATACTACAAAATATATAATCGAAGAGATCGTCCCAAAGGTTGAGAATGCGATAAGATATTTAAAGAGCTTTGGCATTCTTCCAGAGTCAATAAATATAGAGGCATCTAAGGATGAATTGAAAATGAGATATGCCAAAAGCTCATTAGAGAGTATAACAATTGATGAGATATTGGCATTTTTTGACTATTTTATAAATGCTTATATTAGATATGAAAAAGAGAAGGATGATTTAGAATTTATTGATTATAACGATATGCTGCTGCGATTTTTGAAATTATATAAACAAAAAAAGCATTATAAGCATGTGCTTGTTGATGAGTTGCAGGATGTAAATGAATTGGAGGCTGAGATTGCATTGAGATCCGGTGAGACATTATTTCTTGTTGGTGATAGAAAGCAGGCGATATTTGGATTTCAAGGGGGAAGTATAAAAAATTTTAAAAAAATAGAGGGCATGCGCGAATTTAAAAAAGAGACAAAGACATTAAACTATAGAAGTCTGCAACCAATACTTGATTATTCTAAAAAACATTTTTTAATGCACGCTAAGGATTCAGATTATACAAAAGAGCTTTCAGGTTTACATGCTAAAAGAATGGGAACTAATTCAAAAGTTAAAATATATCTGGCTGAGAAACAGACTAATGCATCTGTTAAAATCCTTTCGGATATAGTTTCAAAAGGCAAACAGAATGAAAAAATTGCAATAATAACAAGAACGAACGGGCAATTGGTAGAGTTATCAAATATACTTGACAAGAGGGGCATAGAATATAGCACTACGGCAGGTTCATCAACAAGTGAGGAAGCAAAATCACAGATAATAATATATCTTAAAGGTTTGTTATATGATGATAAAGCTTCTATATTAAATGCGCTATTTACTCCGTTTTCAGGTATTTCATTAAGAGAGGCATTCGAGATCGCAGAAAAATGGAGCAAAATAAATAAATCCGGCAAGAAACAATCAAATGAAGTGCCAAAGGAGATATTGGCAATGGCGGAGAACTTTTTTAAGATTAAAGAAAGATTTGATGTAATATCATCAAAAGATCTTTTTAATGATCTCATAATGCCGATTGCAGCTTCAATTGGTAATGATTATTTTATAACTGCAAAAACAATAAATAATGCAATATCCGAATTTTCCAAAATTGATAATGACAAGACGCGCGATTCATTTTTTGAATATTTATCAATATTAGAGGAGGACTATGCACCTAATGAGAATGAAAAAAATGTAGTGCTGACAACAGTACATAAAGCCAAAGGTATGGAATTTGATGATGTAATTTATGTGCCTATTGGCGGAGGTACAAAGGAGAGTTTTATTGATATGGTTGTATACTCTATAATAAAGGGATCTATGGGTTTAGACATATCTGAGGAATTAGAAGACGAGCAGGTAAGGGTTGATTTTGTTGCATTTACGCGTGCAAAGAATAACCTATATATTATTACAAATAAGCGCAATAGCGATAGGTACCTAGTTGATAATATATCCATGGATGAGATAGAAAATGAGGAGGATATGGTACCAATTGGTGGGAAATATGATGAATCATATGCTTTATTTTTAAATGGTAACTATGGGCGTTCAAAGGATGTTCTTAAAAATACGGATCCTTGGTTATATAATGCAATAAAAAATTATTTTTCGACAAATCATAATATATCATATAGCCTATTAGAACGCGCAGAGCGTCCTTACGAATTTTTAAAAGAGCGTATACTAAAAATAGAAAGCCCATCAAATCGCTCTTTAACTCTTGGTACAAGAGCGCATGAAATGGCACAGATGCGTTTTAATAAATCCCTAAACGAAAAAGAATTAAATACTGAAGAGGAAAGGTATCTAAAAAATATTATACAGATTGATAATGAAATAAGTGAAAAGTTGGGTTTTAGGCAGATTCATTCAGAATATGAAATAATACTTCCAATAAATAAATTAATTGGAAATGTAGAAGATACTTCGGCATTCAAGGCCATACTTGACGCAATATATGAGCGCAACTACGAGGATGGCAAGAAATATTTGATATTAGATTGGAAGACTGATAGGACGGAGGAGCGCGAGTCGCAGCATAGAAGACAGCTTGCCATATATAGAAAGGTGCTTGCAATTCATTTGAATGTTTTAGAGGCAAATATATCAGTAGCAATAGGATTTATAGGGTTAAAAGGTAACATAAACACAAATAATATTAATTGTAAACTTAGTATTGAGCAGCCAAAAGCTATGCAGATAAAAACATTCGAGAGGCATCTGGAGAAATTCATTAGTTATAAAAAAGATCCGATGTGCTTTGTTTCGGAATTGTTAGCAGAAAAATCTACAGATATGCTACATGCGCGCCTGATTGCAATCTTAAATGAAAATCTTAAAAGATGAATCCACATATATTTTTGGATATTCTATACAAAATATTTAATATATCCGCCCCAGCCGGGATTTGAACCCGGATCACAGGCTCCGGAAGCCCGCGTTCTATCCAAGTTATACTACTGGGGCATAAATTAGTATTTAAAACCTTTTTTGTATACTATATAATTGTATTTAACTGTATTGAATTGTATTATATAATGTTATTAATCTATTATTATGTGCTAATTTGGAAAATTGTGTGTATTAATGGCAAAAAAAGGCTCCTTTAGGGAATTGGGTATAAGGACTGCAAAGCATGGAACAGTATACATAATAGGTGAAGCATTTACATCGTTTCTATCGCTTATTATTATAATATATCTTGCAAGATTTCTTCTTCCTGCAGATTTTGGTTTATATGTGATTGCAATAGCATTTTCTCAATTGCTTGGTATGGGTGGAAATTTTGGAATAGGAACAGCGCTTAGAAAGAAGCTTCCGGAATCAAAGAATATGCAAGATTCAAATACACTTCTTAGCAATGGCTATTTTGTTGCAGCTATAATATCTGTTGCAATTGCAATCATTGGTGTTCTATTAAGCGGCAGTATAGCAAACATAGTATATCATAATAATGCACTTACAATACCTATAATTTTGGCATCAATAAGCGTCTTCTTTTCAGTTATCTTTAATATAACAATGGCATCCCTTGTGGGTGTTGGAAAGGTGCGTGAATCCGTATATAGCAATATATTATATTCAATGTCTCAACTTGCGATAATTGTTATTTTGGTATCGTTAGGTTTTGGCGTAATGGGTGCAATGGCCGGATATTTAATTTCATTAATACTGGGTGTAGTATTGGGATTATTGCTGCTTTATAAAAAATATAAGTTTATTTTATCTAAAATATCAAAAGCAATAATAAAAGAGCTGACGTCATTTTCAGTACCTTTAGTTATATCAAATATAGTGAATACGGGCGTTGGAAATTTTGGCGTTGTACTTCTTGGAATATTTGTTGTATCATCAATTGTAGGAAATTATGGTGCTGCGTTAAGGTTGGGAAATATAATAAATATATTTATAACATCAGGAACATTTCTTCTTTTACCTGCATATGCAATGGTAATATCACATAAAAAACATAAGCAG
>JAJZDG010000015.1 GCA_021828705.1 Microcaldota archaeon | reverse complement strand
CTATAATGTTCAAGTCTATTCGCATTAGTTATATTTATAATGGCGATTTTATCTATTAAATTATTTTTATTCAGCACCCCAACTTCTAGCTGTATTGGATTTGCGCTAGTCTTCGCATTAAATGATATTGTTGTGTTTATTAATCCGGAATAACCGCTTGCTATTTTATAATCAAGGTTAGTATTATTTTGGTATGGTGCGTACACTATTACTGCGCCAATGCCTGTCGGGGTCCACATAGCGCTTGTTGATCCATTGATTAAAACGCCCTGTACTCCCCATTGTGTTAATAAAGGATAGGCCACATAATTTTTAAATACAGATGCAGATATCGCATTTGACGTTGAATAAACAAAAGTTGTATTATATAAAGATGGTGTTGAATTGGATATTTTAGGTGTTCCAAAAATTGAATCCATATAAGATAACAAAAATGTAAGCTCGCTTTGATTGTACGCCGAACCATCAACAGTGATGAATGCAGTGTTGTAATTATAAAGGCTTAGCAGCGTTTGGTTCACATAACTTTGGTTAATCGGAGATTGATAAATAAATTGCCCGCCAATTTGCATGTTATATGCTTCTATTGCAAGCGGTATATTAAAGATATATGAAATTTGCGAATTATTTTCATTAGAAACATATCCACCAGCAAGTGCCTTGTGTGTTATTGCTGTATAATATGTTGCAAGGGCTGGATAATAATTAGGGTCGTTGGATGTTGGATTGCTTATTGCTGGTAAAACTAATATAGAATAATTCCCAGTGGTATTCTTAATTAATTGGTATATGTGTGGAACATGTACTGTAGTAGTAATATAAGGTGTTATTGCCCCCCCTACAAAACCTACTGATTCAAATAATATTATGGCGCTCAATCCTATTGCAATAAGTATTTTTTTATTTGCTTTATGTACGTGTTTATTTACCTCTACAAACCCATATGCTGCAAGTATTGCAATGCACATCTGCAATATAACATCAAATCTATTTGGCTGTGATATATAATTAAATAGTGGTATATTTTTATATAAAAGATATAATCCAGGAATGCCAGTGGAATAGCCATTAAATTGAACGTACGGGCCTAATGTTAGAAGACCGAATATTATTGTTATAATTACCCATAATAAAAGCTTTTTTCCATACTTATATATTCCGTAAATTGAGAGCGCCAATGCGATAATTCCGATATATGCAATGCGCTCATTTGTATAACCACTAAATATCTGGTAATAACTTGAAGTTAAACCATTAAGCGCACCGTTATAGAAGCTGGGTAAAAACAAGGATAGTATATCATTGCTCCATAACATATTTGCTTGTATCGATCCTTGCTGCGCTATGTTAATTGAGGCATTTTGTCCAGCCATTGCACTAAAAATGGGAATGAATCCAAAAGATCCGAGTATGGCGGCAGTTAAAGTAGCTATAATAATTGCAAAAAGGAACATTTTGCTTAAAATTAATTTTCTAGATTGTTTAAGTGTGAGATTTGCAATTAATATTATAATAAGGATAATTAATAGCATTAAAAATTGATCAATGCTACCCATAAATGCGCTTATTACTATTGCGACGCCAAGTCCAATTGCATTATATATTAAATGCTCTCTATTGATTACTTTCATAAAGAAGTAAATTGCCAAAGGTATTCCGCCTATAAATATAAATCCTATATTTGAAAATCCCTGCGCTATGTGAAAAGCGCTGAATGTGTAAATTATACTTGCAATAAATGCAGCATAATCATTTTTTGTAAGATACTCGGCAAGTATAAACATGCAGAATCCGGAAATGATAAATCCTAAAATAAACATTATATTATATGCAAATACATTTCCAAAAATTTCAAACGGCGCGGCTAATATGCTAAGAAGCGGCGCCATAGATTGGAGAGCAAGATTTGCACCGAGTGGCGGATACAATAGCTGTGTATACCAAATACTTTGGTGCAGTGTAAATGTTGAATAATCAACCCACCATGTGCTCCATAAATTTTTGTATGTATTTGCGCCTACACCCGGCGCAATAGTGTTTAATTTTGATGTAA
This sequence comes from Microcaldota archaeon, assembly GCA_021828705.1. Taxonomy (GTDB): domain Archaea; phylum Micrarchaeota; class Micrarchaeia; order Micrarchaeales; family Micrarchaeaceae; genus JAJZDT01. The sequence continues at coordinate 9,813 of JAJZDG010000015.1, read as the reverse complement.
CCCCTATGAAAAGGATAAACGTGATTATTATATAAATTAAAAATAAGTACGCATATTTTGCTTTTAGCTTATTTTTCACAATAAAAAATATATCCTCCTTTTTTTCTGTTGGAATTTTACTTTTATATTTGTTTAGGATTTTTATTCTGCTTTTTAGGATATGTTCCTCATTTTTTATAATTTTTGATTCTACTAATTCTTTTTTTATATTATTGGAATCAGATTTCATAAAAAGGCCTCTAGCGATTATAATGTATAAACCAATTCAACTAATAAAAGCTTTGCTAAAAATAGGCAATTAAAAAAATAAAAATTCAATAAAACAAAATAGATATATCTATTTACTGTTGTGGTTGGGCGGTGCTAGGTGTCTCTTTTATAGCCGCACTTAATTGCTGTTCATTTATGTCTTTACATATGTTGCACATACTTGCATGTTCTTTTGCCTTTGCCATTACTTCTTCTCTTGTTTCGGCTGATACTTCGAAATTACACTGTTTTCCTGCATTTTTTGCTGCAAAATTATATTTTCCTGCCATTTTATCACACTATCTTATAAAAAAGAAACTATTTATTAACATATGAAAAAAAATCATATGAAAATATCGCATATGTTTACTTTTGTAAATTTAATAATCATTAATCAAATATCAAAATATACGGCTTTTTATTCTTATCCGTTCAATATATAATGTCAGGTATCCATATGCGCGACCCTTCTAATGTAATATTTGATGCTTTGGGAAATAAGAGCAGATTCAAGATACTTAATGCTCTTGCGGAAAAGCCACTGTCTGTTGGTGAAATATCTAAAAAGACGGGAATAGAGCAAACTAATATATCGCATAATCTGAACACGCTCTTAAAATATAAGATTGTGGTCTATAAAAATTCAGGAAAAAGGCACATATATGCAATAAACTACGAATTTAAAAGCTTTATAAAAATAGTAATAAAAGATATCAAAAAACATCAGGACATACTTAAGAAGGGCGGTGTATTTGTTTTTATAATGCTATTTGTTTTAAAGCCTATGGCTACGCATGAGATAGGACAGACAACGCTTATCTTTGTTAATATGTTGCAACCGATAAAAGATCTAATTTTTGCTGGTTAAATAATACAAAAGCCTTCAATGCTATGGGTTATAAATTTAGTATAATTTCATATTATATCAGATTTGAGGAAATCTTTTTATATTATATTTTTTATATGTATATATCGATTAAGTGATTTTCATGGTATGTTAGCTCGTATATTGCGCTTGTTTTTTAATGTATAATGCCATTTTTGTTTTTTTGGCATAATTAGCGGGTGAGTACCATGAATAATGATATAGTAATCAAAGTCGATAGGGTAATGAAGAAGTATAAGGTTAGTGAGAGCAATTCTAAAAAAGGCCTTTTTAATAGCTTTAAGAGAAAAAAAGTAATCAAGGTCGCTGTACGGAATATAAGCCTTAATATAAAAAAAGGAAGCATAGTTGCCCTACTCGGAAAGAATGGCAGCGGCAAATCAACGCTAATTAAAATGATGACCGGTATATTATACCCCGATAAAGGGCGAATAATAGTCGATGAACTATCTCCATATAACGATCGTAAAAAATTAGCATTAAAAATGGGTGTTGTGCTTGGTGCACACGGCCAATTATACTGGAATTTGCCTGCTATAGATACGTTTAATTTTATGAAAAGCATGTATAAAATACCAGAAAAGGAATTTGAGAAAAGGCTCAAGTTATATATTAAAATGCTCTCTCTTAAAGACGTATATAAAAAGCCTGTTAGGACACTCTCTCTTGGGGAGCAAATGAAATGTAATTTTGTAGCCTCAATGTTGCACAACCCAAAAATTGTATTTTTAGACGAGCCGACAATAGGTGTAGACCTTCCATCAAAATTTGCATTAAAAGAGGCAATAAGTATAGCAAGAGAGAAATTGGGCACAACATTTCTGTTAACAACACATATAGTTGAGGATATTGAGATTGCGGATCATGTGATTGTGATAAATAAGGGCAGAAAGGAGTTTGATGGAACTAAAAAGGAATTAGAACGCATATTTGGGGATAATCGCGTTGTTGAAATATATAGTACAAACCTAAGACAAATTAATTTTAAGCGTTATGGTCGCATTATGCAAAAAACTGGCGATATGGCAAAAATTGAGGTAAAACCATCAATGCTCAAAAATAAGGAATTTCTAAAGATGCTAAACAGCAGGCATGTGTTTGATTATAGAGTATCAGAACCGCATCTTAGCTATGTGCTATCAAAACTCTATAAATCATTTGATAAGAAAAAGTGAGTTCGATGAATAATCCATATATCGCATTTTTTAAGATATCGATAAAGGATAATATCGCTTATTTTAAGGATTATTTAATTTCAACAATCGGCAGGCTGCTTACATATATACTAATGATATTTGTATGGAATATCATATATTTGGGAGGACATTTATCAGAAATAGGCGGATTTAGTCTTATGCAAATAGATGCATATTTTGTAATAGGCAGCGCGGTATTTTTGATAATAGATTCGATGAATGATAGGATATTATCAGATGACATAAAAACAGGAAATATTGCTAAATCGTTAATAAAGCCAGTGAACTATGTCTACATGGTCTTTGTAGAGTCCCTTGCGGATAATGTGCTCGTTTTGCCCCCTGTGATCATTACTATTATGTTTGTGCTTTATTATTTAGGAATATCAACAAGTATGCTTTCAATAGTTACATTCATGATAATCATGCTTATCGGATATGCAATAATAAATGTAATACAATTTATAATCGGCTCGCTTGCAATATATACAACATCAGCATTTGGCATGTCAATTTTATTTATGAATGTGGCATCAATATTTAGTGGCGCAGTAATGCCACTTACATTTTTTCCAAGTTATATTAGCAACATAACATTGTTGCTGCCATTTCAGATGTTTACATATGTGCCAACATCAATATTAATAGGAATAATTCCAAGCAGCGCATATCTCTACTATATACTGTTAGGACTTCTTTGGCTTTTTGCATTGAGCATTTTAGGGTATTTTTTATGGAATCATGTAAAGAAAAAAATATCTTCAGTGGGCGGTTAAAATGGAACTTATTGAAAATATAAAATATTTTATACTATGTCAAAAATATCACTGGAAGGAATTCTTTATTTATAGGTTGCAGGGCTTAATATGGGTTATTGTAGGCAGTTTTGGCGTAATATTTACATATATACCTGTAACAATAATATACTCTATATCCCAAGGAATACCTGGATGGAGCTACTTTCAATTATTATTGCTGTCAAATACCGCTGGATTTACAATTGGTTTTGTATGGTATTTTATTGTCCCATGGAATATCGTAAATGGCATGCGTGCTGGAGAGCTTGATAAATATTTAATTAGGCCATTTGGTAAAATAACATGCATACTATCTGGTTATCCTGGGAATTTAACGGGTATTGCAGGATTAATAGGGTCATTATTGCTAATAATATATTCACTTGCAAACTTAAAATTGCAATTGTTATCAATTGCAATCTTTGTTTTTGGTATGTTACTAGGCATTGCAGCGCTTGTAATGTTATTTTTGCTTATAACCATCCTTGCATACCTATTTATGAATTCTGCCCAATTTACAAATAGCATGCTAAATATCTCATGGTCCGCCAATTCCTATCCGTTGGGTATATATGGCAGCATAATACAGCTTATATTCACACTTGTACTCCCAATTGGTTTTGCTGTTTATTATCCTATACAAGTGTTGCTTGGATTTATAAATCCAATATTTGCAATAATATCAATTTTTGGATTATTAGTCATTACTGCAGTATCAAAATTGGGCTTTGATAAAGTAATTAAAAGCTATTCGAGCGGCGGAGGCTAATTTAAATTAGATAACGGACTAATGCGATAATAACGATTGTACCTCTATAATAAAAGATTTTTACCCTAATAAATATCTCCATAATGAGATTAATGCTATTTTTTTCTCCCCAATTTTTATTACATCATCTAAATTCATAGTTACTATAGTTAAATTATTGCACTTAAGCTTAGTACTCGCCGCAAGCAATGCGTTTATTTCTCTTTCTTTCAATTCATCGATTCTGAATATGGCGCTAACTTGAATTAGTTCTGTGATAACGTTTTTTGATTTTAAGACGAAGTCAACTTCTTTTTGTGAATGATCCTTCCAATAATATATATCTAAATCAATTTTTTCCTCTCTTTTGCGTTGCAAATGGATTGCCACTACATTTTCTATCGCTCTTCCTCTATTTTCAGAGAATTTGAATCCTATTAATTCTACAAGTCCAGGATCTACACAGTATACTTTTTTTGGAGCTATAAACTGCTGCTTTAATTTAAAGTCAAATCTCTCTAATTTAAATATTAAAAAGCATTCCTCAAGATATGATACCCATTTCGTTACTGTAGAGACGTTCTTTATTTCAGTGGCGTTGCCAAGCGCTCTGTATGAAAATTCTTCTGCCACATTTGTTATAAGATATTTTGCTAGTTTTTTAAGTTCGTTACTTTTCTTGACTTTGCGTCTTACGACCACATCCTTGGTTATTATGTCATCATATGTTCTTAGAAGTATCTGTTTGCCAAATTTGTATGTTTCTGGCATGCCTCCATTAACAAGGTAATCATCAAGCATTTTAGCTATTAACGCTTTTTCCATTGTAGTATATGCATTGGAAATCGAAAATTTATTAAATATAAGATATTCTTTAAATGAGAATGGAAATAGCCGCTTTTCTATGTACCTTCCTGTTATATGTGTGGCCAGTTCATTAGAGAGTAAATTTGAATTACTTCCGGTAAGTATTACACGTTTAGTGCGCCTTAATCTATTAACAAAAAGTTCCCAATTACTTACGTTTTGTATTTCATCTAAAACCAAATAATCAAGCGCTCCATATAACTCATAAAATGCCTGTAAAATAGAATCTAGATCATCTGATCCGATCCCAAACAAGCGTTCATCATCAAAATTTATATAACCGAATTTATGTGTCTTTTCAATTAGGTATGAAAATATTGACTTTCCACAACGCCTTATGCCCGTAATTACAAGTATATTTGGGTGTGTGAGATAAGATTCAGCTTCCTGCAATCCATCTCTTAAGATTATATGTTCAGTTTTTTGTATGTTTTCAAGTTCCTGTCGTTGTTCTTTAATAATACTTTTTAAATCCATAATAATGTATTGTATGATAATATTAAAAAACCTTATGTTATACTATATAACTTTTATAACATTATTTTGGGCGTATATTGGTAATAGAAAACGTGTAATTGAATTTGGCATTAATGTTTCATTTATTGACGATATATAAAAATATAACACTAACTATGTTTATGCTGCCAATAAATTTTTTGATAAAGTAATTAAAAGCTATTCAAGTGGTAGAGGCTAATTTAAATAGATAGGGCATCGGCGCACCTATTATTTTTTGGTTCTTTTCGTGTTTCTCATTTCAGGTACTGTATACTTATTCCAAAATATTTTATACAATTTTAACCTATCAGGGATGTCTCTTACTACTGGTATGTATGGTACAAACATTAGTATTACAAATGCTATCAAAGCCAATGTTCCATTTTCAAGATCATTCCACCATGTTATGTTTGAAGTGGCTATTTCGAGAAGATTGTATGGTATAAGCCAGTACGCCATATATTGCTGCCAGCTTCCCTTTCCAATTGTAAGCATGCCAAATTGGCTTATCTGAATGCCGTTTTGTGTTTGAGCGCTGTTAAAAGCGCTTGAATCAGATATTAATAGGAGCGTGTATGTTGCATTTACTCCGCTATTTGATTCTGATTGCAGTATAGGTCCATATAAACCATCTTGTGAGATTAATGTGAGCGTTCCAATAACATTTGTTAAAGGATCTGTTGAGTTATAAGCGCCTGCAATGCTTCCATTATTATTGAAATATGCGAATGCACTATTTATGCTCATATTTTGCATAGGTGCATTTTCAGAATAAAATGCATAAAGCTCATTTGTTCTATGCGTTGTATTGATATACTCTAAATAAGGGATATTTACATATACCATTCGCGTATCAAATTTATATGGATCTATTGTATCAAGATACGTTGCTGTAGTTGAGCTGTGATTAAATTCATTAAGCAATGTTATTGCAAAGTCATTTGGTGAATTTTTTGCAAGGCTCTGTGTTGTCATCGGCTGTGTATATGGCGCTTGCAAAAATATTGCAAATAAAAATATTATTATAAATATGTAAGCCATTCTTCTATACATTGCATTATGGTCTGCATTTACCATGCTATATGGTATGTCCTTTCTATAAGGTACGCTCAGCCCGCGCTTTTTTACGATCGAATAGTGCGCAAACATCAATAATATGAGTAGCAGCGGTACTATTGCTATATGCCACCCAAGCACTGCGCCATAATTGAGCGGATTTATCCAAAATCCTAAGCCCATTCCATTCCATAAATCAGCTCCAGCTCTTGCATTTGCCTGTGAGATGAAATCACCCGGAAGCGCAACTCCAAATGCAAATTCAAGAAGCACTAAAAAGAGCATTATGCTCCCGATTATCCACACAATCTTTTTATTTTTAAAAGCTGATGTTGAAAAATTTACAAATAAATGTATAAATATTAGCGTGACAAAAGCCTCCGCTGCCCATAAATGAAGGCTCCTTACAAAATTACCAATTCCTGGTGTACTCCCCCATGGTATTCCAAATATCATTATTACCATTCCGGTAACGGCAAGGATTGCAAATATTTCAAGTAAGTAAACGCCTATTGTAAAAAAGAAGCTATTGGCATAAGAAGGAACTTTTTTTATATATTGGTCCTTAATTACTGAATGCAGTGCGTTATAGTTTTCCCTTATTTGGCTATTTACATTCTTTTTAATGTCTTTCATTAAACATTCACCATCAATGTGCAGTTGGCTATCAAATTAATTTTATAAATAAATGACAGTTTCTAAAAAGATAGTATATAGATTATCTGTTCAGAGACTTTTAAAACCATCACATTCGATACATTTTCTACTCCTGCAGCTCTTTTCCTCTCCCTTTGTTATATATGCACCGTACTCTTTTGTTGTTTTTATTAATGAGACTGCAAGCTCCCCATTCTTTGTTATGGAATACTCGATATGTTTTGAATTTCCTACACTCATATCTATCTTTTTTATAAGTCCTAAAAAGTTAAGTTCCTGGAGTGTAGATGTTAAATTCTTAGGCGTAACGCCTGCAACTCTTCTATTTAATTCATTGAACTGTATATTATTTTTTGAATAATATAACTCTTCAAGTATAGGTATGCTCCATTTTTTACCTAGTATGTGCAACAAATTTAATGTAGTGCAGCTTTGTTCCTTCAATTTATAACCCTATGTTAAATCAAACTGAAAGTATAAAACCTATGCGTTTGCGTTTATTACCCTTATATACTCCTCAGCTTTTTTAATGCCTCTCTCTAAGGTCATTACCACTTCTAAAGGATACGCCCCTACTGCGGTTTCATTACTTACCATAAGGCAATTTGCCCCATCTATAATTGCATTTGCTATATCACTGACCTCAGCCCGCGTTGGCATTGGCGTACTTATCATGCTTGTTAACATTTGTGTCGCAACAATAACCGGAGTTTTTGTCTTCTTACATGCATTTATTATGATTTTTTGTGCTATAGGTACCTCCTCTATTGGTATTGTAAACCCAAGATCCCCCCTAGCCACCATTATCCAATCAGATGCGCTTGCAATACTATCAATTCTCTCTATTGCACATCTTCTCTCTATCTTAGATATAATCTTTACGTTTTTTGCAAGTGTTCTTACTTTGGCAATATTATCTACAGAGGCAACAAATGAGATTGCAATATACTCAAAATTATTATCTACTGCAAATTTTATATCTTCTATATCCGCATCTGTCGGCGGTGCAAAATTGTCTGGCATATCCTCTATGTCCACGCCCCTGCCATTTACTATATTCCCATTAACCATCGCAGTGCATTCTATAATGCCATCACTGACGATATCAACTGTAAATTTTAATCCCTCATCACCCGTATAAATACGGGCCCCATTTTTTACAAATTTGCTTATGTCAAAATTTAAGTTTAAAACATCTTTAATATTTTTATTGTATCCAAATTTGATTTTCTGCCCTTTCTTAATCTCTATTTGCCCATCAATGTTATTAACGCGTATTTTAGGCCCTGGAAGATCGGCGCATAACTCTATTTTTTTTCCTATTCTATTTGAAATATCTCTAATTTTTTTTGTATATTTGCTCCATTGTTCTAAGCTTCCATGCGACATATTGATCCTTATTATATCAGAATGCCTTATAATCTCCTCAAGATTTTCGGATGAATCTAATATAGGCCCATATGTTATCATAATCTTCGCTATGTTATTATTTTTTGTCATTTTATCACAATTTACAATATCAAAATATTATACAATTAAATATAAGAAATGTTTGTAACTACTTATTCTTATGGTGTGTAAGATAAAAATAAATATATATTTGAATGCGGTTATAATGATTATTTATCAGTGATGATTTTGGCAACAAACTTTCCAAATTTTAAAAATAAGCATAGATATATATCGCACTTTTCGGCAATGCGCTTTGAAGAGCTAAATGACATGCCAAAGAATGTTATATTATCCTATAGCAGTAAACTATCAGAATATATAAGACGAAATATAGAAATGAAGAGAAAAAGATCAGGAATTGATTATGCGGGCGCAATAGTCTTAAAGTCCTATGTAAGCACGGATAATAAATTGATGCTGATCTCAATGCCTCCGGGGTCCCCACTAACATCCACTACTGCAGATTTGCTCATTGCAAACGGGGCAAAACGCATTATTATAATGGGCTGTGCTGGGGCGATAAATAGTGAATTGACCTTTGGGGATATAGTGATATGCAATAAGGCAGTAAGGGACGAAGGCACATCACATCATTATGTAAAATCGCAAATGTATGTATCATCATCAAATACGTTAACGAATTTATTATGCGGGATATCTAAAGATTTAGATATAAAATTTTTTGTAGGCCCAACATGGACGACTGATGCTATGTTCAGGGAGACAAAGCGTGAAATCTCCCATTATTCAAAATTGCATATTTTTACCGTTGAAATGGAGGCAGCTGCACTCTTTGCTGTTGCAAAGAAAAGAAAAATTAATGCATCCGCAGTATTTTCCATATCTGATGTTTTATATGAAAAGAAATGGAGCGATTTTCATGATGATATGCATAAGGGATATAGAAAACTTGCCAGAATAGCATTGGGCTTTAAAGATCTTTAATTTCAGCGCAATGAAGCTGATTTGAATTCAAGGTCTTTTTCTATAATAACTGCAGTGCCATATGCAACAATCTCAGCAACGCTAACAGGGGATCCGATAAATGCGCCAATATAAGGTATGAAACGCGTTATAGGTGTTATAGTACTATGTGACGTATCAAATCTAACATCTACTATTGCATTTGCCCCTACTTTTACGGCCTCGCTCATCAATCTATTTAATGCATCATTTCTTGCTTTGCCTAAAAGCATTGTGTATTCATCAATTTCGCCTCCAAACAACGCTCTTATGTTTGCCATAAATGTCCCAAGTGCGCCTCTAGATGCTGCAGATATACCCCAATGTAAATCCATAATGACTTTTTTTATAGAATATCCAGGCACATAGTTGCTAGATACAGCTATAATCTCCATTAAATGCACCAATCTATCTTAAGCTCACAGGTTGTATCTTCCCAGATTC
>JAJZDG010000014.1 GCA_021828705.1 Microcaldota archaeon | reverse complement strand
TGATAGGAATTCTGTATTCATAGCTACAAAAGTTTCACCGCACAACTTCAATTATGATAATTTGATCAAGGCGTGCAATAGAAGTTTAGAGCGCTTAAATATAAAATATATCGATCTGTATCAATTGCATTTTCCTAATTATAGAATATCTATGAATGAGACGTTTGCAGCATTGGAATATTTGGTTAAGGAGGGTAAAATATTGAGCATTGGGGTTAGCAATTTTAACATAGATGAATTAAAGAGGGCAAAACAGATATTAAAAGAGAATAAAGTACGCTCTAATCAAATTGAATACAGTATACTTGTGCGCAGTTTGCATGATCAGATAATTGATTACTGTAAAAATAACAATATAGAAATAATAGCATATAGTCCATTACTGCGCGGAAATATGGGTAAGAAGCGGAATATAAAAACAAACGAAATATTTGAAGAACTGACTAAAAAGTATAACGCAACAAATGCGCAGATTGCACTAAGTTGGTTGATTTCAAAAAATGCCTTACCTATACCAAAATCTGGTTCTATTGAGCATATGAAAGAGAACATAAATGCGCTGGAAATAAAATTGAGTGCAAATGATATAAAAAAGATAGATGATATTAAACAAAGAAAAAGCAGCATGATAGGGTTAGGCGAGCATATAATTAAACATACAACATTCTGGTCAAAATTAATGGGCGAGCACAATTTAAAAAAGGCAAAATCAATATGAGATGTGTTAATGGAATATAAATACGTAAATGTTAATGACGCATTAAAAAAATTAAATACAAATCCTAAATTCGGTCTTACAAAAAGTGATGTAGAGAAAAGGAGAGCCACATATGGATTTAATGAGATTAATGACAAAAAAGCAAATCCGTTAAAAAAACTCGCAAAGAGGTTTTATGGCCCAATACCATTTATGCTTGAAATTGTCATAATAATAACGTATTTAATAGGGCATTATACAGACACATATACGGTGTTTGCTCTGCTTATTTTTAATGGTGCCATAGGGTTTTTTGAGGAAAATAAAGCGGATAATTCGTTAGAATTGCTGAGAAAAAAGCTTAATATCAAAGCACGTGTGTTACGCTCTAAAAATTGGTCTATTATAGATGCACGTGAGCTGTTGCCAGGGGATATAATCCGCATACGTATGGGAGATGTCGTTCCGGCAGATTGTATGGTTATAAAGGCAGATACGCTAGAGGCGGATCAATCTACCCTAACAGGTGAATCATATCCGGTGAAAAAGAATACTTCAGATATGGTATTTTCCGGTTCAAGAATAGTTAGGGGTGAGTCATTATTAGTAGTTTTATCAATTGGGTATAATACAAGTTATGGGAAAACGGCAAAGCTTGTTGAAATGGCAAATCCAAGGCAGCATCTGCAAAATCTTATAGTGAATATAACAAAGCACCTTATACTGCTAGATATGATAATTATAATGTTTTTAGGTATAATAGCAACAGAGGTGTTTGGTTATAATATACTTCAATTATTGCCATTTCTTCTTGTAATATTAATAGCTTCAGTGCCTGTTGCTCTTCCAGCCGCATTCACTACAACAATGGCGTTAGGAACAGAAAAATTATCAAAGAAATCAATACTTGTAACTAAGCTAGAAGCAATAGAAAGCGCAGCTACAATGAATGTATTATGTTTTGATAAAACTGGCACAATAACTGAAAACAAACTAAGCATAAAGGAAATATTTACATTAGAGAAAATAAGCGAAGAGGAATTGCTCCAGATTGCCTCGATATGCTCAAGGGCGTCTGATAATGATCCTATAGATAATGCAATATTAAATTATTCAGAAAATCAATCAATATCAATAGACAAATACAAACTTGTTAAATTTGTTCCGTTTGAGCCTGCCACAAAAATGTCAAGCGCAACATTTTCATATAATGGCAGAATTCTCGAGGCCTCAAAAGGTGCTCTTTCTGCAATAACAAAAAAATATAAAATAGAAAAGAGCACAAATAATCTATTAATTAAGAAAACAACAGAGTTTTCAAAAAGAAATCTCCGCACATTAATCGTTGTAAAATCTGACGGCAATAAAATAAGTGTACTTGGAATAATTGCGATGTATGACTCCCCAAGGCCTGAAGCAAAATCATTGATAAATGAATTACGCTTACTTGGTATACAGATAAAGATATTGACAGGAGATAATCAACATATAGCAAAACAAATAGCAGAGGAGGTAGGTGTAAATGGCGCGGTGGTCGATGCGCGTGAACTGAGGAAAAAAGATCAGAATGAAATTCAATCAATAATTAAGAATTCAAACATATTTGCGGAGATATATCCTGAAGATAAATTCACTATAGTAAAATCATTACAGGCATTGGGCTATAGAGTTGGTATGACTGGGGATGGGGTAAATGATGCACCTGCCTTAAAACAGGCTGAGGTGGGGATAGCAGTAGAAAATGCCACAGATATAGCAAAAAGCGTGTCAGAACTTATATTAGAGAAGAATGGCATATCTGTAATAGTGGACGCAATAAAAGAAAGCAGAAAAATATTTGAGAAAATGAAAACATACGCTGTGATTAAGGTTACTCGTGTAATACAAATACTATTTTACATATCAATTGCTTTTGTAGCGTTGCAATTTTTACCAATACTACCATTTGAATTAATACTTTTGATATTCACAAATGATATAATAAATATAAGCGTTTCAACAGATAATACTAATTTTTCAGATTATCCTGATAAATGGGACACACAGTCTATATTTAAGACTTCAATATTATTTGGTATAGGTATGCTTGCAATATCACTTATATTTATACCGATAGGTCTAGTGCTAACATCAACACATGGGCAATTTGAAACATTCTCGTTTCTTATGATAAGCATTACTGATACAATATTATTATATTTGGTAAGAGGAAGGTTCAAATTATTTGGTAATATACCATCACCATTGCTTTTAATGGCATCTATTGCGAGCATGTTTTTTTCTATAATACTCTCATTTTATGGGATAATAGTTAGCAGCATAAGCATTTATGCGATAGGTGCTATACTATTTGGTTCAATCATAATGCTATTGTTATTTGATATAATAAAGACGAAAGTATTCAAATATATTATTTCCTCATTTTAAGATATATTATGAAAGCTATGCCTATCACAAGTACTATTGCTATTATGGCAAAATCTGCGTAGGTATTATTGGGCTGTTTATTATATTTAGATACATTGTAGCCGCTTCCGTTACTGCTTGGCACTGTTGTGTAATTAGTAGGTATGGTGGAGAATCCGGATACTATGGTACTGCTGTTTATTACTTGCGCAATTGACTTATTTGTCTGGTTTGTAAAGGCTGGGATAGATGTTGTTGCGATTGTTGTTGGTATTGTAGGTATAGTTGTATTATAATTAGCATTGGTATTAGATATTGGAAATAAAACGTGTATTAGTGGCGTAGAAAACTGTACATTAAAAATATTGCTATTATTTACACTCCAATTATCTTGGTTGTTGTAACCTCCTCCATAATAAGAGTTATTTTTATACCAACCTCCACCAAGATAGGTCCAGCTGGTATTATTTTTTCCATTAATTATTGTTGTTACTAAATGTGCTGTGGTATTGGTTGAGGTGATAAATGATATTGAAGGATCAATTTGCCCATTAACTGCGATTCCAAAAGCTCCATCGGGATTTGGATAGTTGGCGTTTGGTCCATTTAAGTATTCTGTTTTAAACCAGAATAATGAGACGTTATAATTAGCATATTTATATCCATTTATATTTACATAAGTGCCTGGAGGTATGTTTAAATTAACTATTCCTCCAACTGAAAGCATAGCACCATTATTTGCGTTTATACTTAGTGTTTGATTATCCATGACTATAAATTCACTTAGGTTTTGGTTTTCAGATATGGTTGTTGTATTTGTAATATTCATAGGTAATAGTGCCATATATATTTGTAACGTGCTAATTGATGGATCGCTTCCGCTTGCAGATATATTTGCTGTATATGCTCCTGGTTTTGCATCTTTTAAGGCAGAGATATACATTTTTCCATAAAATGGTGGCTGCCCGCTCTCATTACTAAATGATATATTTATTCCGTCCGCAGCAAGTGCACCTGCGTTATTTACCTTTAAATATGTTAAAAAACCTGTTCCAGAGCTAAGATTTACTGTGTAGTTTACTATTGAAGTTCTGCCAGAAAATAAAGGGATGGCTTGTGTTGACACGTTAATTATAGAATATCCACTATTATTTGCAAAACTATTAGACATCAAAAATAAAATAGAGAGTGCAATAATACTAAAGTACCTAACATAATGCATTAAATTAACCTCTGCTCAAACCAACTATTCCACAGAATAATGCCATGAAAAATCCAACAAAGAAACCTCCTGCCGCATTTGTAAGACTGAGAACAGCAAAGAATAGAACAAGAGTACTCCAGAAAGATCTATTTTTATCAGTATAATGCAATGCCACTGAACTTATTATTACTATTATTCCTGTGAGTATGCCAAATAAACCTATTGGTAAAAATAATCCTATTTCAGAAGTATTGAAATTATATTGTGATATGCCAAATGTACCTGATGTTAATGATAATATATTGCCGCCATATAATACAACAGCAACTCCCGCAAGAACTATAAGAATGCCGCCAACAACACCAAATACTGTGCCAAATTGTGTTTTTTCCTTTCTTACTACGGCGGACTTTTTAGCCATATTTCTAACCATAACATCACATTAATCTTCTAACAGTAAAGATTTTTATAGAGTTGCGTTATTTGTAAAAAAGGGAGCAAGCTTCAATTTCGTTCAACAAAGCTTTATAAATATTTTAATCAATTATAAGCTGTCTGTTTTTGGTGCTTATAATGGATCATAAAAATATCATATTAGGGATAATTATCATCGGAATACTGATGGTATCAATAGACTCAACCATAGTGCTTTTGGCATTTCCTGATATGATTGTTGCATTACATTCAAGTATATCCGTAATGATATGGGTTATAATTGTATATCTGTTAGTAAGTGCGGTAACAGCAACGCAATTTGGAAAGATTGGTGACATATACGGCAGAAGCAAGGTGTTCAATCTTGGTTTTGGCGTATTTACAATAGCATCTGTGCTATGTGGATTTGCACCTACAGACATAACACTTATACTATTTAGAGTTGTGCAGGCGATTGGCGGTGCAATGATGCAGTCAAATAGCGGTGCCATAATAGCGGATCTTTTTGAGAGGCATAATATAGGTAAAGCTTATGGATTTACGGGACTTGGTTGGAACATAGGCTCTATACTAGGCATTATACTTGGTGGCATAATAACAACATTTTTCGGATATAGATATATATTCTTCATAAATGCTCCAATTGGTATATTAGCGGTGATATTAGGTGTCAAATATATTAAGGATAATGTAAAACATAAGCAGAATCTTGATATTGTGGGGATGGTTCTTTTTGGACTTGGTATAGCAATAGCGGCCTTTGGGGCACTTGAGATAGCTGCAGTAGGTTTGAATTTCTTAAATATTGGCGCATTCTTTACCGGAATTATAATATTGATATTATTCTTTTATATAGATGGTAAGAAAGAGAGTCCTGCTATAGATATGCGATCTCTAAAAAATAAAATATTTAGAAACTCTGTATTTGCATCTTTCATGCAAGGTATGGGGTATATAGGGGCAGTATTTTTAATTATTATGTATCTGCAAGGAGTTCGTGGAATGTCTGCATTAAATGCCTCTTTACTTTTAATACCAGGGTATGTGGTTGGAGGTATATTGGCTCCATTTATGGGAAGGTATTCTGATAAATTTGGTGCAAGGATAATTGCTACCATAGGCATACTTATGATGATTGTAGGATTATTCACATATTATTCATTGCAAATAGATTCATCAGTTTATCTGGTAATTATAGGTACGATATTCTCAGGTATAGGCAGCGCAATGTTCTTCCCCGCAAACAGTAGTGCTGCAATGACAAATGCGGATAGCAATTCACGAGGAAGCGCATTTGGTCTATTAAGGTTGATGAGCAGTGTAGGATTTATACTTAGCTTTGTAATAATATTTCTTATAATGTCGGCTGTTATACCAAGGAGTCTTGCGTTTGAGATTTTTGTCGGTACATCAAAAATAACTACGTCTGCAGCTGGGGCATTTGTATCAAGCATGCACGTTGCAATATTAGGATTGGTGGTAATCTTGGTAATTGCAGGATTGTTATCATTAACAAGAGGCAAGGAAGATAGAAGCAAAGCCCATAAATAAGCCGCAATGGGTAATTAAAATCAGAAAACATATTAAATATTGCGCATACAATACTATAATACAATTCATATAAAGCTATTCTGTAATTTTGCATTAGAAGAATGCTTTTTTTATGTGATTTAAATGGGATACTACAAAGAAATGAAAAATACTATAAAGAATGAATACAAGTTAAGAAATGACGTGTATAAGCAGAGAATTGTTAAATGGCGAACTGAACCTACTATATCAAAGACAGAAAAGCCTACTAATATAGCAAGGGCAAGAGAGCTTGGTTATAAAGCAAAGCCTGGGGTTCTAGTCGCCCGCGTAAAAATAATAGGAGGAAAGAAAAAGAGAAAGCATTTTGATGGTGGTAGAAAGCCTTCAAAGAGCGGAAGATTTTATTCAAGAGCGAAATCACTTAGGGCGATAGCAGAGGAGCGCGCAGCAAGAAAATTTAGCAATTGCGAAGTCCTCAATTCATATTTTGTTGGGCAGGCAGGATCGGAATCATTTTATGAAGTAATATTATTAGAGAGAAATAATCCTAATATAAAAAATGATAAAAATTATAAGCCTGTATTGTCAAATAAAAATAGGGCATATAGGGCAGTCACAAGCGCCGGAAAGGCCCATAGAAATATATGAGATTATGGCATATTCAAATAATGCAATTATATCAATAAAAAAACGTTTTAGTATAGATTATAAAAAAATAATTAATCAAATGCGATATGAACGTAGCAGCATCATAATAAAAGAGGACAAAAAGTACATAAAATTAAATGTGAGGGCCAAGGACATAACGGCAATGCGCGCATCAATCAATTCGGTTATACGCGATATTAAAATAGCGGATGACGTAATGTCTGTAAAGTTCCGCAAAAGATCAAAAAAGTAAAATTATATAAATATGCATACATAAATAATTAGCATAAAATTAACGTCTTTTATATAATTTTAGATGTTTTTCCATTATAGAGTGTTTTAAATGACTAGAGGTTCACGTCAATATTGGCCGCATAGGCGCGCAGTAAGGCGCCTGCCTAGGCTTCGCCCAAAACCACATTTTGGTGAAATTTCAAAAATAAGTAATATTGTTGGTTTTAAGGCCGGCATGACAAGTATGACGGTGATAGATGATTCGGAATCATTATCAAAGCAGCAGGAGATAGAGCGTGCATGTACTATAGTTGAGATTCCAGATATGGAACTATATGGCATACGTTTATATAAAAAAGATAAACTTACTTCATATCCGATAGTATCTACTGAGATATATAATAAGTCTATAGCTGAAAAGCTGAAAATGAAGAAGATAAAGAATGATGAATCAAAGATAAATACAATAAAGGATCATATATCTGAATATAGTGACGTTTCAGCTTTGATTGTGGCATATCCATCAACTACTGCAATAGAGCAAAAGCATGTTGTGCGTTTTGAGTCCCATATACGTGGAAAGAGCACAAAGGAAAAATTTGAATTTTTATCATCTCAGTTAGGTAAGCCCATTACAACAGAGCATGTATTTAAGAATGGAGAATATATTGATGTTGTATCAATATCTGTCGGAAAGGGTTGGGCCGGAGTTATAAAACGATATGGTGTTGCAAGGCTTCCTCATAAATCATCCCAAAAGATAAGGCACGTAGGAACGCTTGGGGATTACGGTACCGGACGTGTATTGTATTCAGTGCCGCAGGCCGGACAGATGGGATTCAACTATAGAACGGAGAAGAATAAACGTATTCTTAAGCTTGGCAGTAAATCAAATGTGTCAGAGATTAATAAAAAAGGAGGATTCATGAATTATGGTGTGCTTAAGAACAATTATGTTGTTATAGACGGCTCAATACCAGGGCCTTCAAAGAGGCTTGTTCGATTAAGGGAGAGCAATGGCAGGCTGAATAAAAGAGGCATAAAAGAGCCTAAGATAATTAGTGTTAATATGTGATATGTATGCATGAAGTACCTATTTATGATATCAATGGAATTGAAGAGCGCAAGATTACTCTTCCTGAGATATTTGATCATCCAATAAAATATGAATTAATTAGAAGGGCTGTTATATCAGAGCGCTCATATATTTTGCAGCCGCAAGGGCACTATTTAGATGCAGGTATGCAAACAACCGCAAAGTATTATGGAAGAA
This sequence comes from Microcaldota archaeon, assembly GCA_021828705.1. Lineage (GTDB taxonomy): Archaea > Micrarchaeota > Micrarchaeia > Micrarchaeales > Micrarchaeaceae > JAJZDT01. The sequence goes on along the minus strand of JAJZDG010000014.1, from coordinate 3,863 downwards.
TGAATTCATATAGATCTGGAAGGCATATGGGTATTGCAATAAGACCAAGGGAGAAGCTTGGTGGCGGTAGACAGGGAAAGGTAAAGCAGATACCATCAGCAACAAAGGGAAAAAGAGCGCATCCGCATATGATAGAGAAGAAGATATATGAGCATATGAACAATAAGGAGTATCAGTCCGCTATAATGAGCTGCATTTCAGCTGCCGCAAAGCATCATACACCAATAATAATTAATGATAAAATAGAGGGCATATCAAAGACTAGAGATATGTTAAAGGTATTTGAAAACTTAAAATTAGGTTCAGAAATAAGGAAGGGTAGAGAGAAGAAGACAAGAAAGGGAGTAAGAAGGCGTTCACGCCAAAATATTTATAAAAAATCGGTATTATTAGTCGTAGGAAGCGATTCTAAGGCTATAAAAGCAACAAGAAATATACCTGGGGTCTCTGTTTGCAATATAGATTGTATAAATGCGAATGTGCTCTCACCAGGAGGTAATTCAAGCAGAATCACAATATGGAGCGAGAGTGCGCTTAAAAAAAGTATGGACGTTGTTAAGAAATTATCAGTAAAACAACAGTCCGATTATATAAAGGAATGATTTGAATGGCAATATTAAAATATCCGCTTGCTACAGAAAAGGCAGTGAGCATAATAGACCAAAAGAATACAATAATATATGTAGTTGACATGCGTGCAAGCAGAACTACAATAAAAAACGAGTTTGAAAAAACATTCAATGTAAAGGTAAAACGCGTAAATACTGTAAATATGCCGACAAATTACAAAAAAGCATATATACAGCTGCAGCCGCAATATAAGGCTGGAGATATAGCAGTGAAATTGAAGTTGGTGTAATAAATGGGAAAACGACTAAAACAACAAAGGCGCGGAAAGGGCTCTAATGTCTATTCGAAGCTGCCTAATACGTTTGATGTTAATGTGAAATATAATTCTAATAGAGAGGTAAAAATTACAGGTGAGGTAACAGACTTTTTCAATAGTACTGGGCATACCTCCCCTATAATGTCTGTAATGTATGATAATGATTTTTCTAAAGGCACCCTTCTTGCTCCTGAGGGTATAAAAATAGGCGATAAGATACATATTAATGAGAAGGTATATTCGCTTGGCAGTGTTATGAAATTATCTGAAATCCCAGAGGGTATACCTATATACAATGTTGAATATAGGCCTGGTGATGGTGGAAAGATAATACGGGCGGCAGGAACGTCTGGTTATATTTCAGCCCATATAGGAAATACCGTTACAATACAGCTTCCATCGAAGCAAAGTATGGTATTAAGTGGGGAATGCAGAGCTCAGTTGGGCGTTGTTTCCGCTGGTGGTTTTTTGGAGCAGCCTCTTGTGAAGGCCGGAAAGAATCATTATATAAAACATGCGCTTAATAGAACATGGCCTACAAATAGAGGCGTTAAGATGAGCCCTGTTGATCATCCTTTTGGAGGCAAGCAGCACCACAAAGGAAAGAGCAGCATGACATCAAGGAATGCACCACCAGGAAGGAAGGTTGGACATATTGCAGCTAGAAGAATCGGTAGAAAGAAGAGTGGATAATAATGGCAGATAAAATTGTTTATAGAGGATTGACTGCAGAACAAGCTATAGCTATGTCAAATGACAAATTTATAGCATCGCTTAATTCACGCGAGCGCAGGAGTGTACATAGAAATTCATATAAGTATAATGCATTGTTAGAAAAGGTTGCATTATACAAATCAAAGAAAGCTGATAAAATGATAAAGACCCATCTACGCGAAGCGGTAATAAGAAATGATTGGGTTGGCCTAAAATTTGGCGTTCATAACGGGAAAGAATTTCAAACAGTTGTAATAGAAGCTACGATGATAGGGCATAGGCTTGGAGAGTTTGCATATTCCACAAAGCGCGTAGTACATTCAGCTCCAGGAATAAAAGCAACAAAGGGAAGTAGAGCATTAGGTGAAAAGTGATGAAATATTCGTTTAATAGGGATAAAACAGATATAATATTTGCTCAGGCAAAGGACATTAACGCGAGCTATAAAGACTTGGGTGTGGTATGCGACGCCATACGATATAAGAGTGTTTTGAAAGCGATATCTATATTAGATAGCGTAAAGGATGGCGTTCCGATACTTTATAAAAAGCATAATAAATACATGGGCTCTAGGCATGAATTGCATGGAAGAAAGGGCAGATATCCAATAAAATGCGCAGCTCTTATAAAAAAGGTTTTGGTTAATGCACAGGCGAATGCCCGTAATAAGGGTTTTGAGCCAGATTCGATGTTTGTTGTACATGCTGCTGCAAATAAGACTTTAATAGCCCCAAGAAGGCCATCAAAAGGTGCATTATTTACAACGCGTGCATATGGTTATGCCGTTGCAAGAAGCAGTAACTTGGAGCTTGCAAAGATTGAGATAGGTATATCAAATGGCACTGAGAAGGGTCTTAGTAGTACAATGCAGCAGTACATAAAGAGAAATACACGAGAGCTTGAGGCACTGCAAAAATTAGAGAGCGCTAAGAAAGTAAAACCAAAAAAACCAACGCAGATAAAAAAGGAAGCGCCTAAGGGCGATTTAAATGCAAAGCCAAAAGAGCATAAAGCTGATAATACACAAAAATCAACAAATGCTAAAGAATTATCACAAAAAGTAATTGAACCAAAAGAGTTAACTGATGATAAGAAATCTGAAACAAAAAAGATTGAGGGCAAAGAGGCGTGAAAATGGCAATAGAACACAAATTTATTACTGATTCAATATTAAAATATAATATATCTGTATTCTTAGAGGAATCGCTTGAGAAAGCTGGTTTTTCGAGAGTTGACATACAAAAGACGCCCATGATAACGCGTATAACTGTATATGTGTTAAATCCTGGCAGAGTGATTGGGAAGGGCGGCAGGACAATAGATGCACTTACCGAGAGTGTCAGGACAAAGTTTGGCATGCAGAACCCTCAGATAAGCATAATGGGTATTGATAATAAGATGTTAGAGCCGCTTCTTGTTGCAAAGGATATAGCACAAAAACTTGAGCGCGGAATAAATTTCAGAAAGATAGTGCAGGGTACCTTAAGGAGTATAATAGAGAATGGCGGTGCAATAGGTGCTGAAATAATAATAGGTGGAAAGCTTGCCGCAAAGAATGCAAAGGCAAAAAGCATGAAAAAACGTGTTGGTTATATACCAAAATCTGGGCATATTGTGGATCTTGTAAGAGAGGACCATGCTACAGCGCTTACAAAATATGGTACTATCGGAATAAAAGTTAGGATAGTGCCTCCAGGAACCGTTTTCCCAGGAAGCGATATGAAGAAAATAGCAATGCCAAAATCTATAATGCACAGCTAAGTTTGCTAAATGAAAACTGCAGAGAATAATTGACTGTAAATGCGATATTTGGTAAAAAGCAAAACCTCTAATAAGCTTTTTAAGCTTTTCAAGCAATGATTTGTTGAACTTTTAGGTTCTAAATTTTTGAGTGACTGATATGAATTTTATATTATCTGGCATAATAGCGTTTATAACATTGTTTGTTCCTGGAATATTAATTGCGATATCTTTATTGAAAGGTACTAAACTTCGTGTATTTGAGATACTTGTCATAGGTTTCATATTTGGCTTAATAGCTCCGGCAACGCTTACGTGGATAGAAGCGTATGCAATGACTTATATACATTTTTTTGCATTCTCTTTAGGCCTATTTGAGGTAAATGCCATTATAATATCCATAATATTTGGCATATATGCGTATAAAACTGGCGCAATAGAGGAATTTATGGGCAAACTTGGCATAAACGCAATAAGCAGATCTGATCAGGCAAAAAATGAAATAAAAGAGATAAAATCTGAG
>JAJZDG010000013.1 GCA_021828705.1 Microcaldota archaeon | reverse complement strand
TAGTTATCAGCTTGCGCGATTTCCAAATGGCCAATTATATTATTCGTTTAATACTATAGGACTTAGCTGGATTGATACCAATCACTATATACCAATGAATAAATGGAGCAATATCGTCCTTACGTATTCAAGAGCAAGCGGCACGTTAAATATATATGACAACTCAACGCTTATATCAACTGCAGGCTTCTCTGGTCCTTTAACTATGAGTTCAAGTCCGTGCATAGCAGCATTTTCAGTAGGAAGCAACTGTTATGCAAATCAGAATTTTTACGGCAGCATAATGAATGTACAAATATATAATGTGACATTAAATCCCACAGATGTACATTACCTGTATAGTGAAGGTTTATTTGGGCTGCCAATTGGGAAACATAATCTTTTAGGATGGTGGCCGCTGGATGGAAATTCGAATGATTATAGTGGTAATAATCAGGATTTAACCTATAACAATGTTACTTTTTCGAGTATAAATAAAACGGCTTTCGGAAATCTTAATTTATCAGATAGCGCACCCATTCTCCAGACAATGGCAAATTTATATTTGAATGGATATGGTGGTTACGCATCAGAAATAATGTACTCTAGCGCGAATATCAGCGACTATGGACTGTTCATAAATAACAAATATGCGCCCGCTCTTAATATAGCAGATTTCAATGGTACGAATAGTTACATAAATGTGACTGGACCAATGAATCTACAAAACTTCACAATATCAGCATGGGTTATGACAACCAATTTAAAAAATGAGACAATAGAAACTGGCAACCCCACCGGATCCAATCACTTGCTTGAAATATTTTACGGTAATAGTATATGCTCTAATAAAATACCAATAAGTGGATATTTCTTTGTAGGTGCATATAACAACGTACATGTATGTTCTGGATTATCAGTAACTCCAGATAAATGGTATAATGTAGTAACAACCTACAATCAAAACTCTATAGACATATATGTAAATGGTGAATTAAATGGCACCTATCTTAGTAGTGGGATTCCAGGAGCATCATCATTTGAAACAATAGGTGACTGCTTAACATGTGTAAAATATGCCTTTGATGGGTATATAGCTAATTTGCAGATATTTAATAGTACATTAAGTGCCAAACAGATTGCTGCTGCTTATAGTTTTGGAATAGGTAGCATCCCGATATCTACAAAAAGAATAGATGGATGGTGGCCGCTGGATGGAAATTCGAATGATTATACAAATAATTACAATGTTGGCGTGCCAACAAACATTATTTACCAGAATACATCTTTTATTCCTATAGCACTTACAAATTCATATCTTGTAAGCAGAGGAGCTACATCAATGGAATTGCATAACGGAAATTATATATCAATAGATAATATAAGTATTGTGGTGTGGAAATGAGTTTATTTAATAAAAAATCCAAAAAAGGTTTTCTGCTTACGCTTTTAACCTTAGTCATATTTATACTAATGTTAGGTGAACTCGTAACATACGTTTTGGTAAGCTCCAATTATTATTCACTCGCGGGGGATACCTCAGTGGCTCTTAACTCCGGAAGCGCTACACTAAATCTTAATACAAGCATGGGGCAATTTCTTTCTGAATCTTTAAGTCACGCAATAATTGCAATAAATAATTATGAAGTAAATTCATCTCTCTATAATGGCACATTCATAAATAATACACCTTTAACAATAAAAATATTGATGGAAAATGGAACATTTGAAGGAAATGTAATAGGATATATGAGTAGTTATACGATTAATAGTTACATAAACAGCGTTAAAAAAAGCTCATCATCCGAACAGATATTTATTAACATAACAAATGCAAGCCTTTCGATATATCAAACTAATCCATTTTATGTAAATGCAGCTTATACAGCATTTGCTAACATTACTTCAGCGTCTGGAAGCACAACATACCCTATACATGTATTGGCACAGGCGCCATTATCATATGCCAATGACTTGTTTGCATCAGAACATGGTAAACATATCGATATTATTCCAACAAATATAACACGTGCAGTGCCAATAACTGAATCTAACGTCATAAATAATGGGAGCACTTCACCATTCATGTTTGAATATGGAAAAATATATTATTATCCTGGAAAACTTGCTCCAACGAATGGGTGCAGTACATTCTCTAGGTCCTTTGAAAATAATAATTATATTCTTGTAGCATATAATGCAATCTCAATAAATAGCACCGCTTGTGGATTTGGGGGTTTAGTAACTAACATGTTAAATAACACACCCCCATACAAGCCATATTTGCAACTTAACGTAAGTGTCAACAACTTAACTATTATACCAATAAGAAATGGAACGTACGCATTATTAGACGGGCCTGCAACATCACTTTTGGATATATCACCTATATTGAGCGCACTCAATACAAGCTATTTGTATCCTTCAATATATAGGCCGTCATATATTAATAGAGCTGATGGATCGCAAATTAATTCTCCTGGCGGCTCATTTTATTTTTATACGCCAAATATCAAAGTCGCAACAATAACCGCGCCATCCACACTTCCTTCAAATATAATAAACCAGAATGGAACGTATAATATGAATACTACATTATCACGATTAGGGTTCAATTATACAATTAGCATGTGGTTTGATCTTAAAAGCATATCTAGCAAGGCGTCATCAGGAGCAGTTTATGGCGATAATTTTAGAAGCCCAATTTTTGATATATATAATAAAACGGGTTTTGATTTTGGGAGCGCATGGGCTGGTGGAAATTTAACTTCAATTGGTGGTGGAAAAAACTTTATGTGGAGTGAAAATTACTCTGCAAATGCAACATACCAACAACAAAATTGCGTTACAGAAAATGGAACAATTCAGAGCAACACATGGTATAATGCAGTAGTAAAGGTATTTGATTATAGTAAAATAAATATTTATCTTAATGGAAGATTAATGAATACATGCAACATTCTAACAAATACTATATTTGTTGCACTAAATAGCACAAATCTTGCATTTGCATATGGAATGAATCCTGGAAGCACAAATGCTATAGCAAACAGCAGCATATCAAATATACAAGTATATAACACAACACTGAATAATACGCTTATTAATGAGATATATCAAAATGGTATTGCGGGGTTGCCAGTTAGTCAAAATTCTCTTATTTATTGGGCGCAGCTCAATGGAAATATAAATTATTACAATGGAACTAGAGCAACTAGAACGCTTCAACCAAAAAGCATATCAAATAATGTCAGATTTAATAATATAACAAATTATTCTGTAGATTCCACTGAATTTGGCATAAATAATATGATGAATGCGAGCAGCGCCTATGGATTTGGATGTAATAATGCAAGTAACTGTACATATAGTTCGCTTTATTTAAATAATGGAAAATTATCAAGCGGAAAAATTGCATATTTAAATGCAAGCGCAAATGATTATATGACTGCGTATATAGGCAATTGGATTGATTCTAATACCAATTTAACTATAACTGCATGGTTTGATGGTACAAGTCTAGGCGGACCGATATTTGGATTATATAGCCCATCTAGCGGTGTTAATGAAGCATTACTTAGCATGGACAGCAATTCTGCCATAAGTGCATATCTGCCCGGATCTGGAACAACTACGTTATATGCCAAGTTTAATACATTATATTTTGCCGCCCTTACTTATAATTCAATATCAGGATTTAATACATTTTATCTTAATGGAAAATTAATTGAAAGTGGAACAATTACGTATACACCAATTGGGATGAATGAGTATTTCACGAATAAAATAACTGGGACAAAACCAGCGTTTACTCCAGATTATTTCAATGGTTATATTTATAGCTTATCAATATATTCAAAAAATCTGACTGGAACGCAACTATCAAATCTTTATAATGAGGGACCTTATGGAAACCCACTTTATGGAGTTCAAGATTGGTGGAAGACTAATGGCAATCTTTATGATTATGGACCACAAAACAACAACGGATTTTATAATGGAAATTTCATAAATAGCACTAGAGCATTTTCAACAGAGACTGATGCATTTGGCATATATAAAGGGATTATGCCTACATACTTTTCATTTACCCCCGATGTAAATAATGGTAATATAGCATATGTAAATATACCGACATTAATGCCAAAATCGTATAGTTCATTTTCTTATTTTGGATGGGTTTATGCTACAGCAAACGAAATTGACGGACGTGTATTTACCACATCTGCAGGAGATAGTGGGACTATAGAATTAGCAATTAGTAATTATACACATCCAAGATTAATGGTTAATGGTTATGGGTTCTCAGGATGGACCGGAGTTGGAGCTCCATTTAAAATGAACACCTGGAACTTTATAGGTGTGGTATATAACACATCAGGAGCGCACATATTCCTCAACGGAATTGATGATTATAATAGCAACCCTAGCGAGTCTGGAGCTACATTGGGCAATATGCAAATAGGAGCAACATCCTCTCTAGTTAGCGCAAACAATCAATTTTTAGGTGACGTATCAGATTTCCAATTTTATAATACTGGACTTAATAAGAGCGAGGTTAAAAGTTTATATTTAAATAACACAGTTAGGTATGTATTACCTTATGCTTATTTGCCATTAGGCATCCCAAATAATAGCACACTTAACCAAACACCAGATATAACTGGTGGAAATTCAATAGGCTACTTAGTAGGAAATATTAAGGGGCGCACCTGCACTGCAGAAAATGTCAGTGTTGGATTATGTTTTGTAGTTTATAAATGACCTGAGGTAAAATCATTAGTTAATCATTTTATTAGTCACTACTTAATAGACTTCTAAAAACTGATCTTTCATAGACAAATATATGGTTGGATGAAAAATACAACAGAAACGAGATGAAAGAATTGATATTACAATAAGTTGTATAACGGTTCTCAATAACGTATTCAGAATTAAGTATGATTAACGTTTATTAAAAGTACGAAACTACGGAAGATTTAAATATTCTTTTATTTATATTAATTGTGGTGTGGAAATGGGAATTGAAAGAATGTTAAAAGCAGGTCACTCTGGTTGTGGTCATGCGGGTTGTGAGGAATCGAACATAGTACAGCGATTGGAATCTGGTGATTCTGGTTGTGACCATATAGGTTGTGAGGAATCAAAAAATACGCAACGATTAGAGTAATTTTTATCAATTATTAAGCTTATATTTTTTGGTGAATTAGTTGACCGTAGTGTGCGCTTTAAAATGCAACAATGGGATAGTTATTGGATCTGATGGGCAAGCAAGCATTAGTACAGGTGGTGGTGCGGTAAGACACCAGATTCAAAAAGTGTTCCAAATTGGGGATAATGTTATTTTTGTAGCTAGTGGAACTGTAGGTCTTATACAAAAAAGTATCGAAATAATAAAAAGTAAATCGATTAAGCTGAATTCGGGTCTTGATACTAAAATATTAGAATCTGTAAAAAAGGATTTATTCCCCATATTAAAAAATGCTAGGGATGCATATGTTCAGTATAATAATAAAACCGACGGAATCCCAACTGTCAACATACTTTTATGTGGATTAAATAGAAATAAAGAACTAAGAATGTGGCATATGGGAACAGATACCCACGATGAATTCATAGATGCAGTGGGTTGTTACTGTAGTGGAAATGGAGAAACTTTTGGTTATGCACTATTAAAAAGCCTGATGCAATCATCTTCAAATATAAATTCTGGTAAAATTATAGTTTATAGAACATTAAGGGATACTATAACGTCACTTGCTTTTGGAGTTGGAGAACCTATAGATATCTGGTATATTAAAGACACTGGGTTAGTACATAGATTATCTAATGAAGAAATTGAAAATCTTTCTAGGGTATATAGAGATTGGAAAGAACTTGAAGCAAAATTTGTGTCTAGTATTGTTAAATGATATTTAAAATTATAAATTAAAATATAGAGTTAATATTACAAATGTAGGTTTTAATGTTTTTGAACAAGTGACTTATATGACGATCAAAACTTATTTAAATAAAGATATAAATATTTTAATGGATATAAAGCTTGAATTAAACGAGGCTGCAAGATCCAATCCATGTCCTGGTTGTAAATATGATACAAAGTTGCTTGCCAAATTTGTATCAATAAAATTAAATTCTATGAAAAACGGTTCTAGTATAAACAAAAATAAAATTAAATTTCTTAAGGAAGTTGATTATATAAATGAATTAACTGACATCGCTATATTTTTTTCTAAGCTTATAAAACCCATTACGATAACTAAAAAAATCCCAGAGGTATATAAAAATACATTACGGGATGATAGGGAATCAAATAAACGTGTGAGAACTCATTTACTTAAAGCTAAAAAATTAGTTATTAGCCTAAACAATAAAGATAAACATTTTATAATAATATTAGAAGTATTAAACGCATTCATACGAGCGACAGAATTTAAATTAAGCGTTGATCCCTATACATTTTATATATTTGATAAAATTATTAGGATTGGTTACAAAACTCACCTTTTAAGTGCATCAAGCAAAATAATTGTTGGAACAAAAAGAATAATGAATCCATCAAGGTACATGTGACTATAATGAACACATTTAAAGTATCAACATTAATATTTTGTAAAGATAATTTAGAAAATTTAATTGATTTGATTAAAAATGTTTATCCCATCTCTGATGAAATTGTAATTGTTGATTCAAGCATTCCTACAAATAAAAAATTGTTGCTACAAAAAAAGGATTTATTAAATCTAAAAAAAGTATTTATATATCCAGTAGTAGCATTAGGACATCCAGAACCTTACCAAATGTATGGATTAAGCAAATGTAAATATAGTTGGATATTTTATATAGATACAGATGAACGACTTGATGATGTTTTTAAAAAAAATATGCGCTTGATTATAAAAAATTCTAAATATAATGCATTTCTTGTTAGAAAAAAAGAGTTTAATAAAAAAAATAAACGATTATTTGATTCTTACCAACGTAGACTTTATAAAAAAAATAGCGCAATATATAGAGGGGATATTTTTTCAGACCCTATAATAAAGGGTAAGGAAATAAAATTAAATAAACATAATTTTTTAACGCATCACTTTGAATACTATGATAATCCAGCCAAAAGTTATAATAGATATTTCATAATTTGTGCTTATGAATTAAGAAAAAGTTATAGAGATTTGCTTGAAATGGCAAATGATCGACCTTTGGTCCGTATTTTTTTAAATCTTTATTATAAGATTAAAAATATAGAGTTAGATTATGAATTAACTAAATTTGATTATAAATTTTTACAGATGTCTATATTATATATTACTGGAGAAATTGTATATAATTTAAAAAATGGTACATTTCCCAATATTGGTTTTATCTTTAATAATTACAAATATGTTATGAAAGAGATAGATTCATTTTTTAGCTATCCACTTGAAAAAAGATTAGTTCAATTAAAAATAGCACATGAAATAAGACTTGCAGGGGGCGTTATTAATTATTTAAGAGTAGATAAAGCATTCATAAAGAATTTACTTTTAAAGTATGATAGCGATAATTTAAATGGAGTCCAACTTTTTATATCTTTACTTGAAAAGGAATATAAAAATAGAGCGCAGTGGGATATTCCGTAATATTTGATATATTCTGCAATTTTTTATTTGCCTATGCTTCGCTACGAAGCTAAAGCGCGCCTAGTCCTGAGAATAATGATTGTATAACAATTGAGACTATAAAAAACACACCAAGGCCAAGTACAATAAATAATGGCATTGTTCTAAGACCGCGTACAAGCGATCCTGAGTTCATAGAGGACATTATAAAGCTTGCAGAACCGCATATTATCATAATTGCAACAAGCGAGAAATCATAGTATGTGCCAGGAGTTATTTTTGGCGGGCTTGGCTTAAGAAATGATATTCCAGTACTTGGAAGGCCTCCAGGATTTTGAGCTAGTATCCCATTCCAGATATTATCCGTTATTGTAATCATTTGCGTTGTAAGTCCATATAGCACAGGAGCTGCAGCAAGCGCCGCAAATGCTATAAATATACTATACATAAGCATCTGCCCAGCGACCTCTTTTTGCGTTAGCTGTTGCGCCCTCAAATCCTTTGCCAGTTGTTGGAATAGGTCTGCCATTGCACCTCCGTAGCGTATAGATTCTATCATCATTCTTACAGATCGCTTTAGCTGCAATGAATTATATTTATCGCTAAGGGCGCGTAGAGAATTCTCTAATGTCTCTCCACTAAATAACCTTCTGCTCATTTCCTGTATATCCTTACTAAAAAGGCCAAACTCCGGTCTTGCAGCAAGCAGCAATGCCCTATCTAGTGCTATACCGCTCCTTAAATTTGCTGATGCTAATTGGAAATAATCTGGCAGTATATTTTCCATTGCAGTCTTCCTTGAATCAATTCTGAATTCAATTATAGTAAATAGTGCAAATATAAGAGCGCCCCAAAGCGCAATTCCTAGTAGCACAGATATAATAGCGCCAAATTTTAGAACATAAAAGCCGTATATTGCACCAAAGACGAATAATATTATACCTAATATAATAGCTATTGATAAAAGGCGATTTACTGATATTTTAATACCAGAGAGCTCAAGCATCTTCGATATGCTTATTGTAAGCTTTCTTGATACCAATCTCTCAAAATTTATTTTCATATATTATCAGCCCGCAAATATCGGCCTTGATGAACTTATAAGGTTAATGAACACAATCTGCAAAAATACTATACCTATTAAAACTGCATATAATACAACATCTGTAACAGTGAATATCGATATAAATGTTGTGAGTATTGTAACTACTGCAATACCCATACTTGGGAATATTATTCCAAAAAGCATATAGAACATAGACAGAGCATTGAGCTTCTGCCCATACCTTCGCAATTCTATCTGACGTTCCAATGTCAATTCATCTATAGTGCTCTGGAATGCTGATACGATATCCGCTCCTGATTTTATGCTAATGCTGGCCTGCAGCATAAGTCGCTTAAATGAATTGCTCTTAGTATTTGCCATTACTTCATCAATTGTCTCAATTAATGGAGACCCTAATTGAACACGTTGAACTATCTTTGCGAATTCCTTGCTCGCTTCGCCATAACCCGAACTAACAGAAGTTATAGCATTAAATAAAGGCATTCCAGATCGCAATGATATAATCATATCACGAGCGGCAAAAAGTATATCCCTATCAATTAATTTTGTGCTTTTTTTGCTCCTGTGCAATGGATAGTTTATAAAATTAGTGAGTGATGTCTGGTATACAACAAAACCTATAAGCAACGGCAATAGTATTACCGCTGCAAGTGGAAGACCAAAATTTGAGAGCAACAAAAGTAATGCTATTGTTATTATAGCGGCAAATATTATTGAGGTTAACATCATCTTTTTTATGAATTGCTGTGGAGTCTCTTTTATACCGTTATCGCGCAATGCTGCCTCAAGACCGCCACGCTTAACTGCAATTTTATTTACATATTTCTCCACGCCCTTTGGCACCTTATATCCGCTAGCCACTATAGGCTTAGCTCTCTTTTGCATCTTTTTTGGATTGATTTTAGCAGCATTTGGGGTTTTAATACTTGAGGACGATGATGCAACCTGTTGCGGATTTTGGATTGCTGCATTCAATTGTGTATTTGATTGTGTTTGAATAGTATTTTTTAGAAATGGTTCATTTTTTGTTTCTATAGTTGGCGCCACTATTGAAGAAGATGATTTTTGGCTTTTGGAGAAGAATAGTGGCTTTTTTTGCAGCTCTATCTTCTTGCCATCAACTTCTATAATTTTTTTCTTATTGAACAATGGCATTGCAATCAACTATTCTTACTCACATATCTATTATATATAAGGTTCATTGCTTCGATAAGCCTCTGATCCCTAATCTGCCAGAGCGAAACTTCAAATTCGCCCAAATTTATCCTTTTCTTTTTAAGCTCTTTTTTTAGATTATTTACAACATTTATAAGCGATATTACTTCCTCTGTTACAACCTCAAAATGACCAGAATCAAATATATTTTCTTTTATTCCTTCTATTATTCTTTCGAGCTCTGTTATCTGATCGGATACAGATAAACTTGGCAGAACCATATACTTTTGATCTATTTTACGATTAGTTATACCATTTATTTTAGGTGTTATGATAGGATCAGTTAATGATGGCACCTTCTGTTGCAGCGCAGCCACGTGCTGCTGCTCTTTAATTGCTGGTATTGCAACACTCTTCTTCTCTCCGGCACTCTTAATTGAGATGCTATTAAATTTCGGCATGCTTATATCTTTTGTTAGACGCAGCATCTCATTTTTTACAGTATTTGCATAATTAGACATATGTGGTTCATATATCTGCCTTGCAGATTTCTTCTTTTCAGAATTCTGTGTAGTTTTGTTTGCCTCGGGAATTATTACATTAGAGTCTGACACTGCTTTTATATTTTGCTGCTTTGGGATTATTGCAGGAATGCCAGCAGTTATATTTTCAGCTTTTGGATACTCAACGAAATGCCTGTCATATTTATCATAGCGCGAAGATTCCTGTTTTGAATCATACCCCATAAGCTTAAGCAGAGAATAATAATCAGGCTTTTCCGTACTCGTATTTGTAAATGTTATAGAAATATCAACATTCTGTATTCTGTGCTCCTCTTGTTTTGTATTTGAATCATCATCAATTATTAAAGCCAAAAGATCTTGATACTGATTTTTTGAACCATTTTGATTATCATCCGTCAAATTAACACCTATTTAAAGAGATCCGAAGTATACTGAGCATTATCCGCTACAGCCTGCAATACCCTGCTTTTATTTCTATAATAGTTAGCCACAATATTTCCAGAATCATCTACGGTAGTTACATTATTATTTGCCATCCATTGCAAAACGGATGCTCTTGCGAGGACATCATCCTCTATCTCTCTTTTATTAAGTCCCGTATAAAGCGAAAGTGTTTCTGAGAGCCTTATTATATCTCCGACTTGTGAGAACGTATCATTTCGTATATTCCACCTATAATAAACACTAGAATCACCAGTTCTAAGTATCTCGGCAAACTCTAACACTCTTCTTATACCCTTTGCCCTATGCCTAAATTGAACAATTATTCCACCCAAAGCATTTAATACAATTTTTGGTATATCTATTGGAGGATTAGACATTCTTATTATTGCATCAGCAGCGTTATCTGCGTGCACAGTTCCATACACAGAGTGTCCCGTATGTATGGCTTCGAACATAGTTTCGGCATCCTTTTGTACCCTTATCTCACCAACTACTATTATATCAGGCCTCTGTCTTAATGCATTTATTGTAAGATCATGAAGCGTTATCTCTCCTTTACCCTCAGGATTAGGAGAACGTGTAACCATCGGCACCCACTGCAAAAAATTAGGCAGTGTAAGCTCCCTTGTCTCCTCAACAGATATTATTCTTCTATTTGGAGGGAAAAATATACTCATAGCATTGAGAAAACTGGTCTTTCCGCTGGCAGTTCCTCCAGCTATTAAAAGGCTTATCTCATTCTCTATGCATGCCCATATAAGGCCAGCAATATTTGGGCTTATGCTATTTGCACGTACAAGCGCAGGCATAGTCCAAGGATTTTTAGTGAATTTTCTGATCGTTATAGTATTTCCATTCTGAGATATTGGAAATAATGTTGCATTTACTCTGGAGCCATCCATCAATTCAGCGTCCATAAGCGGTGCAAGATTGTTTATTTCCCTTCCTACACCCCGTCCTATCTGCTCAGCCTTCTCATAAATTTCCTCTTCGCTCCTTAATTTTATATTAGTCTTGCACCAATAGTACTTTCTGTGGAATACCCATATATAATCCTTTGAACTATTTATCACAATTTCCTCAAGATTTGGATCGGATAGAGGAACTTCTAAATCTCCAAGCCCCAACATCATGTTTATTATATAAGATATAAGTAGCTGCTTTGTATTGTCATTTGTTCCAGGAAGATATTTTTCTATAAGTATTGTGCTTGTCTCAATATACTTATTGCGCATCTCCTCACGATACTCCTTTTCAGATAACCTTGTTGTATCTAAAGGTATTGTTGATATAAGCTCTGGCCTAAATGACATTAATAAAAGTTTTGTAGCAGTACCAATACCAGGTATTGTAACTTCATATATTGGAACATATTCATCCTTAACAGTATATATGCGCACATTAACATCAGTGCCGCTGGCATCAAGCGTGTAGCTCTGAATAATTTCAACACTTTCTCCTTCATCCATCCTCTAAAACACCTTAAATATTATTTTGGATTCTGATTTGTTGGGGAGGGAATATTCCCAGGCATATCGCCATTCATGTTTTGTGATTCTGGCGGCTTTAGTCCCGTATTATCCTGCGAGGCCGCGTTTGGATTTTGTGTATTCCCACCATCATTTTGAGACCCTGGAATACGATTTGACAATATACTCTTAAGATTCTTATCTATAGCATCCTTTGCTATAACTATCTGATCCTCGATCTCCTCTGCCTCCTTCTCCATCTTATTTAGCAACATATCTTTTTCTACTAACGTTTTGCTCTTATCATTCTTTAATGTATTAAACTCTTTTCGTATGTCCTCTATACGATCTTTCATTGCAGTTATACTTGCGTCTGTTTTCTTTATACTATCCTCTATATCCTTTATAAAATCAAATATGACAGATGCGGAACCAAAACTTTGCTTTACATCACTGATACTTAGTTTTAAATCATTTGAATGCGCTTCCAAAAGTTGCATATTTTTTGTAACGGATGCATAACTCTTTTTATATCGCTCATTAAAGTCTTTGAATGACTGGTTTATATTCTTTACCATCACATCTTTTTGCTTTCTAAAATCATTAAACTTTTTCATTAGATCTTCGGCAATTTTTGTCTGCTCCACTATAGACTCATTATACTTTTTGCTCTCTTCGCCATGCACACGCAATTGCTCTACCATATCCTTACTCTGTTTCTCTATCTCCTCTTTTAATTGACGCGCCCTCTGATCGATATCAGATTTCATGTCAGCTATTACCTTTTCTCTGTTTTTATTTATGCTTGCTATAAATTCATTATACTCCTTAGACTTTGTAGAGAGATCCTTTAGATTATTCATTGCAGTGTTAAGCTTATCCAAACGCTCATCAGATTCCAAATATTTTGTTTTATCTACTATATCATTCATCTGTTTTTCAGCGTTATTAAACGCGCTTTCTATACTATTTTTTATTTCTATAACAACATTCTTATCGCGCTCTACCTGAACGTATACATTATTTATTTCCGTCAACTTCGCTTGAATATTGGGCAATTTTTCAGTATATAGCCTATTTGCCTTTTGTACAATCACTTTAAGGTCATCAAGATTTTGCGCGAGCAGATGCAGCTCCTCTGTCTTTCCCTCAACTATAGTTGTAACAGTTTTTTGATTTATTGCCACCCTATTTTTTAGGTTTTCTTTATCCTTTGGAGACATACTTAATGGGGATACATACATTTTTCCCATTTCGTACGTTACCTCTACAATGCCTCCTTTTTCAAGTATTCTAGACCAGCTCTCAACAGTCAAAGGGCCGATACCTAACTCAGATGCAATGCTATTTAGTTCCATTCTTCCTTTGAGCTTTAAAAGATCAACCAAAGAGTCGATAGTTGTTTTTGCTTCCTCTCCCGCTATTTAAACACCACTTTATCGCCCTAAATATACTCTAATATAGTATTTAGTATTAAATAACTTTTGTTGCGTTTCACATTTTCCACAATATTAAAGTTATCTGAAATATTAAATAGCATACTATTTTTAACATAATTTAAAATATATGGCAATTTTTATATGAACAACTGCATTGTGCACATTAATTTTATATTTTATTGATAAAAATGCTAAATTAATAAAGCTTTATATATATTTAGTTTAATATTAATATAGTTTATTTTTAAAATAGTGTAAACATGAAACATAAAGCGCATCTTGCACATTGCAGGGATATGAAAGATTATATAACAAAGGATATGAAGAATGGCATACTTAAAATAGTTATATTAAGCATGGTAAAACGCGGTAATTATTATCCATATTTACTGCTAAAAGACATTAAAAAATTTGGACCTAAATTCATTATAAATAAGGACATTAAAAATAATGTTTATAATACGCTACAGGCACTTGAAAATGGCGGCTATATAAAAGCACAGCACATCATTGAGGACGATAAATCTAAAAAATATTATAAAATAACAAAAGTTGGCATTAGTGCTTTAGATAGAACTAGATTAATGATGAGCAAAGCCTTTAAAGAGGCCATGAAAACATTTGATGATTAATATGGGTAAGGATGATAATAACATAATAGAGATAAAGAACTTAATCAAAGCATTTGGAAGCTTTATGGCAGTGGATAATGTAAACCTTAACATAGAAAGAGGAAAGATTTTTGGGTTATTAGGGCCCAATGGTGCTGGGAAGACCACGACAATTAGCTTGGTATTAGGCATACTAAAACCAACATCTGGCACTATAATAATAGACGGACTTGATAATATAAAGGACAATGAGTTGGTAAAAGAGAAAATA
>JAJZDG010000012.1 GCA_021828705.1 Microcaldota archaeon | reverse complement strand
ATACAGCTAGAAGTTGGGGTGCTGAATAAAAATAATTTAATAGATAAAATCGCCATTATAAATATAACTAATGCGAATAGACTTGAACATTATAGTATATCAACGCAATTAACTTCAGGACCGATATATACGAATACGCTTCTGTTTATTGCACAGCAGAATGGCAATGGATATTTACAAATTGATAATATAACATTTAAAAGAAGTGGATAAATGGACTTGCGCGTAATCGCAGATTTAAGAGAGAGAAATGATGAGCTATTTAAGGCGCTTGAGGATAATGGCATATTTATAGAGCATGCCACCATACCAGTAGGCGATTACATATTATCAGATAGGCTCTGTATTGAGAGAAAGACCATAAATGATTTTCAATCTTCCATAATAGATGGCAGACTATTTGAGCAAATTGACTCCTTAAAAAATACATATGAACTTCCCCTTATAATATTGGAGGGGAGTATTGAAGAGGTTTATATGAGCAAAGAGTCTATAAATGGCGCCATATGCTCTATTTTCCTGCGTGAGCGTATGCAGATAATAAGATCTTCTGGGCCAATTGAAACTGCGCAGATAATCTCTACACTTGCACGGCAAGAGCAGATTATAGAATTGCGAATGCCCTCAATTAAAGGGGGCAGACGGGCATATACAAAAAAACAGGCAATGGAGTATATTATCGGAAATATACCAGGTATAGGACCTAAACTAGCCATTGCACTTTTAACGCATTTTAAGAACATAAAAAATATTACAAACGCAAATTTGGACGAACTAGTAAAAATAGACAAAATAGGAAGAAAAAAAGCAGAGCAGATAAAGAGCGTACTCAATGATTATTACGAATAATCGATACATTAAATTTTATATATAAACGTTGTATATATGTTTATATTTAAGTATTTACTGCTGCAAAGCATTCTCTTCTTGACGTTTTAGCTTTGTCTCAAAGTCCTCAGTTTTATATGGGAATTCTTCATTACTTTTTATAGTGCCTCGCTCCTTTAAAACCTCTCTTGCAAGCAAAAAGTATATGAATGCTAAAGAGCGCCTTCCTCTGTTATTTACAGGCACTATAAGATCTATATATTTTGTTGAGTTATCAGTATCATTTAATGCAATTATAGGTATATTTATCTTGCTTGCCTCGTTTATAGACTGCTTCTCATTCCTGGAATCACTTATAAATAATAATGATGGTTCAACAAAACCTTCCCTATTTGGATTTGTAAATAAACCAGCATTTACTCTTCCACCCAAGAATTTTGCATTTATAACTTCAGCAAATTTCTGCGCTGCATATATTGCATATATTCTTGATGCACGAACCATAATTTTAGATGGATCATATCGCGCAAGGGTCTTAGCAGCAATCTTTATTCTAGAATCTATCGTCTTTATATCAAGTAAGTACAAACCGTCCTCTCTAGTCTTATATATGAAGCGCGACATTCCCTGCGCCTTCACCTTAGTTGCTATGTGTATTCCTTCCTCCAAATATTGATTTTGGTCTATAAGTAATTCTTCTTCCATATTAACACCTTTTGGGGCCGCCGAGATTTTCAGAAGTGCCTTTTGAATTCCCGGTATTTCTCGGGTCGCCAGCACCCCAAGCTGGAAGCCTACCAAGCTAGCAGACGGCCCCGTTGGATAAATATTAATCTACAACATATAAAAACAATTGCTTACATCAGCTCTTATGTCCTATATTCATGAATTCATCTATTAGTTCGACATTGCTTATCAGCATGCGCCTGCAGCAATAGCGCTTAATATCTAAGCCATCAAGCACTTTCTTTGGATCCTCATGGTCCTTATTGACGCGTCTGTCAAACTCTTCCCATTTGTCCGCAACTACTGCGCCGCATGTGAAGCAGCGTACCGGTATCATCATATTATCACATTAAGTAACATAAATTTATCTATATGATGTTTGGAAACGTGCCCTTGCTTTGAGCCTGTTCGGCTTCTTAGGCTCCACTCTCCTAAAATCATCTACCATTATGCTCCTATCATGGCGCATATATTCATTCTTTATAACATCATTGCCAGAGTATTCCGAAATGCCTTTAGCTATTGCACCGCGTACCGCTCTTGCCTGTGCCATTGCCCCACCACCATTGACATTTACGCTAATATCAAGCCCATTAAATAGGCTCTTTGCAGTTTCTGATAGTATAACAGGCTCTAACATCAAACGCCTAAGTTCTCTTGGCTCTATAGTATTTATCAATTTGCTGTTAACACGTATAATACCACTTCCTTTTGTGACGCTTGCTCGTGCTATTGCACGTTTGCGCTTGCTCTTTACAGTTATTGAACGTTCTATTTTCTTTGTACTTACTTTTTTCTTTGTACCTCTTGACCTTGTAGTCTTAGGCTTCTTCTCCTGCGCTTCTATTTTTTCATCTGCAACTTTTTCTTGTGCAATTTCAGCATCGCTCATAATATCACTCCTTGCTATATCCAAGCAACTCTGATAGCTGCTTTAATGTCATTGTATTTACAAATATGTCCTTTGAATTCTTAGAATCTATATGCTTTATTTCGCTCTTCTCAAATAATTCAGGCGTTCCAGAAAAAACACGTAGCTTTCTATAAGCCGCCTTCCCCCTAGGTCTTCTATATGGGAGCATGCCACGCACTATTCTCTTAAATAACATATCCGTTCTTCTCGGCCAATATGGTGAGTGCTCAGGATTTGCCTTCTCCTTTAAAATTAGCCTTTTATGATATCTTGCAAGTATATCCTTTCTATTGCCGCTTATTATCGATTCATCAACATTTAACACAGCAACATTCTTACCATTAAGCAACTCTTTTGCAGCGACGCTTGCCACTCTACCAATTACCTTGCTTTTTGCGTCAAATACAATATAATCCTTTGGATCTATACTCTCCATACTAACTCCTTTTTATTTTAATCAAACTATTATGTTAACCTTTGCTTTCTTGCCCTTTATCGAATTATAAAACTCATTTATATCTAAAATCTTACATTCGGATCCTTTTATTGCCGCTCTTGCGCTCTTTGAGTACTCAAGAGCCGTTATTGTAATCTTATGATTTATATGAGCATTCCCTAAAACCTTTCCAGGAACTATTACATTATCACCAGACTTTGCAAGCTTTGCTATTTTATAAGTATTAACTGATATTCTCGAACGCTCCGGAACCGCAATCTCATCATAAATTTTCCGCCATAATTTTTTATGGCTATCACTAACCTTTCCTTCCTTGAGCAGCACAAGCCACTCCTTAACAACACTTTTTTCTGGGGTAATTTTCATAATATTCACCGATTTGCGAGGGGAGAGATTTGAACTCTCGCAGTCACTAAAGACACAGGAGTTCTGATGACAAAAATGCCACCCTCAGTCCTGCGCATTTGACCATACTCTGCCACCCTCGCAGCATATACGCATCATTTTACAGCTTTCTTAATCTCTTTTAATCTCTCTTTTATACTGTCCGCCGCTTTAACTATTATCTCTCTGGGTGGCATTTGGCCAAATGTCTCAATATAAAACTCATATTTATTCTCAGACACCGCTTTGAATGTTGCAATGCCAGGCTGGAACTTTGCATGTTTTAGACCTATTCCAAGAATTGCCTTGCCTTCTATTCTAAGGCGCTGTTCGTTACCTAATTTTATTATAGGTATATTTTCATTGGCAACTACGACGTCCTTATCTGTGCTCTTCAAATCGCGAGAGTATACGGTAATTGGACCGGTAGCTTCCAGGCTGAATACAATCTCATCACTCTCATTATAACCCTTGCTTGGGGTTTTTATTGGTATTAAACCTATTCTATGTGCAATATACTCATCAAACATTGCGCTCGTATTCTCATAGAATATAACCCTGTCTATTGCAAAGCATGGAATGCTATTTGCGGCAGTCCTTCTAATCGCATTGACGGTGCTTATATCAGCATCTATTATAAACCTGAGTGCTTTCTCATTCTCTTCCTTTATCTCAAACTTCATTAGCTCACTTATAGTAATTAAATTCGGTTATATTTATAAAGCATTCTTGATATATACTAATGCTATGGATAAACGCATAACTAACCATTATGGTACCGCAATAGAATAATATGTAATTATGTGATAAAAATATTTATAAAGATATAGGTGAAAGAGTTGGATTTTTTAGGGATGCTTGAATCTAAGATAATGAATGGTAATATCAACAAAGAGCGCTATTATTATGGAATAAAGAACAGATCGCACATATCAAAGTCCAAAATAATAAAGAATGGAATGTCCAATAATATAGACATTAATGAGATATGGACATTAAATTATAACCAAATGTCTGGAATACGCTATATGTTCTGCGAATCACTAAGTTATCCGATATTTATATCTGTTTATGACGTAAATAAACGCTCGCTCTGCGCCGCAAACCTATTTAAACCAGATAGCTCAGTGATAAATTACTTATCAAAGATACTCTCAAAAATGAGTAGTATGCAATCAAAAAGCAGCCCATCTTTAGAGGGTAGGATCTTTGGAATGCAAAACGATCAGAGCACAGCATTGCTAATTGATATAATTAGACTCTTTGCATCAAATAATATATCGCTCGTTGAGGCGGATTTGTTTGGCAGTGAACTGCGCAACATTGCAATAGATGCGCATTTAGGGATGAGTTTTAATTTACTTGCACTTGATAGAGTATATAGACCAGGAGAGCTTAATTATTCTAAAACAATGATCCAATTTGAATACGATAATAGGGATCGATTAAAATATATTAAAGACCTACTTAAATAATTTATATGAAAACAGAAACGTATTTTGTCATAAACGAGAAGAACTTATTGAATATTGGCAAACGATCAGTTAAGGCACCTATTTTCTTTATGTCATTTTTATTAACGCATTTTAATATGCCTAATAGCATTGGGTATAGTGCGAGCGTTAATATTGGTGCTAATACTATTTGAAGTATAAAATATCCTGGAAGCAGTATTGTGCTAATAAGAAATAACATACCCATTAACATATTTGCAAATGTTATGCGAATAATTTTACCAATCCTAAAATCAACATTGAAAGTCTTTTTCATAGGTATTGCAAATAATACGCTAGTGATTAATGGTGTTGCTAAAAAGAGCGTTATCGCAGCCCCAAGTCCTCCAAGTATTGGTATAAAAATTAATGCCAATAATATCTGAGATATTGATATTATTATATTATATTTAAGCAATGAGCGCAACATACTTGCACTAATAAGCAGCTGGCTTGCATATATTCCAAATATGCTTATAAAAAAGCCCAGACCAAATATTGCTATATATATTGGGGCAAGTGTATATGCACTTCCAAATGCAGTGTAGGATATAGGCTTTGAAAGAACCATAACGGCAAAAAGCATAGGACTTGCAACCAGATAAGAAAGATATACCGAATAAGAAAAAAGCCTTCCAGTATTTCTTTTTTTAAAGTCATTTATAAGGCTGCTGCTAAATGCGGATATCAGTGATATGCTTATAGAATCCGTTATTATGTTTATCAAAAATCCCGTTTTAGACGCCACGCCGAAATTTCCTATAACAAAAGCTGTTGCGAATATTCCAAGTATTATTAGTGATGCATTACTCATAACTGTACGTAGAAAATTTGCTGCGGCAATAGGTATAGAAAATTTAAACAATCTCTTAATACCCACATATGTTGGTTTTATAAAGGATATTTTATTCTCAATAAATATATAGTAAATTTCAGCAAAAAACCCAATTAGATATGCAAATATCAAAGCAAATATAGGAGCAAGAGAACCTAATCCTAAAAGTGCTAAAACTATTGAAAGGGCTGATTGTATTATTGAGACTAATATTAATGAAGTGGCTATCTGCCTTCCATTGCCAAATCCTACAAGCGCACCATTTGCTGCACCAAATAGCATCATTACCAATATCGAAATAGATGCAATTTCTATTACGTATGTATACTGTGGGCTATGAAGAGCCTGCGATGCAAAAAAAGAGCTTGTTAAAAATGTTGCTATTGTGAGTATAGTTCCAGTAATTAATATGATTGCAAGGCCATTGCTTATTGTATCGCCTATACGCTTATAATCCTTTTTGCTTTTATATTCTGTCACAAATTTATTTAACGCAGTTCCTATACCAAAATTTCCTACTGCATCAAAAAATCCTGTTACAGCTATTGCAAGCGTATACACGCCATATGTGCTCGGACCCAAAATCCTAACAACTATTATAAATGAAGCAGCAAGAAGAATGAATGAGAAGATTTTTCCTGTAAATATAACGCCAGCTACTTTAACAGCCCTGCTTCCAATATGTGCCGGGCCATTATTTTCACTCGTATTAGATACGCTCATAAAATCCTACATTTAAATTCAAACAGTCAATTATTGAAGGTTATGTTGGATATTCCAACGGGATAAGTTTTGTTGTTATATGCAAAATATATTCTATTTCCCGAAGGTCCTCCGGCAAGTATTGTATTGAATCTATAGTATGCCATATTATTGGTGGCATTGAATATACCTATTAATTTTGTTGAACCTGTCAGAACATTATTATCAAGTACTTCAACATTAGATATTGTACCCAAAGATATTGCATTTATTCCTATTGTAGTGTTTACGGATTCTACGCCATTTTGCGCCAATAGGGCATTATATGGAGCATATACTGTTACCACACCGCCATTTATTGGCGTCCATAATATCTTCTGCTGCCCATTAACGTTATAGATACTTTCATTCCAATCAGTTAAGGTTGGAAATGATACATAACTCTTAAAGAGCGAGCTGTCTATAGCGTTTATAGTTGTAAATCCTAAGGTAGAATTGCCTTCATATATAGGAGCACCAAATGTTTTTATTAGATATATACCAATTGTATTCAAATCAGTTTTGTTGTACGCAGTTTTATCAAGTGTAACGATCGTTGTATTATAAAAATATAATGATAGTAAAGTCTGATTTGTATAATTTTCGATTATAGGAGATCCGTAGTCAAACGCTCCGAACTGTTCAAGATTTGTTGCGCTTACCGCAAGCGGTACATTGTAAACAGACAGTTCTTCTGTAGTATTTTCGCGCGTTAAATATCCTCCGATTATACTTTTATGTGATGCTATTGTGCTAAACATTGCTTTACCCGGATATAATTCAGGCTGCAATGAGTATTGATCTGGAAGTATTGGTAATATAAGAACGGTAAAGTTTTGAGGCAGTGTGCCCAGTTGGGTATACAAATTTGACATGTTAATTACTGTTGTTGTTTGCGCTATTTGTATTGCAGATAATGGTGGCATTGCAACCTCAATTATTATAAATAGAGATATTACTGCAACAGTTGCCAACTCCATTTTTTTTATGCGCATATGCAAATTTTTATGCTTCAAAAATTCAAAAAGTTCCTTTGTACCAATTGATGCGATTATTGCACCCGCAATCATAACTAAAAGATCAAATCTACCAGGCTCTCTTATTATATTAATCCCCGGAATTAACTTTGCCAATAAATAAAGTCCTGGTATATTTGTATTATTGTTATTTATAAGTACGTAGGGACCTAACGATAACATGAAAAATATTATTCCTATAAAAATCCAAATGTAGGTATCTTGCCGTTTTTTATAAACACCATATAGTGCTAAAATCATCGCAATATAGCCAAAATATGATATTGTTTCGCCGAGATCTCCATGATACAGCGATATGTATGATGCGGATGCCCCATTAAATATACCATTATAAAAGCTTGGGAGGAGATAGGATAACACATCATCGCTCCATACCATATTATTCTGCACACTATTAAACTGATTTAAAGTACTACCAGACGTTTTTGTTATAAATGGTATAAATGCCCAGGAGCCAAGTATAAATGCTGCTGCGATAAATACTGCAATAAGCGTAAAAAACTCTATATTCAGTACATGGCTGCGCGTTTGTTTTCTCAATAAATAGAATATAAATATAAGAGTAAATACCATTATTGTCATTACGCCCTGTTCCACATCCCCCATAAACATTGATAGAAGAAATGATATTGAAAGAAATAGCGCCAATAGGTATTTACCATATTTTATATGCTTGTGATTTATTTTAATATAATCTTTTTTTATTATACGCATAAAAAAATAGATTGAAAGAGGTATCCACTCTATATTTGCATACTCAATATGTCCATAGGATTGCGCAATGTGAAAAGCGCTGAATGTATAAATTATTCCTGCGACAAAAGCTGCATACTTATTTTTAACAATATAATCAGATAGAATAAACATAGTAAATCCTGAAAGCATTATTCCCAAAAAGAAGAGCACGTTATATGCAAATGCGTTGCTCACAGCCTCAAGCGGATATATTATCAAAGAGCCTATAGGTATTAACGTTTGATATACTAAATTTGATCCGACTGGCCAAAATAATAACATGGAGGAATATATACCCTGATGCAGTGTGAATGTAGAATATCCCACCCACCAATTATTCCATAACATCTGGTATATATCACCTCCAACCCCAGCAACCCTATTTGTAATACCGATAGTAATTGGATAAAATACAAATAAAGCTAGTATAAGATATGCAAACATTACAAGAAATAACACACGATTATTGCAGAGCGTACCTTTTAGTAGATGAATAATGCCATCTTCTTTTACAGGATGCGCTATTGCAGCTGATTCAATATTATCCAAGAAATCACTAAATCAATTCACATTAAATAGTACAAATATATAAGGCAAGAGAAGTTATATATTGGTTCTTTATCTTCATGTTTTGACTTGCTGTCATCTTGCGTATACACAATTTAAAATAATAAAATACTAATATTAATTAAAAAAGTGGGAATAAAAATAAATTAAAAAATTCATTTTGATATTTTTACAACGCGTATTGTAAATGTTAGCACTTTTCCTGCAAGAGGGGGATTGAAATTAGTTATTGCTGTTGTATTATTTAATCCGACAACTATTCCCTGCAATACCCTTCCGTTTTGCGAATCTGTTATAACATCACCTATTTTCACAGATTGATTCTTAAAATTAGACAATGGAATTGCAATTATAAGACTTGGGTTGACTGGACCATATGCCTCATTGACTGGTATTGTTACAGTTTTCGTTTGATTTAAACGCATTCCTAAAACAGCACTGTTAAACCCAGGTATAGTCTGATTTGCGCCTACTTTAAATATGAACGGACTGCTGTTCAAATTTGAATTAAATATGGTTCCATTAGTAAAGCTGCCTGTGTAAAATACAGATACATTATCGCCATTCTGCACAGTAGGCGCCAGTGAATTTGATGCTAAGTATAATACCAATACCACTACTATAACCGCAATAATTGCAGCAAGTACATAATTTTTGTTCATTAAATCAGTTTATATTGCAATATTCAATTATTATAATTTGTGGTATTTCTTAAAAATAGAGCAACTAGATAGTTCATTGTAAACTTAAATATAGTATTAAATAAATACGGGCCCGGGGGGATTTGAACCCCCGACTTACAGGTTAAAAGCCTGCCACTCTAGCCAGCCTGAGTTACGAGCCCTCTCATTAATAACTATATATTTAACCAACATGCTTATTATTATTTTCTATAATATTGGGCTTATTTTCATATATTAATTAATAAACTAATTAAAGTTATCATTAGAAACATAATCTATGAAAGTAAACATATCTAATTCAATAGATATTGAATTACAGCAAATTATGACAGGGCGTTCATGCATAATAGGTCAAAGTGGATCGGGCAAATCATTTTTAATGGGAGTCATTGCAGAGGAATTGTGCAAGGCAAAAATGCCATTTGTAATCATTGATACTGAAGGGGAATATTTTAATATAAAGAGCATTTTTAATGCAATATGGGTATCAGAAAATGAAAGCGCCGATTTAAAATTAGACTCTGATTATGGTAGGATTATAAAAAATTCCATAGAATCACATACGCCCATAATATTGGATGTATCAGAATCTTATGATAGAGTGGGAATCGTTTATTCATTTCTTGAAAAGTTGTATAAAATAGAGGATGAGATTAAAGAGCCTTTTCTTGTTATGATAGAGGAAGCTGATAAATTTATACCACAGGTAGTTAAAAAAGAGCTAAATCCAATAGAGGAAATAAGCGTGCGTGGTAGAAAGAGAGGCATTGGCCTTATAATTGCAACTCAAAGACCAGCAAATATAAGTAAAAATGTACTTTCTCAATGTGGTTATGGATTTATAGGCAAATTAACGCTCGAAAATGACCTTTCCGCAATAAGCATACTATTTGATGATAAAAATATTATGAAAGATATACCAAAGCTAGGATCTGGAGAATTTATGATGTTTGGAAGCGGGAGCAATATAATATTCAAAGTTAAACGTAGACTTTTAAATGCTATGGGCACTACGCCACTAGTTAAGGAACTAAATAATGAAGTTGATATGAAAAGCATAATAGATAATATACGCAGCGGGAGTAAAAACGAGCCCAATAATAAAATAACAAAAAATGATAATGTTTTCAATGTAATAACATCTGAATTTACAGAGGAAGATGCAATGGAGTATGCACGATCACACTCCAGCATATTTGGCATTAATTTACGCAGAACGGATATTGAAAGCCCAATTTCAGTATATATGCCATTGTTAGAACTAAGAATACTTACACCTAAAGGCAGGAAATCTGATTTTGAGATACATTATATAATGGTAAACAACTCTATGAAATTTCTTAATAGCAAAAAGATGGCGCTTGAAGGAATACCTAATACAGATATAGAGTTAAAGAAGAATGAAACGCACATATTAGAGGTTATTGCAAAATCTAAGAGCATAGATATTGAAAATATATGCAGAGTTACCGGAATAAGCAGATTAATCGTTGCAAAATTATTGGCAAGACTTGTGTCAAACAATTTAGTTGTAGAAATTGATGGACAATTTAATGTACCCACAAATAAAATAGAAACAGATAAAATACAATTAAGCACAGCAACCGCCACATTTAAAAAAAGCCAAATATTAGGAAGTATAGATACATCCAAAATATTAAAAAGGATGCAATTACTATTCCCTGATTCAAAAGTAAATTCTATGGGGATAAAATATCTAAAATTTTACTTAGTTAAAATAAGATATGGCAGTACGATAAGAATTATGCTTTTGGATAGCTGCAAAATGAAGGATTTTAGCAAGATGGTTGATGTATCAGAATTAATATAGTTGGTTGGGGATATGCAGAAAAACAATATTAAAAAAACATGCGCTTTTTGTAGAATTGTAAATAAGGAGGAAGATGCACATATAGTTTATGAGGATAATATTAGCATTGCATTTCTTGATATACGTCCAATATTTTACGGACATACGCTTATTATACCAAAAAAACATATCGAAACAATATACGATTTAAGTGATGATATTTCAAAAAAGTTTATATCAAATATTAAATATATAGGAAAGGCAGTAGAGAGTGCTACAAAATCTGAGGGTACGCTTATTATTGTCAATAATGTTGTGAGTCAGAGCGTGCCTCATCTTCACATACATATAATTCCAAGAAAATTCGGAGATGGGCTTAGGGGATTTATGTGGCCAAGAAAATTGTATGAAAGTGAGGAGCATATTTCAATTGTACTAGAAAATATAAAAAAAGAATTGGAAAAGGGCAACCTTTATTCATGAGTATATTCTTCGCCTGGACTTAGTATTACCACATTTGTTATGCCCTTACACATTTCCAAAAATTTTGATGGATCCTGCTTTATTTGTTCAAATGTATTATAATGCATTGGTATTGTAACCTTTGGAGCTATCATTTTTACCGCTTCCACAGCCTCATTCGGGCCCATTGTAAAAAACCCACCTATAGGCAAAAGCGCTATATCTGGTTTATACAATTTATTCACAAGCTCCATGTCCTTAAATAATGCAGTATCACCTGCATGATATATCGTAACATTATCAGCACGCAAAACTATTCCAGATTCATTACCACTATGTATTGCATTTGTAAGCGCTACCTCAATATTGCCAAGATTGCGCATACTTCCCTTATTCATACCAATAATATTCTGCACCCCAGACTGCTGCGCAATTGCTGCAGTATCATACATTGCTACAAACTTACTACCATTCTGCTTTGCTATATTAAAGGAATCGCCTACATGATCCTGATGGTTATGTGTAACCATCACATAATCTATATTTGTAAGATCCTCTGGTTTCATAGATGCGGTAGGATTCCCATTAAGAAATGGATCTATAACAACTTTAACATTCTTGAATTCTATAAGCCATGCTGCATGGCCAAGCCATTTTAATTTCACCATGTTTATCCATTTTATTTAAAATTAAATTTATTTATAATCTCTTAAAAAATATTGTGCATATAGTAAAAATTAATTTCTTTTAGTATAGCATTTTAAATCTTAGCAGCGTTCTGTTATTGATAATATGTCAAAGAAGCAACTTAACGACGACTTTGACTGGGAACTTCACCCAGAACTTGAATCTTTCGTAAATAGAATAATAAATACATTTCTTTTAAAGAATAAATTTGCTGCAACGTTTTCCAAAAAATTATATGATAATACGTCAACCAAATTTATTGATTGGATAGATCATATTGTGATACCAAAAAAGTACATAAAAGATGATGCCTTAATTAAGATGGGACTTTCTGTAAAA
Source organism: Microcaldota archaeon (assembly GCA_021828705.1). Classification (GTDB taxonomy): domain Archaea; phylum Micrarchaeota; class Micrarchaeia; order Micrarchaeales; family Micrarchaeaceae; genus JAJZDT01. Next base: position 1,937 of record JAJZDG010000012.1, on the reverse strand, counting down.
AATATTAATGATATCCCAGATAATACAGTAGTATTTGAGCATAAAAGATCATATCTCTTCCCTATTCTTTTGACAACAGATAATCGTTTTGAGATAGCACTTAAACCTGAAAGCATCGATGATTTTGCACAATACATTGCTGATGGAATAAAAATATGCGGACAGCCACTATCTGAGTATAGATATGCAATAATAAATGATGGCGCATTTAGATTATCCGCAGTTGAGCGTAGAGGATATGACGGTTTTGTAATTAAAAAATCTAAAGATATAGAAGAGTATCAGAATGCGTTATCTATACTCTATTCAAGAAAAAGGCATTTTGAGAATGATAGAGATGGAATTTTATATACAATAAAGCTTATAGAACGTTTAAAACACAATCTTAATACGGCTCGAATATCAGATGCATTCTTTAGATCTGAGCGTGCGTATTGGCAGAAGAGGAATAGAGCAGGCCAAATGCAAAAAGCACGGCAGGATTCTATGGGACTTGGTTGGGGTAACCACGATCATCATACTTATAGATCATCACGTAATAATTTCAAATATATGATAAAATTATTCGAATCTATGGGTTATGAATGCAGGGAACGTTATTATGCGGGAGATAAGGCAGGATGGGGAGCACAGATACTTGAACATAAAATATGCAATATTGTAGTGTTTACAGATGTTGATATGAATCCTGAAGAAACAGACATTGATTTTGCGCATGTTGGATTTAATTTAAATAGTAAAAAATTAGGCACAGTTGGTTTATGGGTGGGCCTGCATGGAGAGAGCGTGCTTCAAGCAGGAATGCACCATTTGGAAGCACGATTTGATTTTGAAAAATTAAAAAGCGATATAGCAGCATATGGCGTTGAGATCATGCCGCCATTCTCATATTTTGATTTCTTAAAACAAGCATTCACTGTAGGCGACCATTGGTTAGTAGATAAAAAAAGGCTTGATACACTCTTAACCAATAAATATATAACCAAAGAACAATTTAATCAGTTCCTAAATAATGGAGCAATAGGCAGCCATATGGAGAATCTTGAAAGAAGACAAGGATTTAAGGGTTTTAATAAAAGTTCAATAACAAAAATAATTGTGGCTACAGATCCACGAAAAAACAACCACATAGGGGCATAGTGTTATTATGAAGTATAAAATACTTATAACAGAACCAGAATATTTTGACGATAATGCCATAGCAAAACTCAAAAAAATAGGGCAGATAGATAAAATAAGACTAACTAGATCTGAGCTTAAATTATGCATACATAAATATGACGCAATACTTATAAGAGTAGAAACTGAGCTAAATTATGATTTGCTTAAGAATGCAAAAAGACTAAAAGTTATAGGAAGTGCAACTACTGGTATAGAACATATAGATATGAGTTATGCAGCAAAACATAATATTAAGGTCTTTAACTTACATGGCACACACACTATTGCAACAGCAGAACATACGATGTGTTTGATGTTATCTTTGTCTAGAAATCTCCCATGGGCTTTTGATTCACTTAAAAGTGGAGTTTGGGAACGCCATAATTTTATAGGGAATAATTTATACAAAAAACAACTAGGCATTATAGGCATGGGAAGAATAGGTAGTAGAGTCGCAACGCTTGCCAATGCTTTTGGCATGAAAGTGGTATATTATGATAAAAATAAAAAAGCTGTACGTTGGAAGTATATGCCATTAAAAAAACTTGTAGCTACATCTGATATAATATCAATACACGCTTCTTTGAATGATAGCAGTAGAAATCTTATTGATGGTAATATTATAAAATTAATGAAAAATAGCGCAATTCTAATTAATACAGCTAGAGCCGCTATAGTAGATTATAACTCTTTAATTAAATCTTTGAAATTAAAACATATTAAAAGCGCTGCAATTGATGTTTATAATAATGAACCAATAGGCAATAATGATGCAT
>JAJZDG010000011.1 GCA_021828705.1 Microcaldota archaeon | reverse complement strand
CGCGATCTTTCCGTTGCAAACTGGTGTGAGCCCTCTAGCTTTCTCATCTAGCGTTTGTTTCATATAGCCACCGTAGTTTATTTTCGTTGAATGCGAACATCTGTGTTCCGCACACAGATTATAGCGCATTTAGAAATATAAACAGATACGGTACGATTCTAGCTGTAACCGCACCCAGTGTTTTCGATTAACCTTTCCAAAAAGGTTACGCGCCTAGATCCGCTTGCGGCTTTGTAATTTGGTGTGCTCCCATCTTCTTGATTAAAGTTTTTGTAAGAAGTTTGTTAACCCGGCAAACGTTAGTCATTGAATAGAATGTACAAACAATGGTAAATAACGGTATTTTATAATGTTTGTCGTTGTAAATTAAATAAATTAACTTAGTGAACCTACAATATCTATTAGCTCCTTCGTGGAGATAACCCTTATCCTTTTTTGTGCGCCGAAATCCATGTCATGACTCCATATAATTGTATTTTCATAGAGCGCACATGAGATATAGAGCCAGTCCTTTGGATCGTCCACGAGGCTTGCTGCGGCTGGAAGAAAAGGTTTAAGATTCTTATCTGGCACAAGCACAAGCTGACCAAGAACCTTATCAATTAAGGTATATAGTTCCTCATTGCTTAGTCCTGATTTTTTTCTTACTTCTACAAGATGATGTGTAAATTCATCAACGATGAATTCTGGCGCAAAAAGAAACAATGCTGGGTTAAAGAACAGTTTCCTTGTTGTTGAATCTTTTATGAGGCATGCAAATAATATGTTAGCATCAACGGTTATTTTCATTGAGGAGCGCCTCTGCATGTTTTGCAGCATTCTTTGAGATTTTTGCATTTATTAGCTTCCAGCTCTTCCAATTAAGTCTGCTCTTCTTAGCTATGCTCTCGGCTTCCTCAAAATCTGCAATTTTCTGTTCTATTACGTTTCTTACCGCACTTGACCATTTGACGGAAGAGTACTTCTCCATCTCCTTTTTCAACTCCTCGCTTATTGAAAGAGTGATATTTGGCATATAAATCACATAATTATTATGTGAATAAACATATTTAATACTTATTATTCAAGCGTGACGGTGATTCGAACGCAGACAAGCTTGCTGAGTTTTCACTAGATTTTCCCTCAGCTTCTTGATAAAACTTCTTCTCAAGAAGTTTTATGGACTCAGCGGGATTCGCACCCGCGACCTTCCGCTTGCAAAGCGGACGCTCTACTAGCTGAGCCATGAGCCCAAATAATATAAAATATTAGAACATTAGGATATAATAATATATAACAATTACTCAATTTAAAATAAGAAAAGCAAAAAGGCGCTATATATAAAAAATCTACCTCTTTTTGCTTGCCGCCATTTTACTTTTTGGTTTTGATTTATTTGTCTGTGCCTTTTTTGAATTGCTTTTTTTTGCAATATGTAACTTTCTGCTAATTGCTGGTTTCGCCTTGCCAGATACTTTATAATCCTTCTCCTTTTTTATAATATTTTTATCGTCATCGACAAGATTCTCAATGACGCTTATGTTCTTATCAACGTTTCTATCTTTTTCAAGTTCGTTGAGCATGCCCTCCATTACTGTATCACTAACGGCCTCCCCCTCTTTTGAGGATGTGTAGAGTAAAAGATTCTCCATATTACCCTTATTTAGCACGTTGTTTATGGACTGCATCCTCTTTATTTTCTCTAGTTCCTTATCCAACACTTTTCTCTTTATCAATTCTCCCACCATCTAATCCCGATTATTTTATGATGAGCATAATATAAATACCTTTTCTGTGGATTTCGTAGATATTTATACAAAAAAAGTAAGCGTTATATAAATTTGATTATTTCTCAACTTAGTTGTTTATTTCATATGTGCCATCAATTTGCGGGACTATCCCATTCAAGCCCTTTTTATCGACAAATTCCTTCAATGACTCTGAGCGGCTTTTCTCACCATGAACAATAAAGACATTTTTAAGTCCTGAAATTTTATTTATTACACTTTCAAGTCCTCTTCTATCCGCATGTGCTGATAAATGATATGTTTCAACATCCATTTTTATCTCTATTTTAGAGTCGTTTATATCCATTGTTTTTGCTCCGTCCTGCAATTCTCTACCTCGTGTTCCATTAGCCTGGTATCCTACCATCATAATCTTGTTAAGATTGTTATTGCTAAGTTGCGATAAATAAAAGAGTACGGGACCGCCTGTTATCATACCACTTGTTGTAACTATTATGCAGCTCTCATCCTGCTTTATTATTTTATTTCGTGTGCTCTTTCTCTCAACCGGGTAGAAATTTTTGCTTTTGAATGGATCATAATCACTCATTAGTATTCTACTCTGCAATTCCTTTCTGCAATATATAACATTATGTCTATGTATACGCATGGCCTTGTTTATCATGCCATCAACATATATAGGCACTTTCGGTATAATACCAGAATTTATATGATCATCAAGAAGTAATAATACTTCTTGAGCCCTTCCTGCAGCAAAGCTTGGTATTATTATCTTACCATTTTTGTTTATTGTCTCTTTTATGCTCTTCATCATGTCTTTTACGATGTTTTTCTCGTTGTCAAAAACATTATCTTTACCTCCATACGTGCTCTCAATAATTAACGTATCTGCGTGTAAATCCTTTAGATATGTTCCATCAAATAGTTTTGTTTTTGCCGTATTTATATCTCCTGTATATAAAAGCGTATTCTTGCCATCATTAATATGGATCATTGCGCTTCCTAATATATGTCCCGCCGGTATAAATTTTAGCGTGAGTTCATTGATTTTGAACTCCTCCATATATTCAATTATTTTGTACTTTGACATCATTTGCTTTAACCCCTCCTTTGTCACGTCTTTGGGGTTTGATATGTGCATATAATCGCTAATTAACACGTTAGTTAGCTCGGTGGTTGGCTTTGTAGCATATGCAAAGCCCCTATATCCGCTTGAATATATGTGCGGCAAGTACCCAATATGATCTAAGTGTGCATGCGATAATACTATCGCATCAAGGCTCTTAAATATCTCATTATCGATATCTGGCATCTCTATTTCTCTACCAAGCTTTACGCCTGCGTCCAACAATATTTTTGTTTTTTCTGTTTCTATTAATATACAGCTTCTTCCTACTTCCTGTGCTCCTCCAAAAAAAGATACTTTCAATTTATCACTTCTTAATTTATTTGATATAAGGGGCAAGAGCCCACATATATACTTATTTATATTTCATTTTTTATTTTATTACCAACTTATTCTTTAGGTCTTTTTTTAATTACTACGATGTCCTCAAGGTTGACCTCAATTGGCGTTGGCTTTTCCTCACGCTTCTTTCGAACATTATTATCTGGATGTTCTCTTCTATGTGTTATCTTCAAAATCTTTCTCAATTCTGCATAGCGCTCATCCAGCTGCTTATCAAAGACTTCTATGTCTACATTTAGCTTTGAGAGCTCTTTGTTGTATTCCTCTAAGTCTTTTTTTATAAAATCGCGTTTTCTAAAGAATCTAACGACCCTATACGCTTCATCCATCTGTCTGTCTATTTCATTGATCTTTACAACTAAACCCTTCTCATCAGCTAAAGAGAATGTGTCTGTTGATATTCTAAATTCAAGCTTGCGCTTTTGTTTGCCAAGCTCCCTTACCTTTCTAAGCTTCTCATTATAATCATTTTCCATCTGGTTCATCTGTAGCATTTTTGCTATTGTCTCCGCTTCTGAACTTTTGTAATTTATGCGTTTTTTTAGGCGTTTTATCTGCTCTATTAACACCTGGCGCTTTTCACGAATAGCATCGATATCGCTCTTTATTTTAGCAGCTTCCGGGCTTCCAGACTCTTTTATTAGCTCAAATAGTGGTTTATATCCATTATTCTGCCTTACCGGCTTTGTTGCTGCTGTGCTTGTATCTTTGGGAGGTACCCCCAAACTATTCGACTTATTCTCAGAATTAGTCTTATTCTCAATTGTTGATATTTCAACATTCTTCTCTTCCAGGAAAATCCCTCTGTTCTAAAGTACGTGCGTACGTTCATTTAATATTAATACTTAATTATTATAATCTAATTTAAAACTAAAATTACATATGTAATATGTCATTTAAATAGCTAGAATACTAATCAATATATGAACATACAAATATATAATTATATAAGTTCCTCATATACTTTTATAAGCTTATCTGTTACTCTCTCTATAGAATATTTTTTTATTGTGCTTATAGTTTTATTATAATCCTCTATATTGTCAATGACCTTTTCTATCTTCTTTGCGCAATCCTTAAAATCGCCAGGTTTAAATTTCTCCCCATTAACTCCATTTATTATGAGCTCTTTTAAAGCCATATAATCTGCGCCCACAACGGGTTTGCCGCATGCCATGGCCTCAATAGACACAATGCCCTGTGTTTCGAATGTCGAAGGTATACAGAAAATATCTGCCGCGTTATAATATTTTGGCAGATCATTATTTTCCACAAAACCCAAAAATTTAACCTTATCAAGCTTGTATTTATACGCAATCTCTTTGTAATGTTCAAGTGCCGGGCCAGTTCCCACAATGCCAAAGAATATGCGCTTGTTCTTTAATATATTAGCCGCTTTTAATAACGTATCTATACGTTTTTCCTTACTTATTCTTCCGACATACAATACTAATTTATAATCCTTACCATCTGTTATCCAATTTTTAACATGCATGCTCTTTATCTTATTGTTGAATTTCTTCAGGTCTATGCCATTTTCCACAACGGTTGTATTTGTTATGCCATTTTTCTTAAGCAGATCCTCGATCGCCGCACTTGGTGTAATTACCTTATCACATTTATTATAGAAGAATTTTGCATAGTTCCAGGAGTATTTTTTTATCGCATCACGCATAAAATTATTTGAACTGACATACTCATTTATTACGGCATTGTCATTGAATAATGTATGAAATGTACTAACTAGTGGTAATTTGTTTAACCTTGCATTTGTTAGCGCGGCGAGACCTATTGAGAATGGAGTATGCGCATGCACAATGTCAATGTCTAGCTCTCGCATCTTTAGCGAGGATAAAAATGGGAACATTGCAACTGTATATTGCGGATATTTGCTGAATTTTATTCCGCGCATGAAAAATACGTTCATTGATTTATCATTATTTTTAGAGTTGCCTGCTGTGAAAATATAAACTTTATGTCCGCGCTTCTCTAGCTCTCTAGTGAAATTGCTTATGGAAATCACTACGCCATCAACAGCGGGGTAGAAACTATCTGTATAAAAAGCAATGTTCATTTTCGACATTAAATATCACAGGCAATTATTTTTCAATTATAACTGCTTCTCCGCCAGCATTTTTAATCTTATCTATTGCTTTTTTGGAAAATCCTGCGGCAGATATTTTAATTTTTGAAGTTAGCTCTCCGTTGCTTAAAACCTTTATATTCCTAAGCTCTATAAACTCTTTTTTTTCAACTGAGGCCATTCTGCTTATATCATTTAACGTTACGACCTTCATTTTTTTAGTATTCCAATTCGAGAAACCCTTGCTTCTTATTAATTCAGGGTGTTTTGCTGTAACCCATGTAAATTTATGTTTTCTTAATCCTGCCTTTCCAACGCCTCCTCTATCCCCTGCACCTCTGGCGTTCTTAATATTTCCAGCACCCCATCTACGCGTGCCAAAGTATTTTCTATTCTTTTTATCCTTTCTAATTACCATTATACCATCCTATTTAATAATTCATTAATGTGCTCTCCCATATTACCCAGTGAACCACCATTATTGAAGCTCACCTTTATTGCCTTATAACCTCTTTTCGGAGGAGTAAGTCTAAATGGAAGATACGGCTTTAATTCCTTAATATCTATTTTACTATTTAATATGTCATCAGCATTCATGTTTGGCACATACTTTTTGAACAGCTTTTTAGCGGTATTCTCATCAATCTCTCCATATGCCACGTGGTTTTCACATTTTTTTATCATTCCTTTATACGAATCATCAGCATGCAAAACTACACAGTTATTGACCCTGTATAATCTGAGCCGCTCTAAAGTTTCCTCTATAGCGCTGCTTATCTTGACTCTTCCCCTAATTCTGACTATTGCAATTAATTTCTTATCTTTCATAAAAACACGCAAGCTTAAGAATAGAATAAACGTATTTATTATTGCATCAAATAATATAAAAAGCTTTTTCAAAATCCGCTAATTATGGTTTAATGCAAAATGGCGAACGGGATAGATAAATTAAAATATCTAGAGCTTCATATCCTGAAAGTGTTTTTATGCACAAAAATAGCCAAATAAAAAAGCACATGGATATAAGAAGAGAAAAGTCAATTAGAGAATTTATGCTGATTAATACTATATTAGAATCTGTTGTAGATATATCCGAAGGATTTGTAGAATTTATACCAAATGATTTGCCAAGGACATTTATTATGGCATCAATAAAAGATAAAAATGGCAATATGTCAAGCATATCCGCTATGGCAAAGCGCTTTCGCGATACGGATGGCTATGGTACATCTCACAGTAAATTGACAAAGATACTCAATGAGGCAGTAATTAAAGATGATTACAAATTGGTAAATGTTGATTTTCATGGGGCAATTATGGTAGATTCGAAAACAAAGACTATATGTGTTATAAATACTGACGGAGCGCAAAAAACAACGATACCATGGGATGTAATAATATCAAATATTAGAAATGGCATCCCTGAGTTAAGAGGATGGATCATAGAATGTTATGCAAATGATAAATTTGACTTTCATTCAAAGCGCCGCACTACACTCGCAAAACACTGTTCTACAATATAACTACTGAATAGTTGTTGAAATTTTTAGATTAGATAGTTAATATTTGCATATTTGTATAGTGGTTTATAAGAAATTATTACAAAGTTATTTAACTTTATAATTTTCTATTAATTTAATTCATGTTTGTACAGGTCGAGGAACGCAGATAAATGTTAAGCAATAGTCGCATCAACAATGATAAGCTTATTTTGGAATTTATATCAAGTGAGAGCCATATATCGATAAGAAGATTAGTCGAGATACCAGTGGCGGATATATTATCAATATCACGATTGTCCACATATGGGTCCATAAAAGATTATAAGTTATTTTTATTAAATTCTGCAATAGGCATACGCGATCATACCTGTGTTGATAGGGATGGATGCTTTATATTTGAATTGCATAATCCTTCTAGAGCGCTTGTATTGGAGCTGAAAAACTCAAATCACCCCGCAGTTATTTTCGAAGTATCAAATCCAGAGGAATTTATACATATATTAAATACAAAGTTAAGTAGGCAGAAAAAAAAGAGTGCTTAAGTTATAATATACTTATTGTATACGAAGAAATGATAAGGTATAAATATGTTTAGATTAGAAATGATATTGCTAATTGTTTTTTTTAAAAGTTGTTAATTTTAGCTTAAGTAATGTGAAAATTCCTGCTTGGAGTTGGATGTAGTCTTGAGGAATGTAACGAGGAGCTCATACAATTGCTTTTAAGAATTAAGCGTCGACTCCAGTCGATGCTGCTGGAGGGCACTGCTATCAGATTTCGACAGCCATGCAAGTCTATTCTGTGGCTTCATAGGATGGCGTACGGCTCAGTAACACGTAGTCAATCTACCGTAAAGAGGCGGATACCCTTTGGAAACGAAGGATAAACCGCCATATGCCTGGGAATCTGGAAGGATCCTTGGTAAAAAAGGGGCGCAAATTGCAGCGTTTTCGCTTTACGATGAGACTGCGGCGGATCAAGCAGATGGCGGGGTAACGGCCCACCATACTTATAACCCGTAGGGGATGTGGGAGCATAGGCCCCGAGAAGGGCACTGAGACAAGGGCCCTAGCGCTACGGCGTGCAGCAGGCGCGCAAACTCCACAATGCGCGAAAGCGCGATGGGGGGAATCTGAGTGGTTCACTTCGGTGAACCTTTTGCCAAGTATAGCAAGCTTGGCGAATAAGTGCTGGGCAAGACCGGTGGCAGCCGCCACGGTAATACCGGCAGCACAAGTGGTGTCCACGATTATTGGGCTTAAAGCGCTCGTAGCTGGCTTGTTCCGTCTCATGTGAAATATTGGTGCTCAACATCAATGCGTGCATGAGATACCAACGAGCTAGGGAGCGGGTGAGGTAAGGAGTACTCATGGGGAAGGGGTAAAATCCTATAATCCTATGAGGACTAACGGTAGCGAAGGCGCCTTACCAGAACGCATCCGACAGTGAGGAGCGAAGGCTAGGAGAACGAATCGGATTAGATACCCGAGTAGCCCTAGCAGTAAATTATGCAGACTTAGGTGTTGCAAATGTCTTGAATGTTTGCAGTACCGTAGCGAAAGTGTTAAGTCTGCCGCCTGGGGAGTACGATCGCAAGGTTAAAACTTAAAGCAATTGGCGGGGGAGCACACAAGGGGTGGATGCTGCGGTTTAATTGAAAGAAACGTCGGAAATATTATCCGGGAGCGACGGCAGGATGAAGGCCAGACTAAAGATCTTACCTAACAAGCCGAGAAGTACTGCATGGCGGTCGCCAGCTCGTGATGTGAATTGTCCGGTTAAGTCCGGTAAGCCCGTGAGTGATACAATGTCAAAAAAGCTTAAATTAAGTCCAAGTATAAGTTATCTACTTGGCATGTACGGTAAATGCGCTCAAGAAAGGAGTGCATCTATAGCCATGACAAGCAGCAATGCTTCTGCAATAGAAAAAGCTGTTAAAATATCAATGGATGAGCTTGGCATATCTCCAAATAAACTTCTTATAACTGAGTTTGACGACATTACGCGAGTGATGTTTTATAATTCAAAGTTAAGAAAACTATTTGATGATGCGCTTGGTAGAAAGATGAAAATTTTTAAACATCCAAATGATTATGCGGCAGAATATATTGCGGGAATGTTTGACGCTATAGGCGCAATTGCGCATACTGGTATGTACTTATCTAATATAGATCCAGGCGATTATATGATAATGGATACGCTTGGAATACATATATTACAAAAAGGCAATAGATACTATATAATAAACGAATCAATGTTTACGCTTTTAATATCAAAATACAGCATGAAGCTTTTAAGTATCGCTCACGGGCCCGGAAACGAGCGAGACCCTCGCTAATAGTTGCGACTGGTTTAGCGATAAGCCAAGCACTCTATTAGGACCGCCTCTGTTTAAAGAGGAGGAAGGAGAGGGCAACGATACGTCAGTATAGTCTGAATCTCCCGGGCCACACGTGGCATACAAAGGTTGGCACAATGGGATGCAATGTCGAAAGGCAGAGCCAACCCCCTAAAACCAACCTAGGTTCGGATTGAGGGTTGAAACTCACCCTCATGAAGCTGGAATCCCTAGTAATCGCTTGTCACTATCGAGCGGTGAATCTGTCCCTGCTCCTTGCACACACCGCCCGCCAATCCACCCAAGTAGGGTCTTAATGAGGAGGCATCTTCGGGTGCTTTCGAGTTAGGGTTCTGTGAGGAGGGGTAAGGCGTAACAAGGTATCCGTAGGGGAACCTGCGGATAGATCACCTCAAAACTTCATGGAAGTTTAATATGTGTGTAAGAAAAGCAAGAGCCCTCGCATTAAACCTCAAGACTACATCTTTTTTCAGTATCTTTTTTGTAAATAAATAAATGATAGCGTGAGCCTTATATTAGGTAAAGATATAGTGCTAAAATTGGAAGTTCTTTTATAAATTATCAATGTTGTAATTATGCCTACTATAAAAAGATTAATATCAATGTATTTGCAGCTTTATTATTCTCTGTTGTTAATGTTGTAATACTTTAACTAAAATAAAAAGTAACCCGACAATTTGTCTTCTTACCGGGTCTAATATAAATGATTTCGTCTAAAGTTTTTAGGTTTATATACATAATTTATAGTAATCTAACCTGATGTGTTTAGGTCATTAAGCTGGTATTGCAGTAATGCTTTTGCGTCAGTCAAATTAAATGTATAATTGGTTATCATTATAACTATAATATAACTTCCTTTTGCTGCAACTATTGCTGAACCTAACGGTGTTGTACCAATAATTGTTCCATTAATATCATACTTTGGTTCATAGATTTCCCCATATGTATAATTTGTACTTCCAATTGTTCCATTAAAGAAATTTGATTTATTTGTAAATTGGAACTGGAATAATGTTTTGTAATAAAACGGAATTGCTGTAATATTTGAGCTTGAATAGGTACCAATAATTCCGATACTTGTCTTATTATACCTAAAATAACTTCCATAATAAGTAAGATTACCTTTATTATTTGGAATAATTCCATGGGTTGTGTTGATGTGTGCCCACTTGTCTCCTAAAACCGAATCAAATTGTGCTGTAGTTATTACGCTCGAATTTCCAAACTTACTTGAATTCGAACTTGGCGCGGCTGAAACATTCGTTGAAGTTTTGTTAGTTGTTATAGTTGTAGTATTCGGTTTTGCGCTATTTATAGTGCTTGTCGCAATAGTAGTATTTTGCGTTAATTGCTTGCTGCTGCTCTTTTGCCCCATTCCAGTTAAAACAAATAATGCCCCAACTATTAATACTATAACCACAATTGCCCCAACTAATTTTATTGGGATTTTTCCCTGCGCCCTTTGAGTAGGCGAATTAGAATTATCTGATGTGTCCATTAATACACCGCTTAAATATCAACAATAATATTAATAAAGGATTTTAATCAAAAGAAATGTATCTATTTGCGTTTTTTAAATAATAAAAATATAGAATAAGTAAATTATTTTGCCGCGTTTTTAGCATTGAATATTAATTTTTGTATTTTTATCGCATCATTTGGAAGCAATGCGGGTATAAAACCAACGGTGCTAAAATTGGAAGTTCTTCCATACATCATCATACCCCCCATAGGTACAGCCATGACTGAAGATAGACCCAAAATTCTATCGATAAAACCCCTGTTTATGACTACATCAGTTATGGTTGTAATAGCAATGGATTCTGTATTAAATCCTATGAAACCTCGCGCACTTATTATTCGTTGGTTTGTTATCCATATCTGAAATTTTTTATATGATATTTTTGCTGCAAGTGCATTAATCGCAACACCTATTAAAATAATTACTATAAATGTTGCTATGGCTAAAATCATAACGGATGTTGTATTTACTTTTGGAATATTAGAACCTATAATCACTACGTTTGCTGCAAAAAAAATCCCTAAAAATATTATGGCTACTAATCCAAAAAGCTGGTTTCTAAGAAAATATCCCTTCCATATGGGTTTTACACTCTCTAATATTTTTTCGTTGTCGTTTAAAGAAAATGGCAATGTAGAATAAAAATTTACCATAATCTCATCTATTCCCAAATACTAATGCAAGCACACCCATCAATATCGCAATTATACCAATTATAAAGAAGACTAATATTAATGTGCTTGCAGCTCCATTATTTTTTGTGGTTAATGCTGTAGCGCCATTTCCTGTAGGATCATAATATACGTTTACGCTCTTACCTACTGTATAATTTTGTATCACTGCTTCTGCCTGTGGTCCTGTCGGGTATTCAAAATTGTTATTTGACGGATATATATTGGAACCCATATACATAATTCCATTAATTACATAGCTGTATCTTACATTTGGTGTGTAACTGTAATTGTTAAAAGATGTGTGTGTGACGCTTACATTAGTGCTCACTATAGTGCCTTTTAAAACGGTCCAATTTGTTGCAATACTTGGGCCGAAAATCATCCCATATGTTATGTATACAATAGGTATTCCAACTAAAATAAAAAGCAATCCGACAATTCGTGTTCCTGTCGGACCCAATGTACGCGATCCCTGCCCAAAATTTTGAGGTTGCATATATATACACCCAATTTATGGTAATCTAACCTGATGTGTTTAGGTCATTAAGTTGGTATTGTAGTAATGCTTTTGCATCAGTCAAATTAAACGTATAATTATATATGATTGCGGCTACAATATAATGTCCTTTTATAGCAATTATTGCAGTACCTATTTTGCCTAAACTGGTGATCTTTCCTCCACTTCCATAAGATATTCTATACTCATTTCCGTAGGTATAATTTGCTCCACTTAATGTTCCATTAATTGGCGTGTAGGATTTATTTACAAACACAAAGCCAGAAATGGCTCTATAATAAGATAAGAGTGTTGTAGCATTCTGACTTAAGTAAACACCAGTTGCTCCAGTTGCTGTTTTATTATATTTAAAGTGATGTGCATAATAAATTAAATTACTATTGCTACTGCCAAAGCTTCCGTTTGTCGTGTTAAAATATGCCCACTTACTACCTAAAATTGAATCAAATTGCGTTGTGCTTATTATGCTAGCATTGCTAAATTTATTCGAATTCGAACTTGGCGCGGCTGAAACATTCGTTGAAGTTTTGTTAGTTGTTATAGTTGTAGTATTCGGTTTTGCGCTATTTATAGTGCTTGTCGCAATAGTAGTATTTTGCGTTAATTGCGTGCTGCTGCTCTTTTGCCCCATTCCAGTTAAAACAAATAATGCCCCAACTATTAATACTATAACCACAATTGCCCCAACTAATTTTATTGGGATTTTTCCCTGTGCCCTTTGAGTAGGCGAATTAGAATTATCTGATGTGTCCATTAATACACCGCTAAAATATCAACAATAACATTAATAAAGGATTCTAATAAAAAACATCATTTATCTGTGTTAAATAAAAATATAGAATAAGTCTTGGTTAATTTGCATTAACCAAATAAATTATACTCTCCTTCCTCTTTTACCGCCAGGTCTTCGTGTGCTATCACTTGGTATTGGCGTGACATCCTCAATTCTATTTACACGCAATCCGCTTCTTGCAAGCACTCTAACCACTGCCTGAGCTCCTGCTCCGGGTGTTTTTGTTCCTGAACCTCCTGGTGCACGAATCTCAATGTTTATTGCTGTAACTCCTTTTTCTTTTGCTGTTGCTGCAACCTTGTAGGCAGCCTGCATTGCGGCATACGGCTCACCCTCTTGAGAATCAGCGTTTACCATCATGCCTCCACTTCCAACAGCTATTGTTTCTGCACCACTTAAATCAGTGAGCGTTATTATTGTATCATTCTTCGATGAATAAACATGTGCAACAGCTATTCTCGGACCTTTTGGTTTTGTTTTTATTTCTTCTAAGGCCTTTGC
The DNA here is from genome assembly GCA_021828705.1 of Microcaldota archaeon. Lineage (GTDB taxonomy): Archaea > Micrarchaeota > Micrarchaeia > Micrarchaeales > Micrarchaeaceae > JAJZDT01. The sequence continues at coordinate 2,106 of JAJZDG010000011.1, read as the reverse complement.
CTCATAAGATACGATTTCTTTTTCTTTGTTCTTTGTAGGCTGAGCCTTTGTCGCTTTGGGTTTTGCACCCTTATTTCCTCCCATAATTATTCACTCTGAGCACTTTCATTGCTCTCTTTTGAAACCTTCTTTTCCTCAATTTTTGGCGCAATTTGTATAACGATAGGTTTGTAGTATGATAGTTTGCTCTCTTCTTCTTTACTGACAATATATCCTGGTTTATCGAGTTTTTTCCCATTGATTGCTATAAAGCCATGGGTTATTAATTGTCTTGCCTGCTTCATTGTTTTTGCCATTCCCTTTCTAAATACTATCGACTGCAGTCTTCTCTCAAGAACCGCATTCTCTTTAAGATCAAGTAATTGATCTAATGTTGGATTTTCTGGGGATATACCTTTTTTTGAGAGATTGGCAAGTATGTTGCTTTCAACATTTTTGTTTTGTGTGCTGCCTGAAAGTAATTGCCTAACATTTCCTCTTATCCTACTAATTTCAGACTGCGCCTGCCAAAGCTCTTTCATATTCTTGAGTCCATATTCATCAATTATTTCATTATCGGACTTTATCCTTTGTAAATTCCACATGCCTCTTGGCTTTTCATATTTTCTTCTATTCTTTTTCGGTGCTCCCAATCAATCACTTCTTCTTTTCAGGTTCTTTTGCTGCTGCAGGTGCTGCTCCTGGTGCTACTTTGCTTTTTGTAACTCCAATTGTCGCTCCAGTTCTTCCTGTAGTTCTTGTGTGCTGTCCGCGGACCTTCTGGCCATATTGATGCCTATATCCTGTCCACGTTCTTGTTGTAATTTTTCTATTTATATCCTGCCTTGTTGAAAATATAAGATCATTTCCCACAAAATGCATATTATTCCCATTCTCAAAACTCTTCTGCTTGTTTAGAAAATACGGAGGTATACCATATTTGTCAGGATTTTTAATTATCTCCTCTATGCTTCCCATTTGTTTGTCTGTTAATGAGCCTACTGGTGTTGTTCTTGATATGTTATGTGTTCTCTCTATTGCATTTGAGAGTGCATTTGACATCATATCACCAATGCCTTTAACCTTGGATAGTGCCCGATTTAAAGGCAATGCTCCGTCAACGTCTCTTCCAGCAATTCTAACTATAGATTGCGCCTGCTTCTCCTCTTTTTTATGCTGGCGCTCTTTGGACTCTTTTACCTCCTTTACCTCTTTTTCTTTATTATCTGCCATAAACAAAAACCTTCGTTATACTGTATTTGATAAAAACAGCATAGAAATAACAAGTATATTTGTAGCATTATAATTTAAATACTTTCTTTTTATTTCTATGAACTTAGTATTTGTGGTTTTTTTGCTAATAATAATTGAATGTGTGCATATTTCTAAATATCTACAATAATTTAATACTAATAATACGGCAATACCCTATTACATTCACAAAGATTAAATATCTTAATAATTAAATAAGCAACTATGACAATCAATAAAGTGCTTCTTATAAGTCCAAGAGGGTTCTGTGCTGGTGTTGATAGAGCCATAGCAACTGTAGAACAGGCGCTTAAGATTTATGGAGCTCCAATATATGTTAAACACGAGATAGTGCATAATAAAGTGGTTTGTGATGCCCTAAGGGCAAAAGGTGCAATATTTGTAGAAGAGGTATCTGAAATACCTGAAAATAGTTTATGTGTCTTTTCCGCTCATGGCATTGCGCCGCAGGTGCGTGCTCAAGCAAAGGCAAAAAAGTTGCGGACTGTTGATGCAACATGCCCACTAGTAAATAAGATACATGTTGAGATAGAACGATTTGCAAAGGATGGTAAGCATATTATATACATAGGGCATAGGGGGCATCCTGAGGCTGTTGGGGTTATGGGTATACGCCCAGATATAACGCAGCTTGTAGATAATGTTGAAGAGGTAGCGCATCTAAAGGTTGTAGATCCAAATAACCTTGTATATTTGACGCAGACCACATTATCTGTGGATGAATGTGACGGTATTGTAAAGGCATTAAAGCAGAAATTTCCTAAAATTTCATCCCCTCCATCAGATGATATCTGTTATGCAACGACCAATAGACAGGCCGCTGTCAAGGTTGCCGTTAAAAAATGTGATATATTA
>JAJZDG010000083.1 GCA_021828705.1 Microcaldota archaeon | reverse complement strand
TAAATATCATTTTAGTAATTGGTTAGTACTTTGAGAGAAATTATACGAATCACAACTCAAAATAGTAAAGAAAATATATGATTTTGAAGATAATAAAAATAAAATAGAAGAACTACATAACAAGTATAAAACCGTAGATTTTAGTTCTAATAATGATAAAAAGCCTTATACAAATATACTATATACTAAGGCTAAATTAATAGACATGTTTGCTTGGCAGGAATATAAAAAAAGGTATTGAGGTATTAAAAAGTAAATACATTAAAAGAATTAAGAAGTGTATAAAGTAGTGTGTTATGATGAATGGTAAACATAACGTTTGGATTGTCAAGTTAAACCCTAGTGGTGGTCTGCTAACTAAAAAGGAATATGAAAAATGGAGAAATCATAATGATTTAGAACTTAAGACAGGACTTGATGAAGCGTTTGATAAGGAAGAGATGAACAAATATGGTGGATGGTATAGAGATGGAAAAATCACCGAAAAATGTAAGGAAAAAAACATAATAGCTATCGGTTGGATTTTAAATCCAGAAGATACTTGGTTGAATAACACTGATACTGAAATAAATAAAGAAAAATATAAAGAGTTATATAAAAACACACCATGGCCTGTAGAAAATAAAAAAAATAAAGAAAAATTGAATCCTAGTATTGAAAAATTTCAGGAACTTAATGTTGGCGATTTTGTTTGGGTGAGAGATTCTAGTGATATTTATTACGTTTGTAAAATTACAGGTAATTGGTCCTATGATAAAAGCAAAGAAGCATGGGCTATGGATATAGCACAAAGATATAAATGTGATTGGGTGAAGGTTGGAAATGCAACTGAAGCTCCAGCAAAAATTGTTAAAAAATTAATAACCAGAGGTCAAACGGTTAGTAAAGTAGATGATGAAAATTTATTAAAAATATCAAATTACTTATTTGAGAATGGTGGTGAAAAAGCAGTTAAGAAAGCAGTAACAGATTTTGATGAGGGGGGTAGATATATATTAGACAACAATATCAAAATAATAGATAATCTTACGGAATACGATTATGAGGATTTTGTCGGATTTTATTTGCAGTCGAATGGATATTTTATAATGCCATCGACGAGACATCAAAGTACAAAAGATTATGAATTTGTAGCTATAAAACAAAATGAAAACATGGTTGTGCAAGCTAAATACCACGATACATCTAGTAAAAAGTTAGATGCTGATGAAGAGAAATATAAAGATCTATCGAAAACTTATACTGTTTATTTGGCATGTAATAATGGTGTTGAAAACATTGATAAAATTGATAATAATAGGATAAAACAGGTAGAAAATAGTGAATTAGAAAAGTTTATAAGAGAAAATGCCTTTCTAATTCCAGACAGAATTAAATTTTTAGTAGTATATAAAAAGAATCACCCAGAAGTCTAAAATATTGTTAGAATCCTGTCTTTAAGAAACATGGAATTTACCGGCGACAGATTTTAGCTTCGACGACAAAAATAGGGGGACATTTGAGGCTTCTATATATAACCCCTTTATTGTATCGGGCCCGGCGGGATTTGAACCCGCGGCCATCAGATTAGAAGTCTGCCGCTCTGTCCAAGCTGAGCTACGGGCCCATCATAAATATCTGCAATGTACTACACTAATGCAAATAAAATACAATACACTATCTTATCTGCTTATATCCTTTTAATTTGTTGCTAATATTAAAAAAAGCTTTGGTATTGTTCATTATCACAATAGCCGCTTCGTTGTAATCAATTTTTTTGGTATTTGCTATCATGCCCAATGATATCGATACATCCATCGGACTTTTTCCAACCACTGGCGAATCTGTTTCAGTCATTATATTACTAAGAGGCATTGCATTTATCGCGCGTTTTCTCTTTGATGTTTCAACAGGCGGAACAGACATAAAAAAGTTATTGTCTGCAAGCACTTTTGCCTGGTTTTCGTCCCCCTCAAAAAAATGCATATGTACACGTTTTACTTTTTTATTTGTTAATGCACTGATAACCTCATCAAAGGCTCCACGTGAATGGATTGAGACGGGAAGGTCTAATTCCAACGCCAGATCGAGCATTCTGTTAAATACGTACAGCTGCCTATTTTTTTGGTCGTTGTTTAACGCTATTTTATTGTCCAGACCCACTTCACCTATACCAACGATCCTGTTTTTATTCTCACGTATTAATTTAATATTAAATTCTAATTCATCATCCCCCATTATTATTGCATTTTCAGGGTCAACTCCCATAGTTGCAAAAATATTGATGTTGTCGCTTAGTTCAACAGCCTTCATATTTGAGGGCGTATCTATTCCATTGCCTATTATTATCTTAACGCCTCTGTTTATTGATTGCTTTATTACATTAAAATTCTCGAATATATCCAAATGGCAGTGCGCATCCGCAAGTTCCACTATGTTACTATCTTGCTGCTTCATGACTGTATTTGATTGGAGCTGCATTAGTATCACTAAAAGTATCTAGTAGCTTTATATTAATTAAGATATATATTCTATAAGTAAATATTAAAAATATTTACGAAATGATGTGTTATGAGCCAAAA
>JAJZDG010000082.1 GCA_021828705.1 Microcaldota archaeon | reverse complement strand
GTATAATGGATAAACTGAAGCGTTATGCTATAAAAAATTCTGGGCGTAATAAAATCAATAATATCAAAATGCTGCGCCGGGATATAACATCTATTTTTATTGGAACATTAGCTACTGATATAGCATTTGATATCACAACAAAATCTAAGTTTTTATCTATTGAAAATGCAAGTATACTATTAGGTTCTACGCTTTTTGGCGCTGGAATATTCTATACTGGAAAGTTTTGCGTTGCTGAATACAAAAAACTTAAAAGAAAATAAGCAAATACTTACTCCGAGTGCAAAAAAAGTATATTATTTATATGCGATTGCTTTTGTAAATTAATAATCTTCAATGCAATCTAAGAATGCTTTAAATATGTTTTTTTTGTTATCCTTAACGAAGGGGGTAAAATGGATGGCGATAAAAGTACTACGGATTTTTTTAGGAGTGTAAAAAAAAGAGACGGTTCTATAGTTGACTTTGACATTAACAAGGTGTCTAACGCTATAAGAAAGGCTGTTATGTCAACAAGAGGTAATACCGAAAATATAAACATAGAAAATATAACAGAGCAGGTATTAAAATCAATTTCATCTCGTTATTCTTCATATAAAATACCTGATGTCGAGGGGGTGCAGGACATAGTAGAAACGACATTAATGTCTGTAGGATTATATGATGTAGCAAAGTCCTATATACTCTATCGCGATAGGCGCAGAAGCATTAGGGAATCAAAAAAATTAGGTATAATAGAGAAGATATCGAATGGGCAAATAAGTATAATAAAGCGTGATAATAGAAAGGAGGTATTTAGCGAAGCAAAATTGAAACGTTTCATCTCAAGGGTTTGCCTTGGCTATGAGGGTGTTGTGGATGTAGATCGCATAACAAAGCAATGCGAACTTGGCATATATAACGAAATAAAAAGTAAGGACCTTTCAAATTTAATGATCCTATCATTAAAGCAGTTTATAGAGGAGGATCCAATACCATATGCTGTTATAACCTCAAGGTTGTTCATATATTCATTATATAAAGATGTGATAAAATCAAAATTTGATGGAGTTACTATAAAGGATGCATATAAAAATGCATTTAAGGATTCCATAAATAAAGGGGTTTCGCTTGGCATACTATCTAAAGAGATACTTAAGTTTGATTTAGATAAGATTTCCAATGCACTTGCTATGGATCGCGATGAGATAATAGCATATAGAGGCCTTCAGATATTATACGACAGGTATTTCATAAAAGATCCAAACACGCAGGAGGTATTAGAATTACCGCAATACTTTTGGATGCGTGTTGCAATGGGGCTATCAATAAATGAGAAGGATCCGGAGGCACATGCAATAGAATTCTATAATATGCTGTCTACATTAAGATTTGTTAGCTCAACGCCAACGCTCTTTCATTCAGGTTTTGTACATTCGCAGCTTAGCTCCTGTTATCTTACCACTGTAGAGGATGATCTTTCGCATATATTTAAATCAATAGCTGATAACGCTCAATTAGAAAAATGGTCTGGCGGTCTTGGTAATGATTGGACGAATATACGCGCAACAGGGGCGTATATAAAAAGTACTCATGTTGAGAGTCAGGGTGTAATACCATTTCTTAAAATAGCAAATGATACGACCCTTGCAATAAATAGGAGCGGGAAGAGGCGTGGCGCCACATGTGCATATCTGGAAATATGGCATGCTGATATATTGGATTTTATAGATCTTAGGCGCAATACCGGGGATGAGCGCAGAAGAACGCACGATATGGATACCGCAAGTTGGATTCCAGATTTATTTATGAAACGCGTGATTGAGGATAAGGAATGGACATTATTCTCTCCTAATGAAACTCCAGATCTACATCATATATATGGTAAAAAGTTTGAGGAGCGCTATATTGAATATGAGAGAATGGCAGCAGATAATAAAATGAAGATAGCTAGAAAGATATTAGCGCGAGACTTATGGAAAAAGATAATAACCTCTTTATTTGAAACAGGCCATCCTTGGATTGTGTTCAAAGATCCATCAAATATAAGATCCCCACAGGATCATGTTGGTGTTGTACATAGCTCTAATTTATGCACAGAAATAACGCTTAATACCTCAAAGGATGAGACAGCAGTTTGCAATTTAGGGTCTATAAATCTCTCAAAGCACATAAAGAATGGCACATTGGATTTGCAAATGCTCAAAGAGACTGTAGACATTGCCATGCGCATGCTAGATAATGTTATAGATATAAATTTTTACCCAACAATAGAAGCAAAGAATTCTAATTTGCGTCACAGGCCCGTAGGGCTTGGTATAATGGGCTATCATGATGCATTATATCAGATGAATATAAATTTTGATTCTAATAAGGCACTAGAATTTGCCGATTATAGTATGGAGGCAATATCCTATTATGCAATACTTGCATCAACAAAGCTTGCATCTGAGCGTGGGGCGTATAGCACTTTTAAAGGTTCTAAATGGGATAGGGGCATATTGCCAATAGATACAATAACCCTTTTAGGAGAGGAACGTGGTATGCCAATAGAAGTGGATACTAGTGCGCAGATGGATTGG
>JAJZDG010000081.1 GCA_021828705.1 Microcaldota archaeon | reverse complement strand
AGCTACCGATAGAAATAAGCCAAATAAGCCAACGCTTCCTACAAGTCTTGGAATACCTGTTGTTGTCGGATTTGGGATAGGTCTTATGTCCTATATATTTGGCGCAAGTTTTAATTTATATATACCGGTAACGTCATTGGAATATCTATTTGCCACAATTTTAGCAGTATCTATCGTTTCGTTTGTGGGGTTTATAGATGATATAAATGTAAAAAGGGCGCCAGTAAAGACTACTGGAATGGTAGATACAAGAAAAGGACTCAAACAATGGCAAAAGCCTCTGCTCACTTTAATTGGTGCAATACCATTAATTGCGATAAATGCTGGTACCTCAACAATTAATCTCCCATTTTTTGGACCTGTGGCATTTGGAATATTCTATCCATTAATAATTGTGCCGCTTGCGCTTGCATTTGGGGCGAATGCATTTAACCTTCTTGAGGGCTTTAATGGTATTGCATCAGGCTCTGCTACAATGTTAGCTATTGCAATGTTTATATACAGCATATATTTTGGAACGTACTTTGGTGCTCTTGTTTCTGCAATATTGGTTGCAGTTTTTGTTGCTGCCCTTTTATTCAATAAATATCCTGCAATTATGCTTCCTGGTGATAGTTTTACTTATTTTGCAGGGGCAGCATTAATAACCACAATGATAATTGGAAATATGGAATCGTTTGGTGTTATAATATTTATACCTTGGATAATAGAATTTATACTGCACGCTAAAAAACGCTTTGATGTAAGCGATTTGGGCATATTAGAAAAGGATGGCACATTTAAGGCGCCTTATGGTAAAAAGATATACAGCTTTACGCATCTTGGGATGAACTTATTTAAAGGCAAAGAATATCAAATAACTACATTTATTTGGGCCATAGATCTTCTATTTATAATTATAGGATTTGGCATGAAATTTGTGCATCTTCTATAACCATATTATATAATTGAAAAAACTCTTTAGACAAACAAATCAAATATCAAACAAAAAAAAGAAAAGGGATTGAAAAAGGCATAGGATTGTTTAGGGCATGTATAAACTATTAAATATTTCTTCCTAGTTGCTTATGTATTCGTTTTCCTGACATATTAGGCATACGTTTTGGCTTAACTTTATTCTTTATGAAATAGCGTTTTTTGGTGCCGTAGGTTCTTGCCATGTCAACGTCAGAATACGTTATTTTCTTCTGCCTGCCTGCATAGTTTGCATACATACCAGCTTCATCTATTAAGTTCTTTACTGTATCTTCTAGTTCTCTCTCAAAGCTTACTACTGCGCCCTCATTTATCCTTTTTGCGCCAGCGTCCCTCAAAAATTCCTCGATGTCGTAGTAACTGAATCCTTTTTGTTTTCCCAACCAAACACCTAATGTAGTGAATAACTTTATATTAACCTTTTTAAACTAATCTATTGTAATCAGATTAGTGGCATTCTTTAGGTGTACAAATGGATAAATTGGATTTTAATGGGATAAAATTTGGATTTCATCTCTCTATTGCTGGAAATATATCAAATGCCCCAAAAGAGGCGTTATCAATGGGCTATAGCACCTTTCAAATATTTGTATCAAATCCAAGATCGTGGAATGTAAAAGCCATAGACGAGAATAGTGCATCAGAATTTAAGAAAATTGCTCATGCTTTTAAGAAAAACATATTTGCGCATGCTCCATATTTGGCAAATCCAAGCTCCACCAAAATAGAGATATTAAAAAAAAGTATAGATCTGCTTAAGGGTAATATTGATAACTGTTCGATGCTTGGAATACCCTATTTAGTTGTGCATATAGGATCGCATTTAGGCAGCGGCTATAGAGCGGGGATAAATAGTATATTAAAAAGTATACCAAATGTGCTTGATAATACTGATAATAATGTAACCATCCTACTTGAAAACTCGTCAGGTTATAAAAATAGCATGGGATCAAAAATAAATGAGATTGCTGAAATATTGGAAAATATTAATAGTGAAAGGGTCGGAGTTTGCATAGATACATGTCATGCATTTGCTGCAGGATATGACATAAGAACGCATGATGGGATGAATTTATTTATGTCTGAGATAGATAATGGTTTTGGATTTGAAAAAATAAAACTTATACATTTAAATGATGCTAAGTTTGATTGTAATAGCGGACTTGATAGACATTGGCACATAGGATTAGGAAAAATAGGTGCAGAAGGGTTTTCGAATTTTTTTAAAATGAATAAGATAAAATCTAAGTGTTTTGTAATGGAATTGCCCATAGATGAGTATGGTGACAATAATAAAAATCTTACCACTATAAAATCTATAATTCATAGCATTAAAAATTAATGCTTTAAAAGTGGGAGTGTTTCAAATAAATGATATAATTTTGTATAAAATAATACCTGCGATGGCGATTGTTATGTTATCATCAAATATTATGCTTATGCTCTCTATTAATGCGAGCGCCGCGCCAAGTGGTATGCTATAAATTCCTATAAATAGATATGCAGCAATTGCAAATGAGCCAAAATAGCCAATAAAACCTAATATGCTTTTGTTCTTATTGTATGGTAATTTCGTTTTTCTACCTATACCAACTATTGTTGCAACAGCATCTGATATAAATAGCGCTATTAACATCGAAAGCGCCAGTGGCAGATAATCTATAAATCCAAGTACTGCTATAGTGCCTATGCCTAAATATAATGCTCCC
>JAJZDG010000010.1 GCA_021828705.1 Microcaldota archaeon | reverse complement strand
TATACCAAAGGGGAGAAAGAGCTTGAACTTGCAGATCTTAAAAGTGTATTATCAGAAAATAATATAGATACATTAATAACTGGAGCGACAGCAAGCATGTACCAGAAAGTTAGAATAGATAATATATGCAATGACTTGGGCATCACGCATGAATCCCCATTATGGCTAATTGATGGTTTATCAGAGTTAAATGAGCTTGCAAAAAATTTCAATATAATAATAACGCGGGTTGCGGCTGATGGATTGGATAATAGTTATCTTGGAAAGCGCATAGATGATACACTAATAAAAAAATTGCAGATTTTACGTGAAAAGAAAAGAATCAGCCTCACATTTGAGGGTGGCGAAGCTGAATCGTTTGCACTTGACGGGCCATTATTCAAAAAAAGCCTGCATATAAAAGAATCACATATAGATAATAGCAATAGCGTAGGCACATTAATAATTGATAGTATGGAATTTAAAGATAAGTAATTAATTGGACAAATTTATATTACTATTATTTGATAGGTATTTGTGTTTTCATGAGCATACTATCGAAAAGAAGCGTCCATGCTGAGAATCCCATATTAGAGGAGGATATAACGGCAGAAATGCTAAAAAATAGGGGCCATAACGTAATAAAACTCAATCGTGGAGATCCTCCAATATATTTCAATACGCCAGATTACATTATAGATGCATATATTAGCGCACTTAAAGAGCATAAAACAAATTATACCGATGCAACAGGCATAGTTGAGCTTAGAAACGCTGTGGCAAAACGCTATAAACGCATGTATAACATTAATATCGACCCTAATAATATAGTTACTACTGCAGGAGTATCCGAAGCGCTTGAATTTATCAATTATGGCCTAATAAATCCAGGTGATCATGCGATTATATTCAAGCCATATTATTCAGCGTATATACCAAGACTATTACTTGCGGGCGGCATTCCAATATATGAAAATTACTATGAAAAAGAAAATTGGAATATAGATATAGAACATTTAAACGCATCGATAAAAACATTAAAGAGAGCAGGAAGATTAAACCACGTAAAATATATGATTATAACAAATCCCAATAATCCGACAGGCACTGTCTTAAAAAAATCCATATTGAAGGATATCGTAGATATAGCAAATGATAACAATATACTTTTGATAAGTGATGAGATTTATGATGAGATATATTATAATAAAACAAAATTCACAAGCATAGGGGAGGTAGCAAAAGGTATACCACATGTTATATTGAATGGGGCGTCTAAAGACTTTGATGCAACCGGTTTTAGAATTGGATTTATCATAACCCCAGAACATGATAAAATTTCAAGTGAATTTATCAGTAAAATGGCGGATTTTGCACGTGTTAGGTTGTGCGTGAATACACCTGCGCAGTATGCAAGCGCAGCTGCATTAGAAAATAGAAAAGAGCATACTAAGGCAATAAAATATATGGTAAGTGAAATAGAGAAACGGGTTAATTATGCGGTTTCTATTTTAAATGAAAATAAATATATAGAGACTGTTGAACCAAATGGCGCTTTTTACATCTTCCCAAAAATAAAACATAACGCGTTAAAAATAAAAAATGATAGGGAGTTTGTAGATAAGTTTTTGCGTGAAGAATACATACAACTTACGCGTGGCTCTGGTTTTGGAAAACCTGGATATTTTAGGATTGTTTCATTGCCACCGAAAGAGATATTAGACTATGCGCTCAATAAACTAAATGAATTTTGCGTAAGAAACAAAGTTTAAATGGGCCCGTGGTCCACCGGTTAAGATGCCAAGCAATATTATATTGCGCATAAGCCTTACACGCTGGAGAAAGGAGTTCGACTCTCCTCGGGCCCACTATTTTTATTTTAATTATATTTGAATAATTTTATTTTAGAAGGCTTTATTAACCTTCTAATGAATTACAATATGATTACATGGCGAGCACTATAAAAAAAGCGCCTTTATGCAAGCGTAGTTTTGTTGAAGCGTTAGGCACGTTTATATTTGTGTTTTTAGGAGCAGGATCTGCAATAGCTGCTAGTTATGCAGGGCTTGGAGGATCCGCACTTCTTGCTGTAGCATTTGCTAATGGCATCGGACTCGCCCTTGCAATATCATTCACAATGAATATATCTGGTGGACACATTAATCCTGCAGTTACGATAGCTGCATTCATAAATAAATTAATATCAACAAAAGATGCAATCATTTACATAATCGCGCAAATAATTGGTGCAACACTTGCAGGGATATTACTTGTCGCAATATTTCCAGCATTACTTGGGGTTATGGTACATTATGGCGCCCCAACACTTGGCTCGGGAGTTAGCGTAGTAACAGGTATTACACTTGAGGCAATAATGACGTTATTCCTTGTACTTATGGTTTTTGGTACAATAGTCGATCAAAGAGCGCCAAAAATGGCAGGATTTGGAGTTGGACTAATTGTGGTAATTGATGTTCTTGTAGGTGGCGCATTTACTGGAGCAGCAATGAATCCGGCCAGAGCAATAGGGCCAATGATTGCTTCGGGATTTTTTGCAAATTGGTATGTATATTGGATAGGACCAATAATAGGAGCAGTAATTGCTGCACTAATCTACAAGTATATCATAAAATAATTGGTCGTATTTAAAATCGTTGAATCGAATTAAACACACCACATAACTAATAGTGCATATTAATAATTGCACATTTACAAAGTTGTTAATATGAAACATAAAAATGATGGTATAATGTTAATTGATAACATTAATGCAAATAGCACTAAGATAGTTGACCCTTCAAAATTAGGATATAATAAAAAAATTTCAGATATTATATCGAAGGTAAAAAAGGATTCAGTTTATAGCATAAGCCACAGCCAGGATTTTGACGGAGTTGCAGGCAGCGCGGTTATAATTAAAAGATTTAAAATAAAAAAAGAGAATTTATTTTTTATAAATTATAATGCAAACGATGTGGAAAGTGCATCAAAATATCTTAAAGGAAAAATTTCAAATGGAATCGTAATAATAACAGATATATCAATGAATGATTATTTGGTCCCTAAATTTAAAAAATTAATAAAAATAATAAAAGATTCCAAATCTAAAATAATATGGCTTGACCATCACCCATGGAGTAAATATGCCACAAAGGAGTTGTCTCCCTTATTTGATTTTGGTATAATAGGAGAGAATCGGTTGTATTGCGCTGCAGAAATTGCACACATTATATTTTCCAAAAACCCAAATAGCTCCTCTAAAAATCTTGCTGCGCGAGCGCATGTAACAGATTTTAATATAAAGAAAAGTTATAAAAATGAACCAAACATATCCTTTGCTATAAATTATTTTAATTTTGATAGAAAACACTTTATAGATAATCTAAGAACGCTGGCAAATGAGGCGTCTAAAAATAATTATAACGCGACGATGATAAAAAAAGCGGCAAATAGTTACAATAAGGAATTTGAGAGTAATATGAATAATGTTATAAACAGCATAATAGTAAAAGATCTAAATGGACATAAAATTGCTTTTGGCTTTGGGAGAAGTTTCAACTCAACACAGATCTGCGCCAACATATCAAATAGTGTAAAGGCGGATCTTATTGTATATCTAAAAACAGATGCGCATACTGGAACATTAAGAAGAAATTGTGATTCTATTGATTGCTCGCTTATAGCAAATTCGTTAAATGGAGGAGGGCATGAATTTGCAGCGGGCTTTCCCATACCTAAACAGTACAATATAAAATCAAAACAAGGCATTAATGCAATGATAAATTACTTTTTAAAAAATGTACGCAATTCTATTAATTAAAGCATAGATTTTAATTTTTTAAAAACTTATTCTTATTATGGAAAACATTGATTCCGTCATTAATTCCCATTATGGAATGATAACAAGCGCGCAGGCCACAGAAATAGCTAGTAAAAACAATAGTTTACTCTCTAAAGAGCATATTGATGTTCAAGGCATAAATGACTTCCTAAAGATGCAGACACATCAAAGCTCCCTTTTAAAAGATTCTAAAGGCGGCAATTACAATGTTATCATAGAAGATAAAATTTATAGGATATTTGAAGATTTTGATAATATAGATGATAACAAAAAAAAGAATAAACGTACTATTATATTAGGCAGGGAAGGCAATACTATTGCATTAAAATTATCAGAAAAATTTTCTAAAATAATAGATATTAATGGATTTGAAAGGGGAGACATAATATCCGCAAGAAACGTTTTATTAGATATTATACATAATGAATTAATTGCAATTCCTACAACAGTGCTAACCCGCATATTTCCTTCGGACTCTGGCATAAAAAATTATGATGAATTAATTGATGGAATGAAGAATATAGATGTTATAGGAAATATAATAGAGATCGGGCCGATAAGATATGTCAATAAGATAAATAGCAATGATTTAATAGGTATTTCAAGCTGTGTTATAAGTAATACATATAAAACATTTAACGTTTCTTTGTGGGGCAGAGCAGCACTTAAAACCGCCGCTATGAATGTAAATGATACAATAAAAATAGAGTTCTGTTCAATAAAAAAAAGAAACAATACACTAGAGATATATGCAAATGACCTCTCTAGAATACTTATAAATAAGAATTTGTCTTCTAGATTAATTTAAATTAAATTGGTATTTATCGTTGCCCATATTTAGACATAAATAAGAGGTACTCTGACATTATACTTGCAGGCGCAGATGGTTTTGTATTATATATTATAGCTTTTAACATATCCATGTCAATCTTTGATTCCTCGCCAGTTTTAAGTTCATTTTCCATAGCATTGCCCTTTGCCTCCCTACATATATTTGTTATATCCGCTGCGGTAAACCCTTTTGTTTGTTTTGAGAGTTCGGCGTAATCTATATCGCCTATAGGTACACCAATAAGATATTTCTTAAATAATTCCTCTCTTTCTTGTGTAGTTGGAGGCTTTATGAATATCAAACGATCGAATCTGCCAGAACGAAGTATTGCGGGATCTAGCGAATTTGGTCTATTTGTTGCTGCAACGACCATTATGCCACTAGTATCAGTTATACCATCCATTTCCAATAAAAGCTCCGTAGTCATCGCAACCGCCTCCTCTGACGCATTGCTTCTTGAAGGCGCAATAGAATCTATCTCGTCTATAAATACGATAGATGGTTTATTTTCTTTAGCCTTCTCAAAAATGCCCTTTAACGTAGATGAACCACGCTCATACCCTATTGCAGCTATCTCTGCCCCACGTATTTCAAACATTGTTGCGCCTCTCATAGATTCGTCGTTAATTGTTGCGCGCATAAGCATTGTCTTTCCATTTCCAGGAGGGCCAAATAATAATATGCCCTTTATAGACTTGACCTTATATTTAGCAACCAATTCAGGATGCAATAGTGGTATTGATACTGCATTAAGAAGCGCTTTTTTAACTTCTAATAATCCTATAACGTCAGATAGTTTTATAGTATCTTTTTGCGGCTCAGATTCATGCTCTCCATGGACAGTACGCTCGAATGCTATTTTAAATTCTTGATACTGATCTATCTGCGATAATGAAGTTGATGGTTTTGTAGTTGCGATCATATTCAAAAGATCCGCCTGTGTTATATTAAGAACCTTATGCTTACTAACAGCATCTTGTGCCACCTCTCTTGCAGCATTTGCACATAATGCGCGTATATCCGCTCCAGAAAATCGCTCTGTTTTCTCTGCAAGTTCATTAATGTCTATTTTATTGGATATTGGTAATTTTTTTAGATACAATTGGAATATTTTTTTTCTACCATCAATATTTGGCAGAGGCATATAGATTGCCTTATCAAATCTTCCTGGTCGCATAAGCGCCTTATCTAATACGTTAGGCAGATTTGTTGCACCCACAACAATGATTTTATCTGAGGTATTAAACCCATCAATTTCCGTTAACAGAGTAGATAGCGCTCCACGGCGCGTTGTATCTGTATTCTCCTCTCTGCCCATTGCAATAGAATCAATTTCATCAAAGAATAATATGCACGGCTGGTTCTTCTTTGCTATTGTAAACACATTTGAGATCATCTTCTCAGTGTCACCAGGAAACTTTGATATCATCTCTGATGTTTTAACATAGTAAAATGCCCCATGTATCTCATTTGCAAGCGCGCGCATCATCATCGTTTTTCCAGTTCCAGGAGGGCCAAAGAATAGAATGCCTTTTACAGGTTTTATGTTGTACGCCATAGATATACCGCGCTGCTCTATTGGGCTCGTAACTGCCTCTTTTAATTCAATCTTGACATTGTCATAATTCCCTATGTCATTAAATGACTCATGCTTAGATTCAGCTTGCAGATCCTCAAAAGTCTCGCCGAATTTCATTCTGATATCCTGCTTGCGCACATCTAGTGCGCGCGCAACATTTATTCCGTTAGATTCAAGTACGTATATTAGTATTGGAGCTATTGCCGTACTTATTAACAAATATATGCTCGTATTTGCATTGTAACTAAATACGTATGATATTATCAGATAACTTATAGGGTAGCATATTGCTAAAATGCTAGCTTCTGTACCTTTATAGCGCGATCTGCTGCTAGCTATATACTCATCAATAAACAATATTATCGCAATCAATGCTGCAAGTTCTATTAAATATGGTATAGGATTTAAAGAAAAAGAGTCTATGCTTAAACCTATAGCAGCGGGAACGGATGATAAAACAGAAGTGCTCCCAAAATTCAAAAGGCTTTGATCAAATTTTGTGCCAAAACTTAATACTGAAGTATTTGAGATTACATTTGCAGTCGACTGTGTCGTAGTAACATTTCTTAAACCTACAATCGATTTTCCGGTAGAATTCCCTATTGCTATGCTAAGATTTAATAGTGCCATAGCAGGCGCGATGGGCGTTATATATTTAAATATAGAACTTTGCGAACCAGATTGATTATTAAGAGTATTTGAAACACTAGCCTTTGGTATGTTTGAATTATAATATTGCGTTAGTAATGCATGCTGACTGCTGGCATTTGTAACTATATAGCCGGTATTCTGAATCCCTGTGAGTGATGAAAAGGCAACAATACCAAGCACCAATACTATAGCCATTATGACTGCCCTTTTTCTGCCTATTATTAAAACGCCAAATGTGAACGCTGGTATTGTAAGTAAATAGCCAAGATTTGAAAATGATAGTGCAAGGACAATAAATGAGAAAAGCATTGTTCTATAATGTACATATCCAAATACAAGCGCCAGAGTAATTATAAAAAGAAAGAGCCAGGCAATTGCGGCCATTTGGTATACAAGCACTGGAAAGGTGAAAACCATTAAAAATATCAAACCTAAAAACGGATGATATAGCGTTGCCACAAATAAAGCAAGCATTATTAAAATTACATAGATTAGAGGATAATATGGAAAGCCCACAACTATTGCGAGAAACGCTACTATAACAAGAAGCGCGTCTAAAAATGTGGGTTTATGTGCTATAGCAAGCATCCTATCCTTTAACGTGTAAAATGTTATTGGGAGCGCATGCTGCCTTCTTATCAATTCTTTGCTCGATACCACCTTCGGCGCTTCCCCTTTTTTAATGCTCGGCATTTATATCTTATACTCTTTTATATTATGTCCTTTATAAAGTATATAAACCTAAAGCTATAAATTTAAATGGCATCAATATATCAAAAGATATTTTAATTTGTTCGACTTTTATAATATACCCCGTCGTAGCTCAATGGCAGAGCGGCCGGCTGTAGTTGGAAAGTGTTGCCTTAAATGGCAGAAACCGGCAGGTTGGGTGTTCGAATCACCCCGACGGGATATACATAGTTAAGAATAAAAGCTTTCTCGCATATAACTATTGTATGAGCGATTATTCAAAAATAGACATAGAGTTAATTAACAGGTTATGTGATGTAGCGAAGCTAAATTTGACAGATGAGGAAAAAACCTTATTCTCAAAAGAGCTTACCGAAATATTAAGCGCATTTGACATAATAAATAAGGTTGATACGGAAAACATATCGCCAGCATATCATCCAAATAAGGTTAGCAATGTATGGCGCGATGATGTTATAAATGAAACAGTATGGGAGCCCCTCTTAAATTCAAAGAGAAATGAAAAAGGATATATCGTAGGGCCAAAAATTCTTTAAGGGTGTTGCAATTAATAACAAAAAATCTTAGTGCAGCCGATTTTGTATCAAATAGCATAAATGGCAGTATAGATATTTCTGAATTTTATGGGGCATTGAATGAAAAATTAGCTATTATACAAAAAAAGTACGCACCATTTATTACAATTATAGATAATCCAGAGTTACCTAAAAAACATGGTGCACTCTATGGACTTCCCATATCAATAAAGGATTGCATCTGTACTGCAAATATTAAAACCACTGCTGGCTCAAAGATACTTGAAAATTATATACCCCCATTTGATGCTACTTCAGTTAAAAGAGTAAAAGAGAATGGTGGGGTAATTATTGGAAAAACAGCACAGGATGAATTTGGCTTTGGCACATTCTCCACAAATTGTGCATATGAAATTCCTAGAAATCCACATGATCCAAATAGAAGCTGCGGTGGCAGCTCCGGAGGAGCCGGATGCATAAGCGCAGCCGCAGACTTCCCACATATTGCAATAGCAGAATCCACTGGTGGCAGCATAACGGCACCGGCCGCATTCACAGGGACCGTAGGCTTAACACCCACTTATGGTAGGGTTTCTAGATATGGGCTTATCGATTATTCTAATAGTATGGACAAAATAGGCGTAATTGCAAAAAATGTTTATGACACAGCATTAGGCCTCACATATATATCAGGACATGACGCAAATGACACAACAAGCAGCAATACTAAAAGTGAAAATTTTGAAGATTATGCAAAGAATAGCACTGTGAAAGGTATGCATATTGGAGTGCCAAAAGAATACTTTGATAATATTGATAATAGAATAACAAAAGCTGTTATGGATAATGTTCATAAGCTTGAGAATGATGGCGCCATAATTAGCGAGGTCTCATTAAAGCTAACGCAATATGCATTGCCAAGTTATTATTTAATAGCTATGAGCGAAGCCTCTACAAATCTTGCCAAGTATTCCGGACTGCGTTATGGAATGCAAAATTATGTAGATGGAAATTTCTCTGAGTACTTTTCAAACATACGAGAAAATGGCTTTGGGCGTGAGGCAAAAAGGCGTATCATACTTGGAACATATGCAAGGGCAGCCGGATTTAGAGATGCATATTATATGAAAGCATTGAAAGTAAGAAGGCTCATAATAGATGAATTTAAAGAGCGCTTCAAACACCTTGATGCACTAATTGCACCATCTATGCCAATTATTGCACCACGTTTTGATGAGATTAAAAAATTAACCCCGCTTGAAAATTATAACATGGATAAACTCACCATAGGACCTAACATGTCTGGCATTCCGACTATATCAATACCAATAGGCACTATCGAGTCTATGCCAATTGGCATGCAGATAATTGGGGACCATTATAATGAATCTAAAATAATAAAGATAGCAGCAGTAGCTGAGAGGAATTTAAATGGCAATTAAAATTGGGCTTGAAATACATTGTAGGCTTAATACAAAAAGCAAACTATTCTGCAGCTGCAGCACAAACTCACAGGAAAAAGAGCCAAATAAGGAGACCTGCCCAATATGTTTAGGATTGCCAGGTTATAAACCACTATTAAACAAAAGTGCAGTTGAATATCTTATAAAAATGGGCCTTGCATTTAATTGCAATATATCAGAGGAGTCATATTTCTCGCGAAAGACCTATTTCTATCCAGATATGTCTAAGAATTTCCAGATAACCCAATATGAAATACCAATAGCCACAAACGGCAACATACACATAAATGATAACGAAATAAGAATAAAACGAATCCACTTAGAAGAGGACCCTGCACGTATTGTTTATGCAAATGGCAGCATTTCAACCACAAAATATGTTTTAATAGATTATAATAGAGCAGGAGCCCCACTTGCAGAATTAGTTACTGAACCAGATATAAAATCTCCAAAAGAAGCACGTTTGCTTCTCGAGAAAATCTCCTCGGTTCTTGATTATTTAGGCATTTATGATCCATCAAAAGAGGCATCTATTAGGGTTGATGCTAATATATCTTCCGATGGAGAGCGCGTTGAAATAAAAAATATAACAGGATTTGAGAATGTTGAAAAGGCCCTTAGCTACGAAGAGATACGTCAAAAAGGTATGAGCAGAATGAATAAAAAAATAGAAAGAGAGACGCGCCATTTTGACGAAACAACAAAAATGACAACGGCAATGAGAAAAAAAGAGTATGAAGAGGATTATGGATATATATTTGATCCAGATCTGCCATTAATTAACATAGACAAAAATTGGGTTGAAAAAATAAAAAGCAGCATGCCCGAATTGCCTGAAAAGAGGGCGCAGCGCATGGCAACACAATACAGTATTGATCAATACGATGCAAACGTAATAGTTTATACAGGAAGAGATTTTGCTGACTTTTTTGAGAGCTGTATTAAAAAGTTGAATAAACCAAAAGAAATAAGTAAATGGATGATAAATTATCTTCTAAAAAGCCTTAACTGGAGATCTGAGCGTATATCTAATTCAAAGGTAACTGTTGATAGGTTTATAGAGTTTATTGAACTTATAGATAACAACACTATAACTGAGCGCTTTGGAAAGGAGCTCATAAAGGAATTTGTTGATAGTGGTGATTCACCAAAAGGACTTGTAGGCAAAATTTCTACACAAACAAAACCATTAAATGAGGTAATAAATAATATAATAATTGAAAATCCGAAGGCATTTGATGAATTTAAATTAGGCAAAAAAGAGGCGCTTCAATTCCTTATTGGAAAAGTGTTAAATGCAACCGGGAAGCGAAGTGACCCAAAAGAGATAGTTAATATATTAAATAGTATGTTAGAAAAATAGTAATATATGCCCCGATAGCTCAGTAGGTAGAGCGCCTGGCTGTTAACCAGGATGTCGTAGGTTCGAGTCCTGCTCGGGGCGTAATCTATTTATAATAAATAAAAGATTACATATTCAATAGTAAAAACAATATAAAATAAAACATGCCTTGGTGGTGTAGTGGTTAGCATACGACCCTGTCACGGTTGCGACCCGGGTTCGAATCCCGGCCAAGGCGAATTCTAATATGACGATAGGTTGAATTCGATTATTAAGCCTTCGGTATCACCTTTCCATACATAATCTTAGACACTATAC
Organism: Microcaldota archaeon; assembly: GCA_021828705.1. GTDB lineage: Archaea > Micrarchaeota > Micrarchaeia > Micrarchaeales > Micrarchaeaceae > JAJZDT01. Next base: position 5,041 of record JAJZDG010000010.1, on the reverse strand, counting down.
GATAATAGGTTCTCAAAATCAAACAGTGTGGTAATGTGATCTTAACAAATAGGTATGCAAAGCATGCATCACCGATTACTACCATACATTATATCGCTAAAGATAGCGAACAACTATATAAAGAAACAGATTTTGCCTTTTCAGAAAAGATAAAGCCTCTGAAAGAGCTATCTTCACTGTATTAGCGGTTTATGTAACTCCTGTGTTACATTCTTCCTATCATTTCCAGCTTTAATATGTATCATGCCAATTAAGTCCGCCTTTATTTTATTTGCTATGACCTCCGCCAGCTTAACCGGCACCGCATTCCCTATCATTTTATATCCATCGGCAACATTTCTATAATAAAATATGAAATCATCTGGAAACGTTTGTATTCTAGCTGCTTCCCTTACTGATAGCCTTCTGAACTTTGGGTTATCCCCTTCAAATACCCACCTGTTATCTGTAACTTTCTTCATTTTCGAAGATGATGGATGTAGCGGTGCATGTCTGCCACCTGCCTGTATCGTGTATGAGCAATCATCCCAAGATTTAAGCCTATTTCTCGACATATAAATTGTAGAAAAACTACCATTCATATATTCTTGATTTTGAATTGTTAAATTTGCATTAGGTTTATTCTTTTCTTTCGCTGCTAGTGCCTCCGGCAATCCCTCAAGTGCCTCCTTCAAGCTTACATAATTTTTAAGTTTTTTCTCATTTAATGTATTTATATTCTTAGAATGTGTTGGCTCCGGAAATTCAAACCTCTTCTCCAAATCTTTTCTGTATCCAACTATTATTACTCTCTTTCTTTCCTGCGGCACTCCATAGTCTCTTGCATCTAATAATTTATAACTAATATTATATCCTGCCTCCGCAAATTTTTCTAGCAATCTCTTAAATTCTGGTAAATGTGTGCTAGATATTATCCCTGGTACATTTTCGGCAACGAAAAATAGCGGTTTTTTGTCCTTTATTACCCTTACATATTCATAAAACAATTGACCTCTCTTATCTTTAACTCCAAGCATCTTCCCTCCCAAACTCCAACTTTGGCATGGCGGTCCTCCTATTATCCCATCACACTTTGGTATCTCATTGCTTGGTATTTCAGTTATAGAACGCATATCCAGCTTTATTTTGTGATTTTTCTCATATGTCTCTTCTAAACCCTTCCAATTATCATTAGCATATATTATTCTAAACCCAGCGTTAGTAAAACCTAAATCTAAACCCCCACACCCAGAAAAAAATGAATCTATATCAATCATTATATCACCATTTTTATAATTACCGCATCAAGCAGCTTTGCTGTATTATTTGGATCTTTCACCGTTATATCTTTAACTACTAACCCATTTATCCTTACTAAATTCTTCCTTTCACTGACTGCAAACGCTTTAAACTTATCTTTTAGCATTATCGCTCCAACGTAAGCTTCTCCTTTTCCATCAATTTGCCCTTCAAAGAATCTTATCGGATTCTTCATCTGCCACATACCTCTAACCCTTAGCTCAGTAATTCCAAGTGGATCTACTCTGTTTACCCTCCCTAATTCTACAGTATCCCCTATTTCAAATTCTTTACCTTTGATGACTTCTTCAAAACTTGCCTTCAAGCTTGCATGCATATTATCATAAACTTTCTTGGCTGCGGCATAACATCTTCCCTGCACAAATAGCAACTGATTAATCTTACCCTCATCAACCTGCCCTATAACATAAAATAATTCTTTCTCCTTCCAGCCCTTCTCACATTCTCTACAAGCATCAGTTATTCTCGGATCGTTATAGTATAACCTATCTTTTGGTGGTGAACTATTTAACGCAATCGTGTAACTGCTCCCGCCAATTTTTTTGATTTCAAATGCGTCCCCTCCTTTTATTATTATATCAGGCGGATTGTTTTGGTTTCCGAGGTATGAATATACTTTACTGTAAATCTCTTCTTTCTCTTTTGCAACCAGCGATCCTGCAATCGCATCTCTTACGTAATATTCAAGCTGCTCTCCAACGGAATTTACCCTATTAAGATACTTAGAAGAATAACTAGCAATATCCATGCTGCCAAATTCATTTATGCTAGTAAAGACGTTTAACAAATTAACTTGCATCTTAATCAACCTAATATACCAACCGAATTATTTAATTATGCTCCTTTTAAGACACGCCTCTAATTTCCCACCCTTTATATTATGCCCCATAAGGTTAATACTATCCATCCTTCCTTCCTTAAAATTTCCGCATTTCCCTTATCCCTTTCCTTATTTCTTGCTAGCTTAGGCTTCCAATAGCCCATATTGCTTTTTGGTATGTGTCCGTGTAATTTACAACTGTGCCAAAAACATCCATGCACAAAAATGCTACTTTTTTACTTGGTATAATTATATCAAGTTTACCTTTTACTTTTGGATTCATCTTATACTGTATTCCAATCTTCTTAAGTGCAATATGCACATGCCTTTCAGGTTTTGTATAAGAATTATGTATCCTAAACGTTATGTAGCTTCTACTCCTTCTTTCGTACAGCACACCACCCAGAAAACGCTGACTATTTGTATAGCGTTGTCAAACGCATTATATCAACTATCACTACGACTCTTAAATTTATAAGCTTTATCTTAAATCCCTTATATATCTAATTAAGATAAAATCTCTTTGCCTTAGTTATACCACAAAAATCCACTTCCCTGCGTTCTCCCCATATTTATACACTCACACTACATTAAGATCTATTTCTCCTTCACCTATAATTGTAATTGACACGTCTGACCTTATCTGAAATATCTTATAAAAACGCTTCTATTTTATAAGTTTATGATGGTCGGATTCCAATGCTACTCTAAATTTCCCTTTCCTAGCTACTAAATCTATCCCACCTTTCTTCTTCCTACTCAATATTATCTTCTTATACCAAAACATACAAAAATGCAAAAAAAGATAAAGAATATAAGTATTCCAATCTCGTGCAACGCATAGCTTATCTTGCCAACTGCCACAACCATAAAGAACGCACCCCACGCATAAAGCGGTATTATCATAGCGAAAATAAAATAGAGGATTATTTTCCCAAAGTTGACCAAGTAATTTTTCTGTTTGTTGTTCCACCAGAATATAACGGAACGCATCAAGTCATACATCAGCGCAACAAATGTGATTATCAGAATACTCAGCGCAACGATGGAACTCCCTGCTGAAGGCGAAGTGGAAACCATTATGTAAAGTACAGCAGTTATATAACTGGCAAGTATTGCAGATACGAAACCCCACTTTAACAAATACTTCCTGTTTTTGAAGGTAAAGTATATCTCAACAAATAGTAATTCCAAAAAAGTAAATTCTATATTGTTTACATATTGCATCTCGTACCCCGAATTGAACGGTGATGTCACCGCCAATATCACCTTCTCCGTCTCCAAAGAGAAGTGTATTGTTGCATTAGCAGCCACGTATATCGCAGTTATTACAACGAGAGTAAAAATATAGAACAGAGTATACTTCAGGTATTTTTTAGCAAAATCAATAGCCTTCATATAAGTCAGTAAATTATAGTATTTCTCATATTTATTTCCTATCCTTGGAATCAGTCCGTAGCGGTTGCGACCCGGGTTCGAATCCCGGCCAAGGCGAATTCTTATTCCGACGACTTGGCGGGTTCGTTCACAGTAGCTCAAGCCTAGCCCAAAGATATGGTCAGGGTTCGATTTCAGTTCAGTCTCAACTACGTTAGAAACTTTAACGTACAGCCAGCTGCAAGCAACACTCAAAGAGCTTAAGACCACTTTGAATAGAGTCTTGTTGCATTCCTATCTGGATAAATTCTGGCTCTGCAACTTTATTATGTATATAATAAAAGCACTCCCATCTACTATATAATCTACCAAATCTCTTAGCTCTTCCTCCTGAAAGGCAAGCCCAGCTATATCGCCCTTACTTCGCTCAGGCTCACGAAGGGCGCGCCCAAATGGGCTTAAGCTTGTAACCAAACAGTGTAAGGAACATAAGCGGGACGTTTTTGAGTGGGGGCAAAAAGCCAGCCGAGCCGGCCGCAAGGCAGGCGAGGTATACTTAATCTGAATGGATTGTGCGCGTAATTGCAATAGACATTAAAGGGAACACGCTTAGACTTTTCCAAATAGATAGAAATGCCAAAAAAACTAAGAAGAAATGATCAGAATCTTAACGCGCAGACAATCAAGTATCAGATAGGTTTACCTGAATGATATTAATTTTATTGATATTGTTTAAACTAAATTTTTTATGTTTTAGTCCATGATATCAACAACAACATAAGCATTCAACGCACTAACGCCGTGTATTATTATACCATCCACATAATTATATTCGGCCAAGGCGTTCATATTTATTATTTGGGTGTAAATTATTTTTATGTGATGAAATGAAGGACCCAAAAATAACTAAAGAATTAATTGATAAATATTACGATTTGCTTTCAAAGAAGGGTGATTTTGGCTCGCTTTTATCTAATAACTTTTTGCTTACAGGTACAATATCAAAAGATAGTAGAGGAAAGGAGGCTTACATGAAAAATATTTTTTTCAGTATGATAAAGAATCTGAAAATAAGAGACACCATTATCGAGGCAGATCGTGCTTGTATAATAGTAAACTATGATCTTACATCCCCAAAAGGCAACAATTTTAAAACAGATGTTGTTGAGATCTGGAAAGTAAAAAAGGAAAAACTTGATTCTGTAGCAATATACTTTGATACTGCATTCTTCCAAAAAGCAATGGCTTAATTAGTATTTATTATACTAAAACTTAACGTATATTAAGCGCCACCCTAACAATGCAATTTCTATATATAGATTCTATAATTATATTGCAGTTTATATAGATAATTTTCATGAATACACTTAACTATAGTATGTATTTATATAATTTATTTAGCATAATAAGTTGTAGTTCTATGCAAAAGATCACACCATTTTTATGGTTTGTAAACAATGCGGATGAAGCCGCAAAATTCTATGCATCTATTTTTAAAGGCAAAGTAATTAGCAACACAAAACTAAACAATACACCAAGCGGCCC
>JAJZDG010000080.1 GCA_021828705.1 Microcaldota archaeon | reverse complement strand
TTTGACAGCAAAACTGTCAAAGCTACCGCAGGATATGCGGAAAGATACGCTCAGGGAGAGAATGTAAGACCTCAACAGGGGGCGGTCCTCGAAGAACTGAGAACCGATAAAACACATTCTTTGCAGGATGCAGTGATTGCATGAACGCAAAGGAAGCCCACACCGTTTACGGGTGGGAGGATGTCACTACCAAAAAACTTTTATTATATTATAACCAATTATCTATAATGGTTGTTATTATGGATTTTAATGAATATCAGAAATTGGCGATAAAATCGGCATTATACAAAAATATAGATGTTTCGGGCTCAAAATTGAATTTGGAAAAATCTGGGAATATAACACCAAAGGCGCTTGAGCATTTATGGTATCCTGTGATAGGCTTATCTGGTGAGGTCGGCGAAATATTAAATAAAATACAAAAGTATTGGCGTGATGGCAAAAATGTAAACGCCGAAGAGCTAAAAGGCGAGCTTGGGGACGTATTGTGGTACTTATCTACGCTTGCAACAGAGCTTGATTTGAAATTGGATGATATCGCCTCATATAATATTACAAAGCTTGAAGATAGATTAAAAAGGAATAAGATTTCAGGTAGTGGCGATAATAGGTAATTTGCCACAGATTTTTAGTATATAATAATACAATATCTTGTTTGGTGTATGTAATGTCAGATAAACTTACAATAGGATTATACGGTCTTGGAAAGATGGGAAAGAATATTGGCCTAAATATGCTCGGTAAGAATTATAACCTTGTGGTATATAATAGATCCAAGGATAAATATGCCGAGTTTAAATACCGTGCAACATGTGCAGATTCAATATCAGATTTTATAAAAGCTTTAAGATCTAAGAGCAGTAATATAATAGTATGGGTTATGTTGACTGCTGGCAGTCCAACAAATGATGCTATTTCAGAATTAATGCAATATTTGGTACCAAATGATATATTAATCGACGGTTCAAATTCTAGATACACTGATTCAATTAACAACAGCAGAAAATTATTTGAGAAGGGAATAAAGTATTTGGATGCTGGTTGCAGCGGCGGACCTTCTGGCGCAAGAAATGGTATGTCAATAATGGTTGGAGGGGATAAACAGACATTTGATAAGTTAGAAGAATTAATTCGAGATCTTAGCGTCAAGGATGGTTATCTATATACTGGCAGTGCAGGTTCTGGCCATTTTACGAAAATGGTGCATAATGCAATAGAATATGGAATGATGCAGTCAATCGCTGAGGGACTAGAACTATTAGAAAATGGTCCATACAAAGATCTTAATTTGGAGCATATTTGCAATTTATGGCAGCATGGCTCTGTTATAAGAAGCTATCTTGTTGAGACTGCGATGAAAGCGCTTTCAAAGGATCCAAAATTATCCTCAATAGCTCCATACGTAGAGGATTCTGGGGAGGGTAGATGGTCTGTTGAGACTGCAATATCTTATGGTGTACCCCTACCAGTAATCACTCATTCATTATTTGAGAGATTTGCATCGCGTTCAGATAAAAAATTTGCAAATAGGGCGCTTGCCGCAATGCGGCATGAATTTGGGGGGCACGATGTTAAATTAGCAGAGAATGAAAAATAGTATCTATCAAATATCGGTAAAAGATAAATAATGGTTCTAATAAGTTTTGAATATGGTTGTGGATATGTCTGATAAAGTATACAATTTAGGGGCAGTCGGCCTAGGTCATTGGTTTGATAGATTACATGCTGGAATGAAAAAGGCCAATAGGATAGTGATAACAAAGGCGGTAGGGACAAGTCCAATTGAGAGTAAACTAACCTTACTTGCACGTTTTGGAATACCAATGGCTAACTATTACCAGGCTGATAAATACGGGCATATACCAGAGCAGTTTTATAATGGGATAGATATAGTTCACATATCTGATCCAAATCAATTCCATGCAATGCAATCAATAGATGCGCTAGAGCGACAAAAATATGTTGTGGTTGAAAAGACAATAGCTACAAACGAGAATGATTTCAACAGCACTATAAAATATTTGATTGATAATAAGCAGGAAAACAATCTATATCTTCATTTACATTATCTACATAAATTGTTGACAATGGAATTAAATCATCTGCTGGAAAAATTATCACAACATAATGGCAAAATAAATAAAATAGAATCAGTATTTTTCGAAGAGGAGAATGATGAGGACTTGAGGCGCTCAAAATGGTTATTTGCTCCAGAGAGTGGTGGTTTGTTTATGGATTGGATACATCCATTTGAGGTTATATTAAACGGAGCGCGCGCTGATAGCGTTAAATTGGATAATATAAAGCAGTATGTTATAAATGAAAGTTATACTACTATTTATCCTACAGGAATAGAATCCAAAATTATCGTGAATGGAAGACATTTTATTAAAGATACAAAATGGACATCAAAGATCGGCAAGGGTGTTAAGGATGGTCAGCAGAAAAAGACCGTGCACTTATATTTTGAATCGGGAAATATACTAGAGCTTAATTATAAAAATTCTGAGAAGGAGTTTTCATCAACCGAGCGAGGGACTTGGAATTTATACGATAAAAATAATAATATTATAGCAAAAGGTAGCCCTTCAGGTATGACAGCATCAGAGCTTTTAGTATTTGATATACTTGAGTTATGCAATGGAAAGGGTCCAATGTTAAAAATTAATGAAATAAAAAAGCTATTTCAACCACAGTGGGATTATCAGAAAATGAGTATCAACAGCGCGCTTATAAAAAATAAAAAG
>JAJZDG010000079.1 GCA_021828705.1 Microcaldota archaeon | reverse complement strand
TACAACTTCAAATATCTCACTTTCGAACGGAGACCTATTATTTAATATTCTATTTTTCAAACTCTCCTTTAGATATTCTGGATATGCTGTATGTATTGCGCTAGATTCTAATATCATACCGTCAAGGAATACTGGCACATCAAAATCATAGCTTTTCACCATAGTCATATAATTTTCAAGCACTAATTGCAACTCCTGTGCACGACCCACCGCGAATAGAGGTATAAGCACCTTGCCTTTTCCATCTATTGTGCGTTTTATCATCTCCATTAAATTGCGCTCTGATTCATGCCTATTTGAGGGCATTGCAGTCTTTTGATAACCATATGTACTCTCTATAAACAATGAATCTATGCGTGGATATTTTGTTTTAGCAGGATCATATAACCTAGTAAAACCATATTTCATATCTCCTGTATGCACAATATTATACATGCCCTCTCCTATATGTAGATGCAACGTTGCACTACCAAGAATATGCCCAGCATTATGATAGGTTAATTTTATCTCGTCAGTTATATTTGTGACCTCTCCGTAATCGCGCGTGACCATATGTAAAAGCATCTTCTTTATATCCTTCTCCTCGTATAATGGCGCGCCACCGCTCTTTTGTACAAGTCGTATATAATCATTTAATAAAAGCGCTGTTAAATCACGAGTTGGTGGGGTGCAGTATACGGGACCAGTATATCCGAATTTATATAGATATGGAACAAACCCAGCGTGATCCATATGAGCATGCGTTAATATTACAGCGTCAAGCTCATTTATTGATATATTGGCACTGTCAAGATAAGGAAATGCCTTATTAACATCACTATTATCATTTGCATTTATTCCTTTTATGGCCGGCTCTGGACTTATACCGCAATCAATCATTACCTTTGAGTGTGGAGTCTCTAACAATAGACTGCTTCGTCCTACCTCTCTAAATCCTCCGAGTGCTGTTACCTTTAGCCACTCGCTCTTTAGTATCGGCGCATTTATCTTTTTACCCACAGTAGTTAAGAACTTTTTCCTAAATGCGCTCTCATTAAATAAAAGTTTTCTCACTCCAGTTATTGTATCACTAGACATCGTTGGAGTGCGCTGCGTCTTTGCCAACCATCCTGTCTTTATTGCTATTGCTTTTAATGTACTACCACTTTTACCTATTACAAGCCCAGGTTTAAGCGATTCTATATATACCTCATTAAATTCGGGCACAAATTTTACATTATTTACAACAGCTTCCTTAGGCACGATCTCATTTATTAGTTTCAATGCCTCTTCAGGATTCATCAATGATGCACTATCACTTCGTAGTATTATTTTCTTTTTTATAGCTATAGCTATATTCCTTATCATATTCTCGTTTTCATAAAGAAACGCAGAATTCTTGACATATATTACTATGTCTGGACCCTCAAATTCGGATTTTACATACCCAGCCTCTTCAGGTATCATCGATTTTATTTTTGCAAATATGTCCTCTTTTATCGTTGGTATCTCGTTATTCTCATCCATAAAAACATCTGATATTCTCTTATTATAATGTTAAACAATCAAAAACAGTAGATTTGCTAATTCAAAAAATGCCTAAATAGTATTTGCAGCAATTATTTGCTTGCAAATACCTTCTCTATATCCTTCTCTCCGTATTCCATATATCCATTCTTAGATATTACAACAATGTTTCTTGACCCTCCAGTTGCAGAGTCCCTTCTCATCGCTATTGACAATGCCTTTGCAGCTATCTTTATACCCTCTTTCGTATTTATACCGGACTTGTAAACATCCTCTATGTATCCAATAGCACTCTCGGTACCACTACCCGTTGCTGTAAATTTACTCTCTGCAGTATAACCACCTATTGGATCAATTGAATATAATTGCGTACCGTTGCTATCCATACCCCCAACAATAAGCTGCACATAAAATGGCATCATCTTATTTTGCTGCATTATTACAGATAATAATGATGTAGCAGATTTTGGGGACATTGGATGCCCCTCATTCATCTTATATATCTCATTTTGGGCCTTTATTATTCGCGCGAGTTCATTTGCATCCCCCACAGAACCAGCTATGGTCATGCCTAAATTATTGTCAATCTTTATTATTTTCTGCGCCTCTATTGTAGAAATAAATGTTCCCATTGTAGCCTTAGAATCTGCACCTATTACGACTCCGTCGCTGCAAATCATGCCAACGGTCGTAGTTCCTTTCATAAAATTCTTATATACATCCATATCAAGACTCATTTTTACACCCATAAACATATAATTATAAATTCTCAAAACACCATTGAATCGATAATCGAAACATTGCTTCTGAAATAAAATATCATTCAAACCATTTCATGGTAGTTAATAAAAAGTTAGATATACGTTCCAAGAAAAATCTCGCAACCAAAATCCAAACTCAATCTAGGAACTATTCGCCAACCCATTATATATCTGATATATTAGTTATTTAAAGCTTTATGTAATGGCTTCTACACACTAATATATAAAAAATGGCTGATTTATTTTATTTTCATTTTATTAATGCAAACACAATACTTTCAAAAGTTATTAATATTTGAATGGATGATGCACATTACTATGATACTATGGCAACATTATCAAAAAATACAGATGTTGGATATTATGATAGGATAAATGATTTGAAAAAACATATAATTAATGACAATCGCGCCATCGTACGTGAAATATTATCTAAAGATATTAATGCTGCGCGATATGTACTTTCAAATGTATCTTATGCAAAACACATATGTGATAATTCAGATGGATCAACATATGCACA
>JAJZDG010000078.1 GCA_021828705.1 Microcaldota archaeon | reverse complement strand
GCAGAGTGGCGAAATGCAGATAGATAAAAGTGGACAGAAAAAGAGTGGAAGTGCAACGCTTGGTGAATTTGCCTAATTCTTTTTTTATTTTTTAATGTTGATATGTTATGGCTGTTGATCTTAGCAAACTTGTTGTAAAGAAAAAAATATCTATTGAAGATCTTAATGGAAAGATCGTTGCAATAGACGCATATAATGTCTTTTATCAATTTTTAAGCACAATTAGGCAGCAAGATGGTATGCCATTAGTAGATAGCAATGGCAATATCACAAGCCATTTATCTGGATTATTTTATAGGACAATAGAGCTGCTTGACAATGGAGTAAAACCTATATATGTATTTGATGGCATACCATCAATATTAAAAGAACGCACTATACAGGCACGAATAAAGAGGCGTGAGGATGCGTATAAAGCGTGGAAAAGCGCAGTAGATGAAGGAAGAATTGAGGAGGCAAAGGGATTCGCCCAAGCCAGCACGCGTATAACAAAGGATATAATAGCTAGCGGGAAGGAGCTGCTTGATGCAATGGGTATCGGTTACATAAATGCGCCAAGCGAAGGGGAGGCGCAGGCAAGCTTTATGTGTAAAAACGGCTTAGTTGATATTGCGGTAAGTCAGGATTATGATACTATGTTATTTGGAGCGCCAATTGTTGGACGAAATATCACAATATCTGGGCGGAGAAAGCTCCCTAAAAAAAATATTTACATAAATGTTGAGCCAGAATTGATGTATTTTAATGATACACTAGAGGCGTTGCAAATAAACCATGATCAATTAATATGGATAGGCCTTATGCTGGGAACTGATTTTAACGATGGCATTAAGGGTATTGGACCAAAAAATGCGCTCAAGATAGCAAAAAATTCAAAGAGTATTAATGAGTTAACATCATTTATAAAAAATAAGTATAACGCAGAATTTGAATTGGACATAAATGAAGTAATCGACCTCTTCAAAAAACCGGAGGTTAAACAGCTAGATAAAATCGAAATTGATGCGCTCATAAACATAAAACCATCATCGGAAAAAATTATAGATATTATGTGCAACCAGCATGGTTTTGATATGCAGAGAGTAGAAAAATACGTAAATAAAATTATAGATATAAAGGGCAGCCCAAAGCAGAGAAATATAAATAACTGGTTTGAATAAGCGAATGTAAACTATTTATATTATATAAAACATAAATTGCGTATGTTTAATCGCAGCGTAGAGGCGGGTAGAGTTTATTCGCACCTAATAAGAAAATCTATATACAACGTAATAATTGACATTGGAGAGGCGCGAATGCTCAATGAGATAATTAATAGCGTTAATCAAAATATTTTTTATGATATAGATACAATTAGTGCATTAAAGAGAAAACGGGAGCGCAATAGGAATAGAGTATCGTTACCAGAATTAGCTACCGCGGCAACAATAGTAAGCAACAACATGATAGGATGTTGGGAACAGATAAGAATATTTCCGGAAAGATATGATAATAGAAAAAGCATAAAACCGGATTTCTTTACTAATATGATGATAAATGATAAATTGCTTGCAATAGAATTCCACTCATTAAAAATGCATTTTAGGATTTATAGCAGACAGTTACATAAAATAAAAGAGGACCTTGAAAAACGCATTGCGGCGCATAAAAATAAGGGTCCTTTCTTTATATTTACATCAGATGTCGATGCAGAATTTTTATCCAATTTCGGCTATAATGTTATGGATTTTTGCGACTGTTATCTTAATATTTCTAACAATAGGGCAATTTATGATAATGATGAGTATTCACTCACATATGATAGTAAGGCGGATGCCAAATTGATAAATGATTTTTCAAAACAATATTACAGACTTTTCTTAAGGGACTTTGAAGGGATTAAAGATATGGCAAGATATAGTTTAGGATTGTCAAATCTTTTAAATATAGTATTACCTGAAGAGAATACCATAAAAAAACTTTATTATAGCGAATTTGTGGAGTATTTGTATAGCTACGTAAGAAGGCAAATTAAGGAGGATATATTAGGAGTTGTTGAGTTTAATGTTAAAAAATAATAAAAAATTAATTGAAGGGAAGACGCTACTTTTATTGGACTTTGATGGGGTTGTAGTCCCAGGTCCAAATAGAAAAGAGCTTGATGAATTTATAAATAGATCTGCCAGCATAATATCAGAACATAAAAAAATTCCAATAGATGCTGCGCAAACTTTGCTCAATGAACAAATGATTAAAAATAATTACGTTACAGTATCACAACTTTTTTTTATGGAGTATCCAGAGATAGATGCTGAATATGTAAAAGAGCGCATTTTTGGTGAGTATAATAGATATAAATATAGGCAGAATGACAGGTATAACTTGTATGTTAGTTACGCTCTTGATAAAATAAAAAATAATGGACTTGACATTGCGATATTAACCAATAATTCAGAGGATGTTGTTAATGAGGTATTGCCTTCTTTAAAACTAGATAACATTATTAAAACAGTTATAGGAAGCGAACGGTTAAATCCATTATTAAAGCCTGAGACAAAAGCGTATAAAAAAGCATTAGAAATATTAGATCACGAGGCTAGCAAGACCTTATTTCTTGATGATAGCATAACTAATGTTATTGGCGCAATGGTAGCAGGCATAACTAGTGTTTATATTGGAGATAGTGATGATAAGGACGCAGCTATAAGATATAAAACGCTACACTCATTTTTAAGGGCGAATGCTTAAAATCAAGCCATAAGCGCCTATACAGAATGTTCTGATAATAACTCTAACATTTCATTTGGATCTAGCGGTCTATGCGTCGTAAGAGGCGCATTTTTACCCATC
>JAJZDG010000077.1 GCA_021828705.1 Microcaldota archaeon | reverse complement strand
ATTAACGTTTAGGATTAAATAATTTAAAAACACTTCTGTGTAAAATTACAAATTGAAACAGAGCCATTTATACTAAAATATTATAAAGCCAATAGTTAAATGCAATTAAAAAGATTATCGATTTACAGGATTATCAATAAATTAAAAGGATTGAAATGAATTAATGATTAATTTCAGCAGTTATAACCTCTTGTATGGCTCGTAAATATTCTAGTTGCCTTATATCATGCCCCGCATTTGGTATAAGTATTAACTTACTATTTTTTATTTTATTATGAGCAATTTTAGATCGCTCTTTTACTAAATTTATATCTTTTTCCCCATATAAAAATATAATTTTTGAATTAGAAGCACTTACAATTTCTTTGAATTTATAGTTTTTGAACATTTCAAATTGTTTTTTACCTATTTCATTTATCCATTGTTCTTTCCAAAAACGCATATCTTCCTCAAAATATGGAGATAATGAACAGGTAATTGTACATGTTGGCTTTATAATTAATGAAGCCATAAACGCAATCCATGCACCTGCAGAAAAACCTAGAAGATAAACATTGCCATTATGTTTTTTTGTATTATAGTATTTTACTAAATCTTCAACAAAATCATAAAATGTTTTATTTTTTTGAGTCCAATCTATATTTATCACTATCGGTTCGATATCAAACTGTTTAAAAATTTCTGATATCTTTTTATATCCTATATTATCAGGATATTCATTAAAACCCGGGATTATATAAGCGATATTTGACATAAAAGTCACATATTAGTTTATGTGAAAAAGTTAATAACCTTTAGAGTCATTGGTTTTGTTTTTTCAAGAGCATTTAGTAAATTAAAACACCAAAAGTATATTAAAATTAAAATTATACATAACATTCACAAATCTACGAAATATGTTACTACAATCAATATATTTTTATTATAAGAACTTTGCCCCATTCTTTGTTATTAATACGTCATCCTCTAATCTTACACCGCCAAAACCGTTTATATATATCCCAGGCTCGTCACTAAATACCATATTTCTTTTGATTTTAACATTTACATTTGGTGATAGTCCTATAGACGGGTTATCATGCACATCTAAACCTATCGAATGCCCTAGTGAGTGTATAAATTTACCTTTATATATCCCATTTTTGTAATTATTTATATAATCCATTGCAATGTTATGCGGCACCCTGCCTAAAACTCCCTCTTTTAATGAATTAAACGCCAGTTTTTGAGCTTCAAGTACAACATCATACATATCAGACATGCGTTTGTATTTATTTGATTTTTTATTAGGCCTAAATATAAACGTTCGGGTCATATCAGAACAATAATTATTGTACCTAGAACCAATGTCCAATAACACAAAACTGTTCTCATTTAACTTGGCATTTGAAGGCATATGATGTGGCAGCGCCGCATTTGAACCAAAGGACACAATGCTAGTAAATGAAGGTTCCTGCGCTCCATTTAGCATCATAATATAATCAATCTTTGCCGCAAGATCAAGTTCAGTAACCCCAATCTTAAAATCATCCTCTATGACATTAAAGACCTGCTTTGTTATTGATGCTGCCTTTTTAATTTGTTTTATTTCATTCTCAGTTTTTATTAACCGCATTTCTTGAAGTTTACCAGATATGTCAATTATTTTCTTTGGTTTTAATAATTTTTTAAGATTTTTATAGCTTTTATAAGGTAATGAACCAAAATCCAGTGCTACTACTTTATTTTTGGTCTTTTTAAATAGGTGTTTCTCATAATCCTCTCTACTGGAAATTTTTATGACATCAGTTATGGAATTTTTCCCTAATATTGCTTCCTCATATTCCAATATCGAGGTTAATAATTCCATTTTGTTTTTGCTCAATAGCAATATAGCCCCTTCAAAGAGACCATTCTTCAATCCGGACATGTATAAAAAATTGCTGTTATTCCCAGCAGCATTAGACAATATAATATAGTCTAAATTTGAATTATCAAAAATCAATTTAAGCCTATTTTTGTAATCATCCATTTTAACACATTTAGAATTGCAAAGATAACAATAAAAAAGAATCTGTTATTTTTGAGAATGTTTATAATAATGAATTGACATTTTATTTTAATGAATAGAAGTAGCATATTAGATGAGATAGACAAAAACCTGCGCGTAAAACGATCTGACATCGTATATAAACACATGAAAGACCCGGCATTGCTTAGATACTATTATAAAGTAAAAATGATGCCGTTAACTGAAAAGCTTGAGCTCTCTGGTTCTTCGCCTACAGACGTATTCATTGGTAGATATAATTATCCTAATGTTATGATAGGGCCAATGATACCCCCAGAATTTGGGGATACATCAATACTTGCAACTCCAGAGAGATGGAGGCATTTTTCAATTGATAATATTGTTGATTCACGCTCAAAGCTTGTACGTGGAACATACATATCTAATGTATCGCATGTTGAGAAGGGTGTTATGGAGCAGCAAATACGCGATCTTGCACTTGCAGAAAAGCCTGCTGATTCTGAGGTAGGATTTAAAAGAAAACCCTATGTAAAAATTGCGCTCTCAGATGAGGTACAGCCATATGGCCCGTCTGGCGAGATGCGTTCTTTTTTAGTGCATAATATAAAGGCCAATAAAAAAATAGAGCGTTATTATTTTGATACAGATGCAAAGGCAAGCACCTCAATAATAGAATTGTATGAGAGAGGCATTCCCGTTTCAAAGATACAGCAAGGGCTTTCAGCAGGATTATTTGGATTATCCAAAAAAAGAAAGTTTGTACCTACGCGCTGGAGCATAACTGCAGTTGATGATACGATAGCAAAAAATAACTTAGAAATGGTGAAAAGTTATAGTAGTATAGATGCGATATATGCGTACTATCACGTTTCGCTTGATAAT
>JAJZDG010000076.1 GCA_021828705.1 Microcaldota archaeon | reverse complement strand
CAACTTTTTTGCAAAAATATTTATCTCCGTTTCTATCCCAAATCCACGCTCTTTTAAGTGCATTCTCTTTACTGCACTTTTGGAAAAACTTCTATAACCATAACATAAATCCGTATATTTAGCGCCGTATATTAGATTAACCAGCAAAACAAACACCCTATTCCCAAATCGCCGCAATAGGGGCATATCATCAGATCCGCCGCCTAAAAGAAATCTGGATCCCATACAAATATCGTACCCTGCCTCTATCCCAGCGATCAATATTTTTAATTCTCTTGGCTCATTAGACAAATCCGCATCCATAGATATTATTATATCGCCTTTAGCATAATCAAATCCTTTCCTAAGAGCACTGCCTTTGCCTATTTTATCGTATATTATTTTAGCTCCAGCCTTTTTTGCAATTTTATCCGTATTGTCCAATGAATATCCGTCAACCACTATTATCTCGTATTTATACCCTTTCAACACATTTTTTATCCCCATTATAGCCTTAGCTATATTTTCACTCTCATTTAAAGTAGGAATAACAATACTTATCAATTCAGGCATGCTGATAGTATTTATAAACAAGAAAAGTATAAATATATTAGAAAATAATAACTAATAGGTACTATGGCTGTTGAAAGAATGCTTGGCCTTGCGGCAATCGCATTAAAATCCAATTTTACGCGTTTAGCTCTCCCTTATAAATTAAATTTTTCTGTTACGTATTTATGCCAATCTCGATGTTTGACATGCAACATATGGCAAATAAAACCCAAAAATGAACTAAGAATTGATGAAATAAATGAAATTGCAGAAAAAAACAATTACTTTAAATGGATAGAGATTACCGGTGGAGAGGTATTCTTAAGAAACGATATTGTAGATATTGCACGTGCATTTTATAAAAACTCCAAACACCTATACATAATGACTATGCCTACAAACTCCTTATGCAACCCAGATATGGAAATATCTAAAATAGAGGAGATATTAGAGATGGGCATACCACGTTTTGCAATAACATTAAGTCTTGATGGATATAGAGAACTGCATGATAAAATAAGAGGCATAAATGGCAATTATGATAAAGTAATAAACATGTATAAGCGTCTTTTGCAACTAAAAACAAAATACAAAAATCTTTATTTTGTTTTTGGGTATACATTAAGCTCTATGAATCAAGGAAAATTCTTTGAGACATTTAACGCCGTTAAAAATGATATTCCAAAAATAAAATATAACGATTTTCATATAAACCTTGGTCAGATATCCAGCAATTACTATAGAAATGACAGCATGCAGATTGCACCTGATTCCAATAGCGTATCTGAAGAAATATCTAAAATAGTAAAGTCACGCGAAGGGCAATTTAGTGCAATACAGATGATTGAAAACACATTTCTCAAAAATCTTTCCAAATATGCTGCTACAGGAGTTCCACCAATAAAAAACAGAAGCATCGAGGCATCAGTATTTTTGGATAGCTACGGAAATCTATATCCCTCCATAATGTGGGATTTAAAATTGGGAAATGTACGGGAGAACAATTATAGTATAACTGATATTTTAAATAGTAAAGCTGCATTAGATGCGAAAAAAATTATTAGTGATGGGGGGGACCCTAAACATTGGACATCATGCGAGGCGTACCAATCGATAGTAGGAAACATTCCGAGTATTTTTAGCAGATAACGTTTTATATAATTTATTTAGCTCATACCTATTAAGAATACGCCTACAGTAATTATTGCAAGTCCAATCCATCGCAAAATTGGGATTTGTTCTATAAAATTTGCGAATATGAATGCAAATACATATGATAAACCACCTATACTATATGCCCATGTCAAATGCGTTCTACTAAGTACATAAAAATATATTCCAGTAGAGAGTATATAGAAAAATACGCCTACAAGCAAATACAAATATAATGTATAGGATGAAAAAGAAAATGCATACTTAAATAAAAATTGCCCAGTCGCACTCATAAGTGCGCCAAATATAAGCATAAGTATATTGATAGTTTTTGTTTTCATTTCTATCACTACAATGATATTCCAACAATAATTATACCTATAAATATCAATACCACTCCGATAAGTCTATGTATAGGATATTTTTCTTTAAGCAAAATTCCGCTTAGTATAAAAACGAATATGAATGTGCTTGCAAATGTTGGGTACACAAATGATAGAGGCGCGTCGTGCAAAGCATACAAATAAACAACAAGGCTAATAAGATACATAAATAGGCCTATAACCACCATTTGATTTTTTGCAAGTTTTATTATTCCCTTAACGCTTTTTATCTCCCCTTTTATATTTTTTTTAAATATTATTTGCGCCAGCGCAGCTATAAAAGCAGCAACAAGTGTTATAAATATAACTAAATATATATTCAATTGATCACGTGTTTACATGGATCGTAAAAGCATAGAATTATCATTTGCCTCTCTTACAGTAGTATTGACATTAATCACAATAATAGTTTTTATAATCTTCGGCGGAGGCATTATATTTTATTTAATTGCCATTATAGCAATTATAATAGCAGTGCTTAATGGATGGATATTATCGAATGTTGATAACAAAGATTTTGAGGTTCCTTTCCTAATAAAGAAGAGCATTGTACCTAAAAAGGCGCATATAACCAATACAAAAATTAAAAAGAAATAATTTATAGGCAGAATAAAATGAATACGCTTATTGTATCAGAGAAACCCAGCGTTGCAGGGAAGATTGCCGCTGCACTTAGCGATGGGCGGGCAAAACGCATATCAAGCAAAAGCAATGTAAGCTACTATGAAATAGATAATGGAGCGGATAAGATATATGTTGTTGCAGCAGTAGGACACGTTTTTACAATAAAACAATCTGAAAAAAATAGGGATTACCCAGTATTAAAAGTTGAATGGGCACCATCTTACCAAGTTAATAAATCCTCGGATTTTACCAAAAAATATCTTGATGTGATAGAAAAA
>JAJZDG010000075.1 GCA_021828705.1 Microcaldota archaeon | reverse complement strand
TAATGTTGAAGAGGTAGCGCATCTAAAGGTTGTAGACCCAAATAATCTTGTATATTTGACGCAGACCACATTATCTGTGGACGAATGTGATGGTATTGTAAAGGCATTAAAGCAGAAATTTCCTAAAATTTCATCCCCTCCATCAGATGATATCTGTTATGCAACGACCAATAGACAGGCCGCTGTCAAGGTTGCCGTTAAAAAATGTGATATATTAATTGTTGTCGGGAGCAAGAACTCTTCAAATTCAAATAGGCTTGTTGAGACTGCACGCGCATTGGGCAGGGATGCATATCTTGTGGACACGCTTTTAGATATAAGAAGCGAATGGTTGAATGGAAAGAGTATACTTGGGATAACTGCAGGAGCCAGTGCTCCGGAACATGTAATACAAGCGATAGCAACACATTTCAAAGAGAAGGGTGCAATAATCGAGGACTTAAATGTTATAGACGAAAATATGAAGTTTACGATGCCATACGAACTCAATAGGCATGTTAAATAATTCTGTTCTTATAAATAATTAATAAAATAAGTAAGCTAACAGAATGATTGTATATAATCAAGATTAAAGTATATGTGACTTTAGCCGATTAAATTATTGTGTAATAATATCCAATACAAACCAAGTGCCATTATTATAAGGCCAATAATACCCCCGCCTAAAATTATTCCTATTAAATAGCTAATAGAAATCATAAATGAGAAGATAAAAAGGTATACTGCTTTGGATACGCTATAGCCGCTATCTGCAAGGGAGGGATATGTAACTATCGCCACAATTCCCATCACAATGCCAAATATTGTGCTTATTAATTCTCCAAATACTAATACTGCGCCTAAATTTGAAAAAATTGCAATTATAAATATAAGAGCAATTGCAATTAAGGAGACGTGCGCTTTTCCGGAATTTGAAAGAGATGCATTACTTTTAGATATTTTAGGATCTACTGCAGTACTATTCTCCATTTGCATTGCTTCGCTTACATAATCATTTTCAGCGCCTAAATCAGCCATAGTAACAGAATAATAACATAAAATAGATATAATATATATTGCGTTTGTAATTATGTAAAACTGTAAAATTGTATAATAAAACGCCAGGGTAGGGATTTGAACCCTAAAGCCCTTGCGGACATGCGCTATCTAGGCAAATTTCCAGGCGCACGCGTTACCGGATTCTGCCACCCTGGCATATAAGATTAAAATCTATTATAAAAATATTTAAAGTGTCCTAATATTACATTTTTCTATATACACTCTCATATATAGCTTGATAAATTAAACTGTCGTGTGGGCTTTTCCCCGCCGCCTACTCCTCCAAAAACTGTCTCTATCTCTGTTTTTATAAGTTTTAGCCGCTGTGTCAAATAATTCTCTAATTTATACCTCTCCGCTAAATCTATTGCAGTATTTAGGTATTTTTCTATACCTCCCTTTGATATTGTAAGAACGAGTTTTCCCTTGCATTTTCTGCAAATTCCGGATAATGGAACTCTTCTATATTTTGCATTACAGGAAACGCATCTGAATGTTTGCTTTGAAAACGAGTGTAAATTTCCAATAAGATCAGGTATAAAATGGCTCATTATAAGCCTTCTTGCTGTGTCAGCTTTATCAATGGTACATAATTTATCCATAAGCTTAAATTGCCTATCTATTTTTTCATCCATGCTCTTTAGTCTGGTATACATGCTCTTTTTTGGTGCATCTAAAAGCACAGTAGGGCCGCTTAGATGTGTAAATTTTAGCTGCGAATATACTGTATTGTTATTTATTCTATTTGCGACTCTCTCAACTTTAGTTTCTCCAGGATTTAAGCGTAGTAATGTTTTGTCATAAAAATCCAAATCAAAGCCATCAACTATTTCCATCTCCCACACTTCATCATCAACCTCCTCAGGCTTTACATTTGCGGTTAATATCAAAGGTGCATCCATAGTCCCGCCTATTGTTGTGGGAAGATATTTTTTCGAGAAATTTATTAACATATCAAGCAGTAGCATTGTTGTATCCTCATCACCATCACAGTTTCTTCTTCTGGCAGATATTACATAAGGATGTGCAAGTCCTACATTCGCGTCTGTGAATCCAATGACTCTGCAAAGGACTCCGGCTGATGTGTGTGGCGATAATGTGACCACGCAATGTCCAATAAGATCATCAATTCCTTTTAAATTGTAAAATGCCTCCATTCCATAATAGCGCTCAAGAAGCATATCTACGAATCTTGCAATTTTTAGCATATATTCAGCTCCTCTTCTGTTTAATATGACGTCCTGGTGCATTATCTCAACAATCTGGTCACTGCTTGTTATCTCATTTCCATAATAATCTTTTGTGTAACCAAGTGCATGCAGCTTATCTAATGGCAATTCTATTTCCTTTGGATAGAAATGCGTTATTGGTACGTCTGTCGCATCAAATCTTGATGTGCCGTCTTTGAATATATAAATGCCATTTATGCTTCTAAGAAGCCCCTTTTCTAATGCTTCAACCTCCTTTGTCTTATTTACGATTCCTTTAACTCCTTTGATTAGTTTTGGCATGGATGCAACATTAACTCCTACGCGCTTGCATGCCTGTTCCATTAGTTTATTCATATCTATTTTTTGCACCTGGTGTGCAATGCCAATGCCTTCACATGTTGGACAGATATCTGATAATATTTTTCTGCCGCATCTATTACAAATTCTCTCAATACTAGCTCTACATTTATGCTGTTCGCAAAAGATTGAATATAATGTTTCACGCCCTACGCTGCATCTATATGCGGCAATATCCATCTCCATTGTTGGACCACCCAATCTTTTTTTATCGGCAAGATAAGCTTTGATAACATTACGTTCCTTGCCTCCATATTCGCCTATAGGGAATAATACTTGTGGTGGGGGTTTTGTAAGTCGTTCTTTTGCCTTTTCAGGCCTTCCTATCCTACCACCAATTCTTGTTGAGCGTTTCATTATCGTGAATGGAGCTATTGTATTTACAATAGTTAATGTCTTTAATTCATTTACATTTTGCATTGATGATATTTTTGACACAGTTACTTTATTATCATCGACAAAACCCAAAGAATAGAGTAGAGATTTTGCATGGTCGCTTTCTATTTTTATAAGATAATTATTTTCAATGTGTGGTATGCAAAGGCGTTCAAATGGTTCAAGCAG
>JAJZDG010000074.1 GCA_021828705.1 Microcaldota archaeon | reverse complement strand
TCATCCGTAAGCTCTATTGTCGCACTTGCGATAGGCTGCCTTAATGGAACATTAAGCGCTTCCCTATTGCTAAGTATTGCAGATATTGCGCTAGATGCCATTTCAAACTCTGATTCTAATACATTATCTATATTGTCTTCCTTATACTTTGGCCAATGTTCCATGAATAAAGATTCTTTTTTATTATATAATTTTTTATATAGATATTCCGTATTAAAAGGACATATTGGACCTAAAAGCAGCACTATGTTATACATTATATAATTAATGTTATTTAGAGCAATATGCGCCTTAGCCTTAGAAGAATCGGATAATTGCTTTTTTGCTATTTTTAAATAGAACCTGCTGAAATCTTCTATTACAAATTTAAGCAGTTTGGCCATGCCATAATCTATTTCATATTTATCAAATGCATAGGTTACATCCTTAATTGTCTGATTCAACCTTGACATTATCCATGAATTATAGATGTCATCTTTTGAATTTTTAGGCTTCTTTATACTCTTTAGATCATATTTAAACAATGAGGAGTATTCAGTCATAAGATTGTCAACATTATGTAGTAATAATAGCATAGCTTCCATATCCTTTATCTCTATTGTGTTAAACTTTAAGCTCTCATGTGAAACATGCAATAATGTAAATGCGCGCACAGCATCAAGTGCATACTTTCCTATAAGTTCATTTGCGGATACATAATTACCTTTGCTCTTATGCATTGCTTCTCCTTTTGAATCAACTACCCATCCCTGCATTAATATAGTCTTAAATGGGGATTTGCCATAAGCTGCAACTCCTGTTTTCATTAGTGTTGCAAACCATCCCCTAAGCTGATCTGGACCTTCAGTTACAAAAGCATTTGGAAACATGCTATTGAATTCCGCTTCGCTAAGACTTGCCGTATGCGCAACGCCAGAATCGTACCATACATCAAAAACATCACTTACCCTATGCATCACTCCATCGCATTTTGAGCATTTAAATTCAATACTATCTATAACAGGCCTATGCAAATCCTCTGAGGTATATTTTATATTCTGATTCTTGGATTTTAATTCGCTAAATGATCCGATTACTTGTATATCTTTGCATTTATCGCACACCCATATAGGTAATGGTATATCCCAATATCGCTGCCTACTAACCACCCAATCTGGCGCAGATTCTATTGTCTCTATAAACCAGTCCTTTAATTTTGGGGGGTACCATGCGACCTTATCACACTGCTTTATTATTTTCTTCTTTAGTTTAGCCACATTTATGAACCATTGCTCTGTTGGCAGATAAACTAATTTATTATGGCACCTCCAGCAATGTGGATAACTATGTAGTATATTACCTTTGCCCAGTAATGAACCAAATGCCTTTAATTCCTTTTCTATTTCCCTGTTTGCATCATGTATTAATTGCATACCAGCATATTTGCCTGCATCAGAGTTATATTTTCCATCATTATCCACAATAGAGAGCATAGGCACCTTGTTATTTTTTGCTATGACAAAATCCTCAGGGCCATATGCAGGAGCTATTTGAACAAGTCCCGTTCCATCCGACATGCTAACAAGCTCATTAGAAAAGAGTATTTTATGGTATTTTCTTGATTCTTTTTGTTTTGGTAAATTATCTTCCATAGGATTTGTGTAATATAATCCCTCTAATTCTAGGCCTTTAAATTCTCCAATTATTATAGGGGATAAGCTAAATTCCTTTGATACTGCTTCTAATCTATCCTTTGCGAGTATCATCGTTTTGCCTTCAATTTTAACCTTTACGTATAATGCATCGGGATTTGCGGCAACTGACATATTAGCAGGAATTGTCCAAGGCGTCGTTGTCCAAATCAATAAGTATGTATTATCATCGATTATTATTTTTGGCTTTGATAATTTAGTATTTATCTTAAACGTAAAATATATTGAGGGATCATTATCCTCTTCTTCTTCTATTTCTGGTCCCTTTGCAAGCACTGTGCCGCAGTGTATACAATAAGGCATCACGTTTATACCTTTATATACGAGCCCTTTATCATATATTTTTTTGAATACCTGAAAACTTTTGTCTATATATTCGGGATTTGCGGCAATATATGCATTTTCAAAATCAAACCATACGCCATAACGCAATGCATCTGATATCTGTTTTGATAAATAGCTTTTATATGCATCAGTACATTGTGCAATGAATGCCTTTACGCCTATTTTAGATTCTATGTCACGCTTTGAAGTTAATCCTAAATTTTTTTCCACTTTATTTTCTATTGGAAGGCCATGCACGTCAAATCCCGCCCTATCAAAAACATCATAACCACACATGCGCTTATACCTTAAAATGGCATCCTTTCTAGCATATCCGCGTATATGTCCCAAATGTAATTCACCATTTACATATGGAGGCCCCTCAAGAAAAAAGAATATTTTATTGCCTTTATTTAATGCATTTACCTTTTCACGCATTTTTGAATTGTTCCAATCGCCAAGTATGGACTCTTCTATTTTTTGAAGATCAGAAATTTGCATAAACTAAGCACACCAAATCAAATGTTACATTACAATATGTTAATGCACACTTACAATTCATACATTTTACAGCAAAAATATATATTATAGGTATGTAGGTGCTAAAATTACGGCAGTTAAGTCATACATAACAAACTTAAAACTAAAGTAAATATTTAAATAATAGTTTATTTAGTATTTATTTGGTAATAACATGGTATCTATAGCAATAAAAGAACCTAAACGTAAAGATGTTGGAGAAATTACACCAACCAATTTTGACGTAATTGAATGTACCAATGTCTTGAAAAATTTTGAGCATAGAGGGACAGGGGACTTGCTAAAAAAACCTATGATTGGATTTATAAGAAGAGAACTAGTTATACCTATAAAAAATAAAAAAGGTAATGAAAATAGTCCTCATGAGGATTGGAGTGATAATTGGAGTAGACATTGGGGTAGATGGGGCAGATCAAATGACGGTTAACTTTCTGTTTACTTTAATGTGGTTTGATGTATAATTTTACCACTGAAGAAAAAAAAATATTATATAATATTGATAATGAAGATGTTACATTAGGACCAATGGTTAATTCATTGGTATTGATAGTTAAAATATCTAGTAAATGTAATTTACATTGCAAATACTGTGATGCAGATATATATTCAAATAAATTACTAGAA
>JAJZDG010000073.1 GCA_021828705.1 Microcaldota archaeon | reverse complement strand
TTTGCATATCCGATCCTTCAATTGTATAATCCATATAATCACTCAACATAATTACAAAGCAAAACTTAATAATATTGTGACTTAGTCAATATTTTTTATGTGCCTAAATATTAATGTTGCTAAATTATCACAATCAATGCTTTGATACTCCCCATTTTTAATGATAAAATCAAGCATTCTAATAGCCATCTCTTTTGCACTGTCATCTAAATTTCTATTATCAAATAAATTATTTAACGAAGTTTTTATTTTAATGTATCTATTGATTATATTTACCATATTTTCGACTGCGTGTTTGCAGCTTTCAATTTCTTCATTATCTAATTCAAATAAAATTTTTAATGTGCTTCTACTGCGTTGTATGTGTGCCTCTGCGCATTTTAATGATACTATAGCATAAATCATCGCTTCAGTTTTTCTGCCATTTGTTATGCCCATGTCTATACATTTTCTATACAATATTGTCGAGCCAACTCTTAGATCATTAGGCATGGAAAGATATGCCCATGCTAACTGCAAATATGGCAGCGCACGAGAAAAATTTCTCTCGATTGTACTCATTTTATTTTTTATTAAATACCTATTTTTTATTTTTGTAAATTTAGCAACATCAATTCCTATGTCAGTTCCAAGGCTCCTATTCACTTTCATTGCGCTAACTATTGAATATGCTGGTGGATTATCACTTTCAAAAAAAGAGGACCCATCATAAAAATCGATAGGTAAATCATCAATTATAATGCCGCATAAAGAGCAGTAATACTCATGGCGTATCCCATCAAATATTATTTGACCCTTCCCACAGTTATTACATATATTTGAGTTGGGCCAAATGGCACCATCCCTCATAATAAGACTAAAATACTGAAACCTTATAAACAAGTCTACTAGTATGTTTTACTAAAATAAATAGCCCCAGCCAGATTCGAACTGGCGTTTACGGCTCCAGAGGCCGCCGTCCTTTTATAGTTGCATAAATGCAAAGACCACTAGACGATGGGGCTATAAGATATAAGTATTTATTCGCAACGCTATTTATTCATTTCGCTGAATTTTAAGAATAATCAAATAATATTTCTATAAAACATTGATAGCATCAAAGCTATGAAAATCATAAATATTATAGTTATTATCGGTATCCCTGTAAAGATTATCATAAGAACAAATATTATGCCCATTGTGACAAGATAATAAGATTTATTCCATGCGAGCACTTTGCTGCCGTCAAGTGGGAATATCGGCAGCATGTTGAAAAATGCAAGAAATACGCTTATAAATATGGTGAATGACAATATGCTATAAATATAGCTGCTTTGTGCGGGCGCCAATATTATAGTTAATATAAATGCGCCAAGGAAAATGGCGAGATTTGTTAGTGGCCCAGCAATAGACACTATACCATTCTCTTTTTTTGTAAAGTTATTTGTGTATATCATTGTGGCTCCAGGTATGCCTAATAAGAATCCCATCAATCCTGTCGCAAGCGTTATTATGAGCCCATTTTGTGATGTTTTAAAACCAGCTATTGCACCATAACGTTGGGCTATGAACTTATGCATTAATTCATGCAGCACAAAGCTGAGCGTTACGCCTATTGCGACTATTGGCAGATCATAAAGAAATGAACTTAAAAAATATTTTGTAGGGCTAAAAATTCCGCCTGTGAGCGTAAATGTAAATGCAAATATAAGAACAGCATCAGCTATTATTATCTCCTTTATCTCAGAATATGCATGCGTATGCTCTCGTGTTTGCATTTAACATACCTAAATTTAAAATGCAATTATGCGCTCTCTTTTGTATATGTGTTAAGGTCTGGGAATACTCTTGATATCTGGCTTGATCTTATTGCATATATCTCTTTAACTCCATTTTTATACGCAATTTCGACAAGGCGTTGTGTTATTATGCCATCAAACACTATTGCATATACATCTGGAGTATCCTGTATCGATTGTATTAATTCACGTATTGGAACTTCTTTTATCACAACAGAATCTTTTTTGTACAGCCTTCCGCGTAATGTATGGTTTAATTCATCAAGCGATTTCATATATATGTCATTTGGCACGTAAGGTTTTTTCTGCTCATCCATTAACGGTATATCCTCAATTTCTATTGGTTTTTTCTCCTCATCAATTCCGCGTATGCCAAAATCATCATTGCCACGTTGGGTAGGTCTGTTGTTATCGTTATACATTCTTTCTGGGCGTTCACGGGCTTTACGCTCCAAATTATTTGTTATTCTAGATGGGCTAAGAGGCTTAGAATCCTGGTTTTCTATATTGCTTTGTCTACCTCTATTCTCAATTTGCCTTTCATCTCTTTGGCGGTTCTGTTGCCTGAAATCATTTCTATTCTCATATGACTGGGCATCATTTCTGTTTTCACTTGGCCTTTCATCTCTTTGGCGGTTCTGTTGCCTGAAATCATTTCTATTCTCATATGACTGGGCATCATTTCTGTTTTCACTTGGCCTATCCTCCCGTGGTTTGCTGCCATTTTTATTATTTTCTGTCACATCCTTAAAGCCGCTGTTATGCTGTAAAAATTGTTCTAGTGGTATTCTATTGCGCAACGATTTTATTATCTCCTTTCTGGTAAGCTCCTCAACTTCCTTTCCGTCAGGTGCTTTTGCTATGAAATCAACATCGGCCTCTTTAAGCAATCCTTTCAATATCATATTGCCTCCTCTATCCCCATCAACAAAGACAGTAGACTCCTTTAGTGCACATAACTCTATTACTGTTTTAGGAACAACGCCAGATGCCCCACCTATTGCGATGCAGTTTGTAACGTCATTTTTTAAGAGCGTTATAACATCTGCTCTTCCTTCGACAATTATTACCTCATCGCTCTTTGAAAGATCTGGACCCGCTGGGAGATTATCCTGACCGTACGTAGATACCGTACTAGATTTAACATCTGTTTCTACCAGATCACTGATCTCTTTACTATCTGGAAGTTCTGTAGTCAATAATGTTCTGACAAGGTCCTTTGCTCTGTTTATAATCTTCTTTCTCTTTTCATTTCTTGTATCCTCTATTCTTTCAACTTTAAAGAATGTTTCAAATGGTCCAACTCTATCAACAGATTCGATAGCAGCCGCAAGTATACACGTCTCCACACGCGCTAGCGATGATGGTAAATGCAATTTTCCATAAGTCTTGCTGCCTGATGTGTTAGTATCAATTTCTATTCTGCCTATCTTACCATTCTTTTGCAATTCT
>JAJZDG010000072.1 GCA_021828705.1 Microcaldota archaeon | reverse complement strand
TGGAATTATAAGAAATGAAAAGGATATGAAAGAATGTTTATCTGAAATTCTTAAAATAAAAAAAGCATGCCAAAAAGTCTCAGTTAAAGGTGGGCTTGCATTCAACCAGGGATTAATAGAATGCATAGAACTAGATAATATGACACTGCTCGCAGAATGTATGGTTAGAAGCGCTATTGAAAGAAAAGAGAGTAGAGGTGCGCACACACGCAGCGATTTCCCAAAAAAAGATAAAAAATGGAAGAAGAATATTGTATCTAAAATGCAAAATAACAAAATAGAATTATCTTTTAGCGAAATAGCAGAAATGCCAAAGGAATTGCAAAATATTGTTGGTGAGGAAAAATATGACAAATAAAAAAGTAAAATTCAAAATTTACAGAAAAGATCCAAAAATTAGCAACGATTATAGATATGATGAGTTTGATGTGCCAATGGAGGAGGGTATGGTAGTCCTTGATGGCGTAAATTATATTGTTGAACATTATGATTCAACAATATCAGTTCGTTGGAACTGCAAGGCGGCGCGATGTGGTTCATGCGCTGCTGAAATAAATGGTTATCCTAAATTAATGTGCAAAACACGAGTAGAACAAATGGGGGATGTTATAACTGTTAATCCAATGAAAGCATTCCCATTAGTAAAGGATTTAGTTACAGACGTGTCAATAAATTTTGAGATTGATAAAAAAATACCAGAATTTACACCAAAAAATATGGGTAAAAAACCATGGACCATATATGACATAGATGTCAATAGAGCACAGGAATTTAGAAAATGCATAGAATGCTTTTTATGCCAGGACACATGCCATGTTGTCAGAGACCATAATACAAAGTATATTGGCCCTAGGCACGTAATAAAAGCGGCTGCGCTTGACATGCACCCAATGGACGTATTAGATAGATCAGAAAGCCTGACAAAAGATATGGGACTTGGCTATTGCAATGTAACAAAATGCTGTGAGGAAGTCTGCCCAGAACACATAAAAATAACAGACAATGCAATAATACCTGAAAAGGAGAGAGCAGCGGATAATATGTATGATCCTATAATGATGCTGATAAAAAAATTGAAAAATAAAAGTAATAGGGATAAAAAATGAATGTCAATGATTTTAAAAATAAGTATATACCTTCGGAATTCCTTGAATTCAATCCAAGACTGTATGCATTCATAATCATGCTAATAGTTGGTCTATCCGCTTTTCTCATATTTCCGGTAAAAGAGATTTCCGGATATATTGACCCGTTCTACTCGCCAACAATATTTATATTGCCGTTTGTAGGATTGTATAGGCTGACCTGTTATGCTTATAGAAAAGATTACAACAGACACATATTCAAGCACCCTATCGGATGCGATCTTAAAAATAGACTCGATTCTATGAAAAGAACATACACTGGAGAGACTAGTGGTCTATTTAAGATTGAAAATCTGCACAGATATTTTCTTTATGTTTCAATACTTATAGTTCCGTTCTTTTATTACGATTTTTACACATCTCTATTCATAAATAATATATTTGTATTCAGGTTGGGCAGCGTGCTCTTGCTTGTAAATGCAATATTTATAACATTATATGTATTATCATGCCACTCATTACGCAGCCTTATTGGAGGAAGAAAAGATTGTTATAGTTGTATGAGCTATGGCGCAGGGATAAAGAATTTATATGATAAACAATCATGGCTTAATAAACACCACGAGCAGCTGGCATGGATAAGCCTTGTATTCATAATATTTGTTGACCTTTATTTAAGGGGTTTAACAGCAGGAATGCCTCTTGACATCACATTCCTAAAATTGTGATTGTATGAAATATCTAAAATCTAAGTACAAATTCCCCATATTTTTCATAGGGGTTATGATCGTTGTTTTATCTGGATTTTTAAACAAATTTTACGTAATTAATTTAGGACAAACAGAAATATCTGTTGCGATTGGATTTATAATACTGTTTTTATCCATAGCACTTTAATCCTTCTTTTCATTTTGAGAAAAACGTTTCTTTTGACGCTCCATTGATATCAATAACTCTGCGTTTATTTGATTAAAGCAATTTCTGCATAAAACATATTCTTTTGTTGACTTATTGCTCTCAACACCCTGCTGAAGCCTTCCAGTATACACATAGTAATACTCTTCTAAATCTATTAGTTTATTGCACACATAGCAGTTATAGTCATTTATTGCCATTTATAACACAATTTAGATTCTGCACATAAATTATAAAAGCTTCATTTTGCACCAAAAATAAACAAGACATATAAATTTTATTTGTTTTAGTCTGAATATGAAAACTAGAAAGGAACATGATATACTTGGGGATATTGAAGTTCCGTATGATTCTTACTATGGGTCTGAAACACAAAGAGCTCTTAAAAATTTTAATATATCAGGAATACATATAAATTCTGAAATTATAAGAGCGTATGCAATAATAAAAAAGAGTGCAGCAATTGCAAACATGAAAAATGGCGCCTTAGATAGTACAATTGGAAAACCAATAATTAAAGCATGCGATGAAATTATTAGCAATAAACTTTCTGACCAGTTTAAAATAGATGTATTCCAAGCGGGAGCGGGAACGAATACAAACATGAACATCAACGAAGTAATAGCGAATAGGGCGTTAGAGCTGCTAAAAAAGAAACGCGGTTCATACAATATAATAAACCCTAATGATCATGTTAATATGGGGCAGTCTACAAACGATACATACCACACTGCAATGAATATAGCGTTAGTGCTTTTAATTAAAAACAGCCTGCTTCCAAGCATTCGATCATTAGAGGAAACATTAAACAAAAAGGCTGACGCTTTTAAAAATATAATAAAAGTCGGCAGAACACACCTCCAGGATGCAGTGCCAATTAGTTTAGGTTCTGAATTCTCCGGATACGCTTCTTCACTGCATGATATTATAGGGCATTTAAATTATGCAATAATAATACTTTCAAAGGTCCCGATAGGAGGAACAGCAATTGGTACTGGAATTAATGCAAAATTTGATTATAAAAAAAATATTTTAAAAGAGATAAATATTTTAACTAAACATAAATTTTCTGGTAATAAAAACATATTTTCAGGCATGCAGAATCCGACAGAAGAGCTTTTGTTATCCGGAATACTTAAAACTGCAGCAATAGAAATAAACAAAATAGCAAATGATTTCAGATTATTGGGCTCTGGTCCAAGATCTGGTATATCTGAGATTGTACTACCAGCAGTACAACCTGGCTCATCTATAATGCCGGGAAAGATAAATCCCAGCATAGCTGAGATGATGAATATGGCATGTTTTCATGTAGTTGGTGCTTGCAGCGCGGTTGAAT
>JAJZDG010000071.1 GCA_021828705.1 Microcaldota archaeon | reverse complement strand
TCTATCGAGTAGTTGTTTTTTTCTAGCGTAGACATCCCATTCTTCAAAAATTTCTTTAAACTCCATAATTGTTTTTATACAGAACAATATATAAATATTTCTGTTTTATTACAGAACAATATAATCAGGTATTTATTTTACTGATGTCTTTTTGTCTATGAAAATTATATAAATATTTAAGAAACTTTAGTGACTACAAGTGCGTAATTAATTTGGCATGTAATTGATTTAGTCAATTTTATGCGTTATAATTCTATAATATTATTACAGTTTTGTTGATAGCACATATTATTAATTTATGTGCATAAACTAATTCTGATGATGACTGAGGTAATCGCTGAGCCCATTCGGGCAATGACGATTGGTTGGCGGGCTGATGAATTATGAATGGCGTAATGAGAAAGCTCGGAAAGAAGAGCATTAGCGTTACGGACATATCCGCACAGTACTGGTGCGAAAAAAAGATGGAGCTTGAATATATCTATGGGAGCTCCCAGACAAAAGCTGAAAAGGTGGGAAAGAAGATACATGAGCTGCTTGAGAACAAGATAAACATACAAGTTGATCTTGAGCCCAAGAGTTATGCTGATTTTGTATATAAAACGCTCTATACAAATTATATTGGGATATCCGAGTTATTAAAGAGTAAGAAGACGCGCGAGGTCAATATATTCGGGCGCATAGGTGGTATAAGCCTACGCGGTAAAATAGACCAATTGCATATGAAAGATAATGCAATAATAATACTCGAAAATAAGACAAAGACTAAGGATGAACCTCCATATGCAGCGCAGCTGCTAACACATCGGGTACAGGTAATATTATATAAAAAGATGCTTGAAGATTTAAAGAGCGAAAAATATACTATAGATATGTTTCGCGATGACTATTGGATAAAGAATCTATCATTAACAAGGGAATTTGAGCAGCAGATTTCTATGCTAAATATACCAAGCAATATCCGTGGAATAGATGGTATATTAAAAAACTTCTTTAATATCATAAAGAGCCTTCCTGAAATAAGTAATACTATGTACATTAGATATAGCAATCAGTTCACTGAGAAACTAATAAAAATGTATAAGTTAAATTATACAGATAAGGAATATGATGAGCTAATGTCCTATTCATTGAAGTATTGGAATGGACTGCGCGAGGCTCTTACAGTTCCAGAGAATGAACAATGGAAATGCAAATTCTGCAGCTTCTTTGGAAATAAATGCAAGGTTTGGTATACTTCTGACAATATAAAAACATAGTGATTTAATGGGTACGTTGGATAAGGATGAGCTCAGGCGCGATTTTAGCAGCAAATACAAGGATTACTATCAGACGGAATTATTTTCAAATGAGGGTTTTATAAGAAAGCAGTGCAGAGAGTGCAAAAAGAATTTCTGGACTCTTGATAATGGTAGAGAATTATGCGGCGATCCGGAGCATGAGCCTTATACATTTATAAAGGATGTGCCAAAGGATATTTCATATGTTGAGTTTTGGAATAAGTTTGCTGATTTTTTCAAGAAGAATAATCATGCAATTATAGATAGATATCCTGTAGTTAGCAGATGGCGCCAGGATCTGTATTTTACCATAGCAAGCATACAGGATTTTCAGCGCATAGAGAATGGACTGATGAGTTTTGAATATGGCGCAAATCCTCTAATAGTGCCGCAGATGTGCATGCGATTTAATGACGTGCCAAATGTTGGTATAACTGGAAGACATTTAACCTCATTTATGATGACGGGTCAACATGCGTTTAATTACCCAAAGGAAGGGTACTGGCGCGATAAGACGATAGATCTTAATTATAAATTTATGACACAAGTTCTTGGCGTTAAACGCGAGAGTCTAACGTATATAGAGGATGTTTGGGCAATGGGTGATTTTTCTGAATTTGGTCCATGCCTTGAGAGCTTCTCTGGCGGAATAGAATTGTCAAATAGTGTTTTTACCCAATATGAATATGTAAATAATAAGATAAAGGAGCTAGACGGAATGGTTGTGGATGTGGGCTGGGGATTTGAGCGTCTTTTATGGTTTTATACTGGCGCAGATACGATTTATGATGCTTCATTTAGTAAGCAGTTAAAGTATATAGCAAAGAGCTCTGGCATAATATTTGATAGAAAAATATACAGAAAGGTTGCTGATATCTCGGGATTTGTGAATGTGGGGGATGCTCAAACCTTAGAGAAATTTGATGATTATATAATAAAGCGTGCCAAAATAACAAAAGATGATTATTATAATGTTATAAAACCCATGCAGGCCGCATATGCAATAGCGGATCATTCAAGAAGCCTATTATTTGGGGTTACTGACGGTGCGCTTCCTAGTAACGTTGGTGGAGGGTACAATCTTAGGATAATACTTAGAAGGATGTTTGATTTGGTTGATGAATATAATATCAATCTTGATATAATAAAATTAATGGAACTTCACGCAAGCGAGCTCAAAGGTTTATATGATGAGCTTTCTGATGGTGTGACTGAGATGCCTAATATAATGGAGGTTGAGCGCAAACGTTATGATGCAACAAAGAGCGCTGCAGGAAAGATTGTAGATACTATGCTCGCAAAAAAAGAGAGCATAACTACTGATAAGTTAAAGTTGCTCTACGAAAGCAATGGTATAACTCCTGAGCATATAGCTATAGTTGCAAAGTCAAAGGGCATTAATGTGGAAATACCAGAGAATTTCTATTCAAGCATAATAAAAAGTAATTTCGCTGAAGGGAAAAAAACAAAGGTTTCAAAATCCTATATTGACACTTCTACACTACCTAAAACTGAAAAGCTTTTCTATTCATTTACATCAAAAGCACAGGCAAGAGCAATAAAGATTGAAGGCAATGAGGTTGTGCTTGACAAGACCCCATTCTATGCTGAGAGTGGGGGACAGGAAGCGGATTTTGGAATGATAAATGGCATAACTGTGGTAGATGTTCAAAGTTCAAATGGTGTCATAGTCCATACGCTAGAAGACAAGCCTAACTTTTTGGTTAATAATATTGTAAATTGTGAGGTGGATATAGATAGAAGGCTGCGTCTTATGGTTCATCATACAGCTACGCATTTAATAAGCGCTTCATGCCGCAAGATACTCGGCAAGCATGCATGGCAGGAGGGTGCGCATAAAGGGCCAAATAAAGCGCATATAGATATAGCCCATCATGAGCGTTTGTCTGATAGCGATATATCAAAGATAGAGGCAATGGCGAATAAGTTCATATTTAATGGCATAAAGGTGAAGGTAAGCGAGATGGAGCGCGGAGTTGCCGAGAGCAAATTTGGCTTTTCAATATATCAGGGACATGGTGTGCCTGGAAGCCTTTTAAGGATAGTTGAATTAATGGA
>JAJZDG010000070.1 GCA_021828705.1 Microcaldota archaeon | reverse complement strand
TAAAAGAGATAAATATTTTAACTAAACATAAATTTTCTGGTAATAAAAACATATTTTCAGGCATGCAGAATCCTACAGAAGAGCTTTTGTTATCCGGAATACTTAAAACTGCAGCAATAGAAATAAACAAAATAGCAAATGATTTCAGATTATTGGGCTCTGGTCCAAGATCGGGCATATCTGAGATTGTACTGCCCGCAGTACAACCTGGTTCATCCATAATGCCGGGAAAGATAAATCCCAGCATAGCTGAGATGATGAATATGGCATGTTTTCATGTAGTTGGTGCTTGCAGCGCGGTTGAATGGGCTGTTGGAGGTGCACAACTAGAGCTCAACGTGTTTATGCCAATTATTTCATTTGAATTAATATCATCAATAAAAATATTTTCCAACGCCATAATAACATTTGATAAAAAATGTGTAATTGGCATAGAGCCAAACATTGCACAGATAAATGCGCACTTAAAATCAAATCTCTCAATTGTTACGGCGTTAACACCATACATAGGTTACCAAAAAGCATCTGAAATCACGATGCGTGCTTATAAAGAAAATAGCAGTATAATGGATGTGTGTATGCGCCTGCACATATTAGACAAAAATAAACTTAATAAAATACTTGATCCTAAAAATATGGTGTAAGTGAATACAGTGGACAATGAATACATTCTTGCAAGATTATACAAGGAGGAAAGTATGCATGCAGAATTATATAGACGGCTGAGCATTAGGGAAAAGAATTTGGAGCTAAAAGAGATATTTAATAAGCTGTACAATTTTGAAAACAACAATAAAAAATTGTGGGAAACTATTATAAAAAAACGTATAGGATACAGCGTATTTTTAGTTAATATTTTAATGGCCTTATTTATCCTTGTAAAATATACGCTAGGAAATTCTATGGCCATAAAGATGATTGAGTACAGAGAAATATCATTCCACAAGAAATTGGATAAAATAAGCCTAAAATCGCTTGATAAAAAAAGACGTAGTGTATTAAATAAAATAGAAAAAAACCAACGAACCAAGGAGGAACCGTTTGAAAACAGCATAATAAAGAGGAGCAACGTCATAAAAAATATACGTGATGTTACATTTGGAATGAATGATGGGCTAGTTGAGGTACTTGCGGCCACCGTAGGCCTTGGGGCTGCAT
This sequence comes from Microcaldota archaeon, assembly GCA_021828705.1. GTDB lineage: Archaea > Micrarchaeota > Micrarchaeia > Micrarchaeales > Micrarchaeaceae > JAJZDT01. Next base: position 2,230 of record JAJZDG010000070.1, on the reverse strand, counting down.
TGCAAAACCCAATATTAGTACTAGTTGGTGGTCTAATTATTGCAGTATCTGGCACATTATCAATGACTGGTGGAGCGTATATATCTACAGATTATGAAGAAAATGTAAATATTGATAAAAAAAGATCAAAGAGCACTGCGCGCGTATCTGCCATATACGTTGGAGTATTCTACTTTTTTGGTGCAATATTTCCATTATTACCATTCATTTTAGGTTATAGTGGCTTTGTTGCTATTTTACTCTCTATAATATTTACCACAATAGTTTTATCTATTGTAGCCACCATAATAGCCATAATAACAAATGTAAGTATAACAAGAAAAGTAGGCATGACGCTTGGTATATCATTAGGCGCAGCATTTGGGACTATAATACTTGGATATTTGGCGAGGCACTTCTTTAATATAAGCACTTAATTGTACTAAAATGAATATAGGATATAACAGACACTTTATATATTTTCTTTATGTTATATACAAGACACTAACTTAGAGGAGGTGCTAATTATGGAAAATGATGAGTTAGCTAAAAAGATATCTGAGATAACAAAGCAGATGGAAAATATTGCTACGGACCCGACAGTACCAAAGAATGTTAGAACTGCGGTATCTGAAGCTAAAGGAAAGTTAAACGCTGAAGGCACTTATACAGTAAGGATATCTGGGGCTATATATTGCATTGACAACATTAGCAATGATATAAATCTGCCTGCCCAGGCTAGGACAATGATATGGCATATACTTAGTATGCTTGAATCATTGAAGGGCTAATTTGACATGGCTGGTCATGACCTTAAAATTGAGCTTGTAAAAAAGCTTTCAAAAGTAAATATCATACTTAGCGCTGATTTTGATTATAACATAATCAGCAACATTGATTTAGATGTCATTGTTGAAAAAATAATAGAATTAAAAAAAGACGCACCGATGCTTAAAATCGCTACAAACAATGATATCAAAAATATTGTTGACATCATAAAAAAAGAACTTATGCAAAAAGCGCCGCTGCCTATAGAAGTAAATAGATCGAGCACATTCAAACCTATTGCTGATGAATTTGAAGCAAGTTACAAAATAATGAATAAGGGAAAAGACAGGACTGGTGGAACCGTATCTGATTTTGTAGTCTATTTTAATGACAGACTCAATGCGATTAAGGATATATTTGCAACGCACAGAAAATATTCCATAACGCACAATCTTGAAACACTTAAAAATTATACTGATGGTAGAGAGGTAGTCATCGTAGGTATCGTCTCGAATAAAATAACCACAAAAAATGGAAATATAATGGTCGTGATAGAGGATGAGACAGACGAATCTAAAATAATGTTCATGAATAACCCAAATAATGAACTAAAAAAATTATTCGAGAGCGCATCTAAGATAATAAATGATGAAGTCATTGCAATACGCGGAAAAATCTCAGGCCCATTTATAATAGCACGGGAGCTTTTATGGCCCGATATTCCAATAAAGGAGAGAAAGACTATAACAGAGGATATTGCGGTTGCCCTTATATCTGACACACATATAGGTAGTAAGCTATTTATGGAAAAGAATTTTTCGCGTATGTTAGAGTGGCTAAATGGTAATATAGATACCAAATCCAAAGAGCTTGCAGGAAAGATAAAGTATATGATAGTTGGAGGGGATATTGTTGACGGTATTGGGGTATATCCAGGACATGATAGAGACCTTGCAATCTTAGATATATATAAACAATATGAGGTGTTTGCAAATTTTCTTAGCGAAATACCAGAATATATACAGGTGTTTGTACTTCCAGGCAACCATGATGCCGTTCAAAAATCTGAACCGCAACCAGAACTTGGCAGTGATTTGATAAATGTAAAACTAGATAATGTTCATTTTGTACCAAATCCCAATTACATATCTGTGCATGGCCTAGAAATATTAACATACCACGGCACATCGCTCGATTCAATTATAAGGTCAATACCAAATATGAGTTATGCAAAACCAGAAAGCGCCATGATTGAAATACTAAAAAGAAGGCACTTATCACCCATTTATGGGGGCAATACAATAGTTCCTACCAGATATGATACGCTGGTAATAGACAACGTTCCAGACATATTACATATGGGGCACATACACAAAAACGGAATTGATGAGTATCATGGCGTACAAATAGTGAATAGCGGGACGTTTCAGGATAGAACAGAATATCAAATAAAGCAAGGGCATATACCTACACCATGTAATGT
>JAJZDG010000069.1 GCA_021828705.1 Microcaldota archaeon | reverse complement strand
CAATGAAATATTAAAAGGCAAATCTGGAACAATGATATATTGATTATTTATTTTGGGATAAATAGTCAATTATAGCCATCTCAATAATCTGTTTGTTTTTTGCTTGCTGCCATATTATGCTTCTATCCCCATCTATTACCTTTGCAGTTACCTCCTCACCTCTATGTGCTGGAAGGGGGTGCATTACATTGCAGCTTTTTTTGGCATATGATAAAACCTTTGAATTTAACTGGTATGGTGCGAAGAGTGCTCTTCTTTTTTTTGCTTCCTTTTCATCTCCCATACTAACAAATGTGTCTGTATATATGATATCTGAATTTTCAACACCCTTTTTTATATCAGAGCTAATATAAACGTTTGAGTACTTTCTTGCTTCATTTACATAAATGTTATTTGGTTGTATGCTTTTTGGACCTATTAAAGAGATGTCTGCTCCAAGCTTTGCCGCTGTTACCATCAAAGAATTAAATGTATTTTGAGCAATGTCCCCAATTAATGAAATCTTAAGTCCCTTTAGGCTCTTTTTTATTGTTTTTATAGTATAACAGTCTGCCAATGCTTGTGTAGGATGTTCTAAGTGTGTTAGTGCATTTATGATTGGTATGCTTGCCGCATTTGCCATGGCCTCTAATTTATCATGTTCGTTTATTCTTACAGCAATAAAATCACAGTATAAACTAAGTATTTTAGCGGTGTCCGCAAGCTCCTCTCCTCTTGATGTTTGTGAGGTATGTGCATCAATGTAAATAGATTTACAACCAAGTTTTGCTGCGGCAACTTCAAATGACACTCTTGTTCTTGTGGATGCTTCAGCAAAAAATAGGGCAATTGTGGGATCATTCTTCAACTTTCTAATTTTTCCAGAAGTGATGTTATCTGATATCTCAAAAATTCTTTTGATATTATTTACTTTCAAATCTTTGTGTGTTATAATATTCATATAATCAACTTTTTTTTGCAAAATTTTCTAATATCTTATCTAATCTATTGTCTTTAGGCTGCAATTCGTAATTTACTTGAATGAACGGTTTATTTATTTTTATAATGTTATCAAGGCGTGTAGGTGTTGCAGAGATTACAATATCGCACTTTGCGTTATTTATCGTAGTTTTAAGGTCTCTTATCTGCTCTTGACTATATCCCATTGCAGGTAGTTCAAATTTCAACTGTGTGTATTTCTCAAATGTCTTTTTTATCTCTCCAACGGCATATTTTTTTGCAGGTATTACTTTTGCATTATTATTTTTTGCAGCAATCATTCCAGCTCCAAATCTCATGCCGCCATGTGTTATTGTTGGGCCATCCTCTATTACAAGCGCTGTTTTTCCGTTTATCATTTCAGGTCTATCTGGTATAACTAAAGAGTTGGCATATATAATATTTGCAGTTTTATTTATGGTCTTAATATCATATTCTAATACAGATAGTTCTTTTTTTGTCGCTGAATTGACCTTATTTATTATTATAACATCAGCCATACGGGCAACGATTTCACCAGGATAATAAGTGAGTTCATTTCCGGCCCTTAATGGGTCCGCAACAGTTATAAAAAGATCTGGTTTTATAAATGGAGCATCATTATTTCCACCATCCCATATTATGATATCTGCCTCTTTTTCTGCAGATCTAAGTATCTTTTCATAGTCAACTCCTGCATATATCACAAAATTGTTTTTTATATGTGGCTCATAATCCTCTCTTTCTTCTATAGTTGTTTTATATTTATCCAGGTCACTTAATTTTTCAAATCTTTCATTTATCTGATCTTTTAATACACCATATGGCATGGGATGTCTGATTAATATAACACGTTTTCCCATATCTCTTAGTTTTTTTGCAACATATCTTGATGTTTGGCTTTTTCCACAACCTGTTCTAACTGCACATATTGCAATTACTGGCTTTTTGGATTTTAACATGGTCTTTTCTGGTGCAATAAGCCAAAAGTCCGAACCTGCTGCATTTACAATACTGCATTTTTTCATTACTTCATTATATGGGAGATCACTATATGACATTATTGATATATCCACATGATTTTTTATTATTAGATCCTGTAGTTTAGATTCATCATAAATCTTAATGCCATTTTTATATAGACTGCCGCTCAATTCTTTTGGATATATTCTATCTGATATGTATGGAATTTGATTTGCAGTAAATGCCACTACCTCGTAATCGTTATTGTCCCTAAAAAGAACGTTGAAATTATGGAAATCTCTACCAGCCGCCCCGATTATTATAACTTTTTTTCTATTAGACATTTAATCCCAATTCTGATAAAGATAGAAATTATTTAAGGATTCCTAGTAACTTAATTTAATTCGTAGATGATTCATTCAAAATTTTTGATACTGTTGTTTTATATTTTATTTTTATGCCATACAAAAGAATACCGGCAATTATGGATATAATGATGCTTAATGTAATTATTACAGAATATGAACTTTTGCTTATTAGTCCTTCATTAAGCGCTATTACGGCTATCGCGATCCCTACCGCACCTCTACCAGAAATAATACCAGCAAGTTTTCTAGACCTATCACGTTCTTTTTTATCTATGAAACGTTTGGCAAATTTAAAAGATAAATAATAAGCAATGATAAAAGCTATTGAAATAAAAACAAATATCTCTAAAACAAAATCAATATTGGTATATCCAACAAATGCATCAAGTCCAGCCGCCCCAAAGAATATAGGTATAAAAAAACTATCATTTATTCTGTTTAATGTCCTAGATACTCTACCAAAAGATTCATTTCCTATAATGCCCCTATTTATTATAAGCCCAGCAAAAAAAGCACCTATTATGTAACTTATTCCTATTACATTAAATATCATTGAAACAAGAAGTCCAAAAATTATTAAAATAGCATAAGAAAAATGATTGCTTCTAAATTTTACCCATATTATATTAAGCGATTTTCTAAAGACCCATTTATTCTTATTTATTATATAATCAAATCCAAAATATAAAATTAGAAGGATTGCGAGTGGCAATAATATGCTGCTTATGCTGCTGGAAGCATCGGAAAAATAGGACAGAATTATAAATCCGATTATATCTGATATTACAACAGAAGATATTATGATTTTACCTATTTCTCTTTTCATCAAGGAATATTTTCCAACCAAGACTGATATTATTGAAATAGATGGTATAGTGGTTGCAAGTGCAATTATGGACGTTTCAATTACTCCGATGTTTAATATATGCGTCAATAAAAACAATTCTATACTAAACGGAATGATAAAACTTAATATGGAAAGAAGAGCAGCCTTTTTTAAATGCTTCATTATTATTTCTGTATTCATTTCTATTCCTATAAGAAAAACTATGAAAAATATAGCAATAGATGTTATGCCTGATATCGCATTATTGTAAGATAGCAAATTAAGCAAACTTGGGCCTAAAATTAGCCCGCTTAATAATTGACCTGCAACTCCTGGCAAGTTTAATTGTTCA
>JAJZDG010000068.1 GCA_021828705.1 Microcaldota archaeon | reverse complement strand
AATTGAGGAAGTAGTGGCACAGCACCTTGCGCGAGTACGTGAAACTGGAATCACAAAACACTACGATAGCTATCTTAAATTTATGCAGCTTAAATCAAAAAAAGAAATAGATTTTTTGTACCTTAAAGAAGATGGCTCATTTATAGGCATAGAAGTAAAGTACCAAAACAGCATAAACGCAAGCGATTTTGTTAAAAGCAAAAATATAAACAAATATATTGTAGTGACAAAAGATGACATTATGTTTAAAGAGAATATTGCGCATATTCCAGCTTCAATATTTCTAATGTTGTTGCAAAAATCCGAATTTGAAATGTAGAATATAACGATCGTATCAAGACGCATCCTAATTTTTCCATTAGCAATGAAAAATATTGTGCACGTTAATTAGCATTAATAAAACAATTATTATATCTGCCATTTCCACAACGGCAAAATTCTTATTTTTTTATTCTCTTTTATCAAGTCATCCTCCTGATCATATGTTAATACTAAACCTTCTTTTAAATCAAACTGATTTAATGCCTCAATTAATCCATTTAATTCTCTTTCCATGTTATTATCATCCAATTTATAACATACTTGTATTGCCATTTTTACCTTTAACGACTCTTTTATTATAAAATCGCATTCATTATTATTTTTCGATTTGAAATAAAATATCTGGTTATTACTTTTCCTCATAGCAAGATAGGCAATATTTTCTAGCATTCTCCCACTATCCTCAGAAAAAGACAATGAATTAGCCGAACAAAAACCATTGTCTATCGCATATACTTTTTTAGGATTAACTATCTGTTTTTTTAATGAATAATTAAACTGTGAAACAGTAAAAATCATATAACTGTCTTCTAAATAAGATATGAATGAGGATATTGTGTTTATTGAACCTAGCGAAAATATCTTTTTTAAACTATTGAATGAAAATTCTTTTCCTACATTCGATAGCAAATAAAGTGCCATTTCCTTCAAAATTTTTGCTTCGCGTATATTGTATCTTGCGACAATGTCCCTTTGTATTACATCAATAAATAACTCGCGTAATATATCCTTATTTTGATATTTGAGATACTCTGGAAATCCTCCTTCATTAAAATATATTTCAAATGCCTTTATTCCATTCTTTTGCTTCTTAAAAGATTCGAATTCTTTAAAATTAAATGGAAGTAGTTCTACGTTAATATGCCTTCCAGTCAATTTTGTGCCAAGTTCTTTACTTAAAAGTGACGCGTTAGACCCTGTTATTATAAATTTTTTATTTCTATCCAATCTAGATCTTACAAAAACCTCCCAATTTGATATATTTTGTATTTCATCAAATAAATAAAATTCTGCTTCCCCATACTCCTCTTTATATATTTCATCAAGTTTCTCAAAATCGGCAGCTTCAAAACCAGTTAACCTGGTATCCTCAAAATTTAGATAATTAAAACTTTTGATTTTTTTTGAAAGCTGAAGCATAAGCGTGCTTTTACCACACCGTCTTATTCCAGAAATAATAAACGCATGATGTAATTTTGTATTTATACTCGCAATTACATTGCGCTCTACCCCTATATCCTGATTGTTAAACAGCTTCCTTTGTGATAAAACAACCTCCCTTAGCGCTTCTTTTAATATCATAATTAATTTAACATCACCTACATATTTAAATCTTCTCATTAGTAATGAGAACTATTGTGCATTAGTAATGCACACCTTTAACATATCTAAAATATAAGTAAACTTTTTATTGTTCTAAAAATTTGAATATTAAATTTTAACGCCTAATAGAATAATCATATATTATTTATATCTATCAATCTATCATATTACTATTATAAAAGCAATGTATTATTATAGTGTATTTGGTGCATATTTTGATTAATAAACGTTACAAAGTTTTTATTTTTATTGCTCTTTTAACATCATTTCTTCTTAATAATGCATTTGCATCAGGTGCTTCAAATCTCGGTGGAGGTATAGGAGGTGGAAGCAATGGATATTGCGTGAATGCGCAAGGATATGCTGGATTTTGTGGGCTTGCGGCAGTAAGCACATTCGATACGCAATATCAAGGATATGCAGGAAATGGACAAATAGTAAAGGTGGCTGCGCCCGTATCTTTGCCAATGCCAGTAACGCCAATAATACAAGCGTATGATAATAATTATGCACAATCGCTTATAACCTGCCCAGTAGATCCAAATCCCTCAAATACATCAGAGTATTTTATCTCGAATAGAAATTCATATGTTGGAGGGGATAGATGCCTTGCAAGCCTTGCGCCGCTGCCGACTGCCGTAATGCTAATAACCTCAGTAGTATGGGGCGTTCCTGGAGAAATATCAAATATGGCAAATATACCACAGCAAGAACTTAATATATATAAACAAATTGAGGGCAGCGTTGCAGCCGCAGAGACATCCGCTGGCACTACATCAATGGGATCATTTTTGGGATTTAGTTATTTTGAAAAGGGATGTAGCTATCTTTGCGTGATAGTTTCAACACCTGCGTCTGCCGTAACACAATACTACATAGTCAATATAGGAAATGCAAACGTACAAAATATCGCATACTCTGGAGAATCTAATATACAGGGAAGCAGCTATAATATATCAAATGGGTATAATACGCAATCATACATATTCCAGCAGTTTCCTTCTTCAACGCAAAAAGGAGTATGGAGCTGGAATGCAAATTTTGCTGATTTGAGCAATGCAAACCTCAAAGATCTATCCTCAACAAAAAGTATAAACAATCTTATATTTTACACATATAGCATGCTCTATGTTCCTCCATATGAATATTATTATTGGTTCTGCAAATACACTTACGATTATACCGTAACCGCAAACATAAATTATATACACAATGCGAATGTAACAATACCACTCTCCAAAATGACCCAACAGACAACAAATTATGGAAGCGTTGGAGGACTAAATATGCCATATACGCAAACAATAACAAATGGTCCAGCATGTACAGGCTCTGTTAGTTTTGGAGGAGAATGTCCATTTAGTTCGCCGACATGTCCTAATCTTTTGTATAGAGGTGGCACAGTGGTCACCTGTACTGGAAATACTGGAACAGATGGCCTTGTAATAAACGGGGGGAAATTCTATTTAGTATCAACAGGCGGTGGCACATTAAATTATAACGGAAAATCCTATTACAACCTTAACGTCTATAGTGCGAACGCCCAAATAAACGGGGACGTATGCCGCATATATAATTGTAGAGTATTCTATAATGAAATATTCTTTTATCCTACAAATCCGGGCCCAATAGGCGCCAACTGTGGGGGAGGATTTAGATTCTACTATAATAACAAATACTGGTGCTCCGCGTCAAGTGGGGGTGGAGGCCAGACAGGCATACCAATACCAATAGTATTTGGAACAAACATAAAATATTATTGGATAGCATATAGAATATGCACTAATTTTGATTATAGCTGCACATACTCTATGGGGTATTTG
>JAJZDG010000009.1 GCA_021828705.1 Microcaldota archaeon | reverse complement strand
ATCCATAATAACTAGGCAATACAAATCCATCATTTCGAACATTTTTTGTATAGGTTCAACGACAAAACTGGAGTCGCATCTATATATGTTTGATTTTAATGGTTCGGGGGGTTCAACAGAGAAAAGCTCAATAAGTGGTTTTGCCTGCTCTTTTGATATATTACCGCAAAAAATTGCAATGCCATTATTAGGTATTGTTTTAAATGTCTTTAAGTATTGTATTATTTTATCTATTGCTCGTTGTACATTCTGTCTTGTTGAACTAGATTTTATATTTCCTGATTGGTTGTATTCATCTCGCAATTTTCCTATTTGTGCATCAATAGACATATCATGTGGAACATAAACAGTTATTAATTCAGTTCCAGAGCCTCGCATCTCAGCTAGTCTTTTTAGTTCCTTTCGTGTCTGATAATCATGTTTCATTATAATCACAAACAAGTAATATTAAGATTATAAAAGTATTATATGTTACTATATTTTTGATAATGTTTCTTTACCCATATAAGGAATGAGTACTTTTGGTATATGTATAATTCCTTTTTCATCAGTATAATTCTCTATTATGGCAACCATAGTCCTTTCTGTTGCAATTGCGGTTGAATTTAGTGTATGCACATATTTACGCTCCCCTTTCTCATCATATTTTATATCGAGCCTTAAACTCTGCCAATCTGTGCAATTTGAACAAGATACTAATTCTCTATATTTTTGCTGTCTTGGCATATATCCTTCTATATCATATTTTTTAGCTGCCACACTACCTATATCCCCTGTGCACACATTTACTACCTGATATGGCAATTCAAGTTTTTGGTATATATCTTCAGAATTTTTGAATAATTCATCGAAAATTTTCCAGGATTCCTCAACTTTTGAAAATACGAATTGTTCTATTTTATAAAAATGATGCACTCTAAATATACCTTTAGTATCTTTTCCATGGGATCCCGCTTCTCTTCTAAAGCATGGGCTTACTCCTGCAAGCCTAATGGGGAGGTTTTTAACATCGAGCAGTTCGTTTGAATACATCGCAGCCATAGAGTGTTCAGATGTGGATATCATAAAGAGTTCATCCCCAAGTTTTTCAAACTCTTTTTTTGACTCCAATTCCTTAGGGTCTTCTACTTTATATAACGCATCTTCAAAATCTCCTAATGCTGTTGCGCCTTTATAAAACTCCTTTCTTAGCATAAATGGTGGTTGGATAATAGTAAAATTACGTTTTTCAAGCATATCTAATGCAAACCTTATGAGCGATTGTTCTAAAAGTACTAAATCCCCTTTAAGATAATAAAATCTGGATCCTGCAATCTTTGCGGCACGCTCCAAATCAACAAGCCCATTTTTTAACAATATCTCTTCATGTGTTCTATTGTCTAATGGTTCTTTTTTTGTTCCATATGTTTTAATGACCTTATTCTCAGAATCATCCACACCAAAAGGAACGGTTTCGTGCAATACATTTGGCATATTCCAAAGTAATTCCTCAATTCTAATCTTATAACTTGGCATTTCAGCTTCAATGCTCTCTATTCTATCTTTTAATGTTCTTAATGCAATTATTTCAGTGTCAGTATTTTTACCAGTCTTTTTCATCACTGAAATATCTAAACTTGCCTTATTTCTTTTGGCCTGCAATTCCTGCAATTCCGTTTGCATTTTTCTATAATCCAAATCCAAGGATAATAGTTCGTCTATAGGATATTGGCTCTGCCTTTTTTTTAAAGATTCTTTTATAATATCTATATGTTCTCTTACATATTTTGTTGTAATCATAACTATCCCATATTCAGTTAATAATATAACTCTATTTGAATAAAAAGCTATAAAGCATTTCTCTATTAGAAATAATAACATATTTGCAGGGATGGCGGAGTCTGGTCAATCGCGCAAGGCTTAGGACCTTGTGCCTTAGGGCTGCGAGAGTTCAAATCTCTCTCCCTGCATCTCAAATTTACGAAGTCAAAGTGGGGTTCGGAAATCCGAAACGGAAATCTTCAAGAAGGGAAGATTTCAATAGGTTTTCCGACAACCTCAAGCAGGTGTCAATGAGCGTCTCATGGCACCAGTTACAGCAGTTGCAATCAGTATTGCACAAGATCCAAACCAAGAGGTTTGCCGGAAAGAGGAAGACGCCGAAATATGGCTCGCTCTCAAAGGCGTTTTCCGACATGCAGCTTCAAAGGTTCCTTCACGTTATAGACTCTGACAAGTTCCGCCTCCTATTCATCTATCAGGCGCAGCTTGGGCTTAGAATAGGCGAGGCAGTCAGGGTAAACATAAACTCAATAGACCTAGAAACTAGGGAACTTACATTGAAGACCGAGAAGGCTCGGGTAATGGACTCGTTATTGATACCGATGCCGCTGTTCAAGGATACCATAGCCTTCATCTCGAAGCACAAGGCTGAGATTGAGAAGGCGCAGGGATACCTATTCTATGCGGATAAGCTGAGAACCAAGCGGTCGGTACCATTCTTAGAGCAAAACTACGTGCGCAACAGGTTCAGGCACTATGTGCGACTGGCGGAGTTGGACGAGGTATACGATACCTCAGACGAAACCAACCCTAACAGGAGCGTAAGGCACCTCCATAGGCTGACCACGCATAGCCTTAGGCATTACGCAATAACCCGTTTCGCCAAACAGACAAACGGGAATCTGGTTCTGACAAGCAGGTTCGCAAGGCACAGCGATCCAAGCACCACAATGACCTACATTACCACACGCAAAGAGGAGCTATACAAGGAGATAGACAGCACATTCGGGCTGAGTGAAGCAGTTGGCCTGAAATCAAGATTGACTAGAAATGCCTAAAGTCTATCTTTTTCTGTAGCCGAAGATTTTGTCGTATTCATCATGGTCTATTATATCCAGCACGTCTAGCCAGATTGAGAGTATCTCAACTTCTGTGTCCTCCCTCTGCGGTTGCTTTATTGTGTAGATCATGCGCCAAGCTCCTGAGAGATTGACCTTCCATAAGTTCGTAACTTCATAGAGCGAGATGTACTTCTGAGCTACATTCTTCTTTGGTATGTGGATTCCATAGTCATAATCAACCTTCAATATTGCTATCTTGTTGTCTATTGACTTAAGGAGCGTTTGGTGAAACGAGTCGGTTATGCCTTTTGCTGCATCCTCCGCAACTTTCTTCTTTAGCGCTAGGTAAGCGTCTTTTGCATCTCCTAACAGTTTTATTGAAACGCGTTTCTCCACCAAAACATCACATCGGTAAGCCCTCTTGTTCGGCCTTCTCCAGCTTCTTGCTAGGGTTGAATGTCCAAATAAACCCTTTCTTAGTCTCAAGCACCATCCCACGCTTTTCCATGTAGTTAAGCGCAAGGTTCAGGGTCGAGCGCATTACACCAGTCTGCAATCTGGCCAATATCTGGTTCCTGCTGACGGGGTTATTGGCCTTCTTCACTACCTCCTCTATAGCCAGTATGGTCTTAAGCGTAGGGTAATGGACAACTTCCTTTTGGATTTGCATAATATAACACCTAATAAGTATATACCCTAATAGATATATAAGCCTTTCTACACATTTGGAGGTCTCTTTACATGGCCAAAATTCCTCTACATGACTTTGGCAATCCATGTAGAGAAAAGTCTCGACGACAGCCCAAAAACATCGTTTTTTGTCGATGAACTACTGCGCATCATTATTTTAGCGTTTCATGTAGAGACGCCATGTAGAGTCTCCAACTAAAGACCTCCAAGCGACTAAAGACCTAAGCTCGAAAAGGTCTTTAGTACGCCTTCGACGAGAAGTCGAAGCCAGCCCGAATTTCACGAGGGACTTCTAACCATCAAAGAAGGGCGTAGACCTCTTTAGTTGAGGTCTTAAGTAGCCTCCGCCCGCCTTTAAGACACCTTTGTGTGTCGCACGGCGGGCTACGGCTGCTGCAGCTACTTCGTAGGACATGGCGGCGTTAAGGCTGATTTTGACCCCCCCACCGCAAAATCAGCCGCTTGCTAGGTTGCTAGCTTGCAGACCGTTGGACTATTAGTTTACCGTAAGGAACTAAGTTTTGAATGTGCCGGCGTAGCTTAATGATGTATAAAATTAACATAAATATTTATGCAGGGTAATGTTTTAAGTGCATAATATGGTTAAAACAAAAAAAGCAATGATAAAATATTCAAATAATTTTTTTAAGGTTTTAGAGCGCTCCGTTAATCTAAATAATATGAACCACAATTATTTTTCTGTAGATAAAGCTGATGTTGTAGTAATCATCCCTATAACTAATGATGGAAAAATAATTTTGGAGCGCCAATTTCGGCCTGCAATAAATAAAAGTATTTATGAAGTTCCTGCAGGAAATATAGAAGAAGGAGAGACCCCTCAAAATGCGGCTTTAAGAGAACTCAAAGAAGAAACAGGGTATCGTGCTGGCAAATTAATATATTTGGCAAAAATTTATGGCAGCCCTGGAATATTAAGTGAAACTCAGCATTTATTTTTGGCAACAAGGTTAAGAAAAGGGGAGCGCCACTTAGATCCTACTGAAGATATAAAAATAAAAGCTGTTAGTAAAAGCGTGGCTATGAACATGATACTTAATAAAAAAATAAACGATGCAAAGACAATGGTAGCAATACTGTATTTAAATGCGTTTTCAGATTTGTTTAAATAAAATAATAATATTATGTTTTTAGAAAAGGTAACTTATAATATATGTGCCAATTAAAATTATAAATAATAATCATTATTGGAAATGATTTTATGGATCAAAATAATAATCAGAAAAATAATCAGAAAACAACATTTAATTGGCTAAAAAAACATTATCCAATCTTATTTATTTTATGCACAATAATAATTGGTATAGTTGTGGTATTTTATTTTATAATGTTCGTATTATCATTTTTTTCAACACCCTTGCCAGTGTACCATTTTATACACGAGGTTAATGTAACAAATTCAACAAATAACACCCTGAAATTAACTAAAAATACGCTTATAATAATTAATGGAAGCAACATAAAAGATAATATATACGTGTACGGAAATGCAACTGCATATGTTAATGTGACTGGTGATTATAATATAATAAAAATATACGGAATAAATAATGGCGATTTTGTACTTAATTTAAATGGCAATAATAACAATATCTATTCATTTAATATTAGTAATATAGGATTTGTAATATTAGGCTCTGGCAATACCTACTATAAAAATAATAAGGGTTCATGTACCCAGTATTTTTATCAATATTCATTTGATTTTCAAAAAAAAGTAATATTTAATCCCTGTTGAATTGTTTGGAGCCACGTATAAAATACGCGTCTATGGGCCCGAGGAGAATCGGACTCCTGGTCTTTCCCGTGTGAAGGGAACGTCTTACCACTCGACTACGAGCCCACATACATTTAATAGATATTATTATAGAATATTGATTAATAAGCTTTCTTAATATGGTGCTATAATGCCTAAATATTATACCGCAAAAGGGGATGATGGATTATCGTATATGGGATGTGCCATAGCATCTAAGGATAGCGCGCTTATAATCGGAATCGGCGATGTTGATGAACTTAATTCGCTTATAGGCCTTGTGATAGTAGATATTGCTGATGAACTTATGAAAAATAGGCTTATTAGTGTACAAAATAAATTGTTTGTAATTGGTGCAGAGCTTGGCGGTATTATAAATCCAGTATATACTCCAAAGAATATCATAACTAATAAAGAATTAACAGATCTGGAATTAATCATAGATGATTATAGTAATAAAGTTGGTATGTTAAAAAAATTTGTATTGCCAGGCGGTGTAGACGGCGCAGCAAAATTGCAATATGCCAGGGCTGTTTCAAGAAGAGTGGAACGATCAATAGTCAAAATAAGCAAAGAACATTCTGATATGAATAAGATAATATTAAAATACCTAAATAGGCTATCAACGCTTCTATTTGTTATGGCGCTGTATCTAAATAAAAAGGAGAATTATGAGGAAATAAATCCATCTTATTAATAGTTATCCTAAATTAAAGTACTCTTTGAAACGCTCTGTAGTCTCAAGGATCTTTGTGCGACCTGTTTTTTTTGTTTTTACAAAGTCTTTATCATAAAGATCTTTTATATAAATATAAGTAGACGATCCAAATGCTTTTACAATACTGCTTTGTGAAACAGGCTCGTTTTTGCTTATATATGCAAGTATGCGCAATGCGCTTTTAGACAAATCTGGTGCTCCTGCAAGCGAGCTCACTTTTTTTGCGTATGGGTCACGAAGCCCTAATTCATACTTTTCATTTATTTTATTTATTATAAATGGCGAATCGCGTATTTTATAATCATCAACTAATCTATCTGCCACGCCTTTAAGATATCCTACTGATATAACACCCAGCGTTGAAGCAATGTCATTTATGCTAAGTGCTCTACCCGCTACAAATAGTGCGGATTCTATAAGTTTTGCATATTCTTTGTCATTATTTTGCTCCATTAATATCCTCATTTATTTTTATTATAAGCTCACCAAAAAATTCCTCTTGAATCACATTTATTTTTTCATATTGTGCTAAGAAAAGCATAGGTATGAAAAGGTTAAGAAGTTTTAGCTCAATACTCTCAAAATTTTTTGAAAGTATGCTAAAAGTAGTCATGCCTAATGGGTCTGCGTTTTCTTTTATGATGGTATATAATGTTTCTATTCTTTTGTCTATATCCTCACCAACGTCTATACGTATCGGAGTCTCAATTTCCCTAATTCGCTCTATTTTTTTTTCCTCATATTTTATCGCAGAGCTGAGCGCATCCATAAGTTCATCAAGCGTTATTTTTCTGTATGGTTGTATTCTATTTTTTTGTACTAACTCAGGTACTTCTGGGCGCTGTTTTAAAATAGATTGCATACCGCTATCAATTTCATCATTATTAGTTTCGTTATCAAAAAGTTCAAACCCATCACTTTTCATTCGCAGCAATATCGATGCTGCAAGAATTACATTGGCAGGAACTCTAAGGTCAAGCGTCTTCATTTCTTTTATTATACCTATATATCCATCCACCATTGCTGAAATATTGATGTTCCATGGATCCAATTCGTGCTTTTCCACAAGTTCAATAAGAAGCTCTCGCCATGTGGTATTTTTTACAAATTCCTCTATATTAAGCTGTCTTCCATTAGAAATAGATTGAATTTCAATAGAGGGCGCCATTCTATCAGCAGTAGAGTCGTAATTTAAATTTAAAAGCTTTACTGAATTATCATCTTTAAAATAAATCAATGTTTTTTTATTCTATAATCAATAACTATTTCCTCTTCTAATGCGGAATAAGGCCTTACAACCCTATGGAATAGTATTTCAACACCATAACCATTATTCTTTGCATGCACTTGTAATTTTTTGACAAATTTATCAAATCCTCCATCAATTTCAACAAACGCATAAAGGTGTACAATGCAATTATCTTTAGCGATGAAAAATGCTTCATCTAAAAATTCATAACTTGTTTTAGGCAGTGGCATTATTATTCTATCTGAAATGGACGCGTATTTTTTATAAATCTTTTTTACATCCCCGAGCACTGCATGTACATTCTTTGTATTGTTTAATTTAATATTTTTTATCATATTTTTATAGGCATATGGATTTATCTCTATTCCAATTATATTCGAGTTTAAATTCTTTTTTGCAATTTCTATGGCAAAAGGCCCAATGCCAGCAAATAATACCATAACGCATTCGTTATTTTTAGATAATTTCATGAGTCTTGATCTTTCAAATGATAGGCGTGTAGAAAAAAATGTTCTTCTCACGTCAAATATAAATGTCGCCCCATTCTCCTTATATGATGCAATATATTTTCTCTCTCCGGCAATATAAGATAATCTGCGTGTTCTATATATACCATTTACGGGCCCATTTTTGGCAAGAACGGTTTTTAGGTTACTATTACTATCTAATATACACAAGGCAAGTGTTTTAAGAACTTTTTTATCAGAATTATGCCGTGGGTCTATTATACCTATATTTCCAAGTGCATCATATCCTGTATCTATTGTTATATCTGGACCAATTCGCTCATTTATTAATTTATAATAATCATTTACATCGCGTTTTTTGCCTACAATATCAATTATCTCAAAATTATGATTTTTAAGAAGCTTTTTAATATTTGCTTTATATATATTATTGGAAATAGGGAAATAGGTGTCCCTATCATCATGCTGTACTATAAATGAGTTATCTAAAAGATTGTTTTTGATAATGAATTTTCTGGCAAGTTCGGCGTTTGATTTATTAACCTTTATATGCATCATAGATGTATTATCTGAACAGATAACTATAAAATTAGTGGTGTTATGTATTTTGTTGTAAAAGTAATTGCGGGGCAGGAAAGGATAGCGGCCAATATGCTTCAAAATAAGTTTGGCAAAGATGTGAATGTTCCAATATATTCAGTTATTATTGTTGGAGGTATGCGGGGTTACATAATACTTGAGGGAGAGGACGAGGCTTCAGTTCGCGCATTTATAACAAAAGAGCACAATATACGCGGCATACTGCCACAGACATTGTCACAAGAGGAGATAGACAAGCTTCTTGTTGTCAAGAAAACTGAGCAGGTAGTTGGCAAAGGCGATATAATAGAATTTACAAGCGGTCCATTTAAGGGATATAAGGCAAAGGTGCTTAGAATAGATGAGCAAAAATCTGACATGACTGTCGAGCTTATGGATGTTGTGGTGCCAATACCTATAACTACAAAAATGAACACCGCAAAAATAATACAGAAGAATAAAGAGGAGCAGTCTAACGCTTAATCAAAGTGATTCAAATGGGAGAGACAGTAATAGAGAGTTTAATTGAAGGAGGAAAGGCTGGCGGAGGTCCACCTTTAGGGCCAGCGTTGGGACCGATGGGTGTTAATACTAATGCAGTTGTTGCTGAGATAAATGAAAAAACTAAGGAGTTTTCCGGCATAAAGGTGCTTGTAAAAGTGCATATAGATACTGATACAAAAAAGTATACTATAGAAGTAGGAACGCCATCAACAAGCGCTATGATATTAAAAGAGCTTGGAATAGAAAAGGGTTCAAAGACTAAAGAGGAGGTTGCAGGAAATATAACATTAGAGCAGATAAAGAAGATTGCAAATGCAAAATCAAACTCTATGTATGGTAAGGGTATAGCAGAGCGCATGACCCAGATACTCGGGACATGTAAAAGTATGGGGGTCACATGCGAAGGAGCAAACCCAAAAGAGATAATAGCAAAGATAAAGTCTGGAGAGATAAAAGTATAATCTCCACTTTATCTAAAATGAAGTCTACTATAGTGCATAGTGACATTCAGGATATTTATTTGAGATTAGATGCACTCTATTCTTTAGATAATTGGTGGCAAGCTGAGTCTAAATTGGAAGTAATACTAGGCTCAATACTGACACAGAATACTAGTTGGAAAAATGTAGAACATTCTATATCAAATATAAAATCTGCCCACGCAATGAATATGAATAAATTAATTAATATGGATACGCGCTCAATTAGGCGCCTTATATCACCATCTGGATTTTATAATCAGAAAACTAATACTATAAAAGGCATATTAATTGCAATAAAAAACAAATATGGCAATATAGAGAATATGTCAAAAATAAATACGGAAGAGTTGCATGAATTTTTATTAAATCTCAAAGGAATAGGAAATGAAACCGCTGATTCTATATTGCTATATGCTTTTAATAAGCCTGTATTTGTAATAGATGCATATACAAAAAGAATAATGTCGCGCATTTATGGCATAAATCAGAAGATTGAATATAATGATTTGCAAGGTATTTTTGTGGATTCATTGCAGTGTAATCCAAAATTTTACAAACAAATGCATGCATATTTTGTCGAGCTTGCAAAAAATAATTGCACTAAGAATAATCCCAAATGCAATGGTTGTGTATTAAACTCTATATGCAATCATGCAAATTTGCAAAAGAACAATTATTCATGATAACTGTGCATGTATATATGTAAAAGCTAATTTTATACGGACTTTTTATTGGTTATGTTAATATAATACCAATAACCCCAATTGTAACGCAAGTTATATATATCTAAACTATTACTAAACATCATATAGCGTAATAAAAATATGTGATATTATGGCAACAAAAGTTAAAAAAATAGTTTCTAATGAAGAGGATAATCTTGCTGGTGCTACTACTGCGCTTATGGAAGAGAAGCACGCATCAAAGTCTAATGATGCTAAACATGACGTAAGCGCAAGTAAAGGGGTTGATAGTCCATTTAACGAAAATAAAAATGCCGAAGAAAAGAAGACTGCTACATCAAAATCAAATGATGATGTAAAAACTGATACTAAGGCAACTAATGCTAATTCAAATGGAGAAAATACTATTAAGAATTCTAATAATGTAAATAATGTTAGTGAAAATACTAATACTAAAAGCGCGTTATCAGAAAAGGAGCGCAATAGGATAACAAAAGACAATGCAAAGCGCGAGGCTAAATGGCAAAAAAAGGAAATGTACATATGGATCGACGAGTGTAAAAAGTATATAGAGGCAAATTTGAAGGCAAAGCAGGCCTTTGAATCGATGGGTCCTGAGTATGTAAATGCGTTAAAAAATAATCAAATAAGCCTATCAATGGCTTTAAAATTATATTCTGCAATTGAACAGAAAATGGCGCCAGAGCATGGAAATCATTATTATAGCAAAACTGCAGTTTCTAATGTATTGGGCTCTGTATCAGATGAATCACTTGCTGATCAAATAAAGGTTGCAGAACGCCTCTTTAAAAGGCATGTTGCATATGCTGCAATGGAGGATAAATTCGTATTGGATTATGTAAAAGAATCAGATAAAAAGCTATATGAAAAAATCCACAAATTGCATGATGAGTCTATATCTTATATTGGATATGCTGATTATAGAAAGAACGGTTCAATATCAAATTTGAGTTTTGAAGAATCAGAGCGTAAATCAAAAATGAAAAGAAAGGATTGGATAAAACTTTATTCAATGGTAAGAAAGTTCGAAATAAAAGATTCATTGCCAGGCCTTGCAATACTGTTTCCGCCTGGAACTGAAATGGCAAGTGAGCATAAGGCTTCAAAACAGAATATAGATAATGAGATAGCAAAGGAGCGTTCTAATTCAAAAGAAACTATGCAGAGTAGTGTAACTAATACTGCCGCTTCAAAGCCAAAAACTGAGGCAAAAATTGAGGTTGAGCATGTGAAAGGACGCTCTAGCGAAGGAGTGCCTGCGCAGACTTTGATCTATAAAAAATTAAGCGACGGAACAAAAATACTTTTAGATAAAATAAATGCAGCAATTACGTCTATAGGTAAAAATGGTAAAAAGCTTGACGCTTCGCTTTCTAATGGATTGAAAAATAAAGTGGAATCGGCAGAAAAAGCAGTTGATAATGTGCTTAAATCCTTAAAGGAGTTTGCATTGTCAGTATCAAAGCTAGGCAGTACAATTAAATCAGGGTTAAAATCAACAAAAAAAGCAAAGCAAACGCAAATTCAAGATGAGGACAATTTGAATGAAAAAATGGGCATTTCAAAGGAGGAGATTCCAATAGTTGTCCCAAAAGTGCCAATACATAACGTCAGAAAGAAGCATGATAACACAGAGGTTAAAAATAATGAAATATTAAGACCTCCTGGCGTAGGATTGTAAATTTTTGCTACATAAATAATATTGATTAGGGCGTAATGCCCCTTATTTTTATATAATTGGTTGATAGTAATGGAGACTTTAGAGCGTAAACATTTGATAAATAGCTATAAATTAATGCAGAATCATTTAGGCCATGAGCGCGGCAGCAGATTCATGTTTTTAAATATGCCAATATTAGAGCGGCATCATAGAAGAGTGGATCCCATATTAAATATAATAAAGAAATATATGGGTAAAGATGGCGCCGCATTTGTTGAGTCTAATCCATTAATTTTTCTTATGGACCACAATTTAATGGAAGCTAATTTTGAAAGGATACATAAGAGCATTGGAAGGGCAATGGGTAATAAGCTAATCTCAAGATATCCATTCATTCTTGAATATAACCATAGGGATATAGCAATTATTGTAAAACACCCCATACAACTACGCAGAAAGGGATAAATTATTATCATTCAATTATAGTAATATCGTGTGTTAATGGTAGCTATTAATGATGTTATAGTGGCGCTTAAGCTCTGCAAGGATCCGGAACTTGATGCAAATATAGTTGATATAGGGCTAATTTATGGCATAGATATATCCCAATCTGTAGTAAAATTAACAATAACTATGACATCACCCATGTGTCCTGTGACAAGTATAATACTTGCTGATGCGCAACTCAGGCTTGAATCTATCAATGGGATTGGAAAGGTAGAGATAGATCTTGTTTGGGATCCATTATGGAACCCTGAAATGATGAGCGATGATCTTAAGTATCGCGGAATATGAAGTTTTAAATGTTATATAAAAATACTTTTATTGTTTTACAGAGATAACTTTCAAAAAAATGGTATAAGCTGCCATTAATAAATTCGTTATCTATCAAATGCCTTATTCTCTATTTAAATATGTTCTGATTGAATGAATTCTGTGATTCAATGGCAACAGATGCAGGAAGAACTTCAAATAAACATGGGCAGGAGCTCATGAGCAAAATGGTACTCTCAACAAAGAATGTTGGCTTTTCGCAAAGGGATAATAAGCAGGTGAATGGCGGAGAGTTAGTAATGCGTACCGAAACATATGATATAAAGACATCACGAACAACACAGTTCATTGATATAACTGATGTAGTTAAAAGGTGCGTTGCTGAAAGCGGTATGAAAAATGGCCATGTTGTTGTATTTACAAAGCATACAACAGCCGCAATAAGAATCCAGGAGAATGAGCCAGAGCTGCTTAGGGATTTTGTAGATTTTCTAGAGCGTGTTGCTCCAGAGGCGCATCCATACCATCATAACAATTTTGGTATACGAACTGCAAATATGACAAATGATGAATGTCCAAATGCACATGCACACTGCAGGCATCTGCTTATGGGTAGCAGCGAGACAATACCTGTAATAGACGGAGAGATAACCTTAGGTGTATGGCAGAGAGTATTTTTTATAGAACTTGACAGATCAAGAAATAGATCGGTAATGATACAAGCAATAGGACAAAAATAACCGATTGGGTTTCCAATCGGTTAAACCGATATATTTATAATAATTATTTAAACATGCGCATTCTAATTCTTCTAGTGGTAATATGAAGATAGAACAGCTTTCTATGATTATACTCTCAATCGTCGTTGTAATATCTGTGTTGTCGATAGCTATTGTATCATTAAGCTATAATGCGCACAGCAGATCGCAAACACAAATGAGTAGTATAGCAGTCTCAGGAACTGGTTATGCGTCGTATACTCCAGAATATGTAGTAGTATATATGTATGTTAACGGAAGTGGGAGCAATTCTATGATGGCATATAAAAATGTATCAAATATATTAAATGAGGTAAATGCATCAGCAAAACCATACCTGGCATCAAATCAGAGCGGTATAAAGACGTTATCCTACTCTACATATCGCTTCCATGTATATAATTATACGCGTAATAGCACCACAAAGACATACGGTTACTCAAATTCAACAATATATGTTGCAAGTGAATCTATAAGTGCACTGGTTCAAAGTTCAAATATTAATGGCTTTATGTCTGCAATGTCAAATAATAATCTATCTATAACTGGCATGTCCCCATATACAACTGCAATTGAGTATAGCTCGTTGGTTGCAAATGCATTAAATGCTGCGATGATAAATGCTACAATACAAGCGCGCATACTATCTGGAAATAATACATTATACATAAGCAATATCTCATCATATAGGCAGTATGTATATCCATTATATTATAGCAGTGCTTCAAATATTTACTCGCAAAAATATGGTTATGGAACATCTGTAATATCATTGCCAAACTATACTATAGGTGAGAGTGTATCTATGGTATTTAGATATTATAGCTAAATTTGTTGTATAATTTAAGTTTATATTTATGTGGCACATATCGCACGAGCATATGCTCAAATAATGGCGTTCTGCGCTATTTAATGCCTGATGGGATGAATAGTAAAATTAGTTCTAAGATAGATATTAGTGAGAAATTAAAAGAGTTGCCTACGGAGGCGCGTTTGCGGGCAATACAGAGGCTAAAAATAATGTCGCTGCGTGCAAAAAAGGGGCGTTTTGCGCATCTATTGCTGCTGCTTGCGATATTGGGTCCTGGCATACTTGTAATGATTGCGGATAATGATGCGGGAGGTGTTATAACGTATGCGCAAACTGGGTCAATATTTGGGATAGGATTTTTTATACCTTTTTTAATACTAATGATACCTGTAACGTTTTTAATACAGGAAATGGCTGTGCGCCTTGCGGCAGTTACTCACCGCGGGCATGCGGAGATGATCTGGCTGCGCTTTGGCAAATTTTGGGGGTCATTCTCCCTAATTGATCTTGTTCTTGCAAATACGCTCACAATGGTAACAGAGTTTATAGGTATAGTTTTCGGAATGGAAATATTTGGAATATCACAGTTATACGCGGTAATTATAGGTCTTATAATAGTGCTTTCAATAACATTATTTTTGCGCTACTATAAATGGGAGCGCGTGAGCCTTTTAATTGCATCGTTTAATATAATATTTATTCCAATAATGTTTTTTGCCCATCCAAATTTTTATGCAATAGCACAGAGTTTTGTAAATTGGCATATAAATGGTGGCATAACGCCATTATTCATATATGTACTGCTTGCAAACATAGGAACGACAATAGCTCCGTGGATGCTTTTCTTCCAGCAATCATCTGAGGTGGATAAAGGCACAACTGTATCAGATTTGAAATATGCAAAGCGCGATACATTAATAGGCGCAGTAATAATGTCTCTTGTTGCAATATCTATAATGGTTTTTACTGCATCATTAGTTTTTAATGGCAATAGCATAATAACATCAAATGATAGTTCTGTTTATAGTATAAGTTATATACTACAGAGCGTATCCTCAAAAATAGGCATGCTGCCGGTCAAGCTTTTTGCGCTCGGTATAATAGATGCTGGTATAATCGCCGCAATAGTACTAGTTGCAAGTACCTCATGGGCATTTAGCGAAGCATTGGGCTGGCCAAAGAGCATAAATCTGCCATTTTTGCAGGCAAAAAAATTCTATCTTCCAGGAATAACATGTGTTGCTATTGCGGCATTGATTGTATTAATACCTAATCTGCCTTTAGGGTTTGTAAATATAACAGTTCAGGTAATAGCATCTATAGTAATGCCAGCAGCGTTGCTATTTTTACTATTGCTTGTAAATGACAAAGAGGTAATGGGCAAGCATGTAAATTCAAAGATACATAATATTGTTATTATAATGATAATTATTGCATTGATATGTATGAGTATGGCATATAGTATATCAATAATACTTCCAAAATTTTTTTAGGCAATTAAATGTCAAAGGGTATAATAGAAAATGAAGGGCAATGGGATGCGTTTGTAAAGCGTGAGCATTTAGATGAACATAAGGCAATTCAAATAAGGCGTGCACATCTTCATGGATGGAAGAGATTTGCGCTCATAATGCTTAGAATATATATAATCTCGATACTTATTATTGTATTATTGGGCCTTTTGAATATAATATAAAATATCGGCAAAACGTCAAATATCAAATATAATAAAATGATATTAAAGCTTTTTTATTTATAAGATAAACAAATTATTGGGTGGATATAGTGGTAATTATACAAAATAAGACTAATCATGTAAGTAGATATAAACGGAGAAGAAGTTTGCAGGTTCGGGTGCGAAATATGTATATAGGCTCTGAGCATCCTGTTGCATTGCAAAGCATGACAAATACTGATACGAGCAATGTGGATAAGACTGTAGAACAGATATTGGAATTATATAATGCCGGCTCTGAGTTAGTGCGTTTTACAATCCAGAATTTATCTATGGCAAGATCTGTGGTCGATATAAGAAAAAAGATTGACAGCATGGGGCTAGATATACCATTAATAGGAGATTTTCATTATAATGGTCATTCATTATTAAAGGACGTGCCAAGCTGCGCAGATGCATTGGATAAATATAGAATAAATCCGGGAAATGTAGGATTTGGGGAGAAGCATGATAATAATTTTAAGCAGTTTATAGCGCTTGCAATAGATCATGATAAACCGGTAAGAATAGGGGTAAATTGGGGGTCATTAGATCCATCAGTACTTACAATATTAATGGACAGAAATATGAAGGACGGCTCGCCAAAGAGTGCGCGTGATGTTACAATAGATGCGGTAGTTGAGAGTGCGGTTCAATCGGTGCATAAAGCAATAGAATATGGACTCTCTCCAGATAAGATTATAGTTAGTACTAAGATATCTGAGGTTCCTGAAATGGTGCATGCATATGAGATGCTTGCATCACGAATAGAACAACCCTTGCATTTAGGATTAACAGAGGCTGGAATAGGTAGTAAGGGCATAGCAGCATCCAGTGCGGCGCTGTCACAGCTGCTTGTTAAGGGCATTGGAGACACTATACGTGTATCACTAACGCCAACGCCTGGCTCTAGTAGATCTGAGGAGGTTATAGTGGCAAAGCAGATACTACAATCACTTGACATCAGGCATTTTACTCCTCTTATTATAAGTTGTCCCGGATGCGGAAGAACTACATCTACAGGATTTCAGGAGCTTGCAGAATATTTGACAAAATATTTAGAGATACAGATGAAGGAATGGAAAAAATCAGGGTATAAGGGCGTTGAGGAGATGAAGGTTGCTGTAATGGGCTGCGTTGTCAATGGCCCAGGTGAGAGCAAGTACGCAAACATAGGGATATCACTTCCTGGAAGCGGAGAGGATCCAGTGTGTATGATATATGAGGATGGGAAGCAGGTTGATACTACACGAATATCTGAGGCGAAGGATAAATTTAAGAACAGGCTTGAGATGTATGTGAAGAGCCATTACTCAAAAGAGTGAGCTTAAATTGAATGGATTGCAGTTATTGTAAAATTAATCTGCATATAAAAGAGAATAGTACTATTAAAATTTCTAGTGCTCACGCTGTATATAAACTAAAATAAATTTATAAGAGAATGAGCAATCTAAAGGTTGCCCACTCTGCGCTTCTGATCTCTTCGCAAGCGCTTTCTACGCTTCTTTAGCCATTTCCAGCGCATTCTTCCTTTTTTCTTCCATTTTCTAGGTATGCTTCCCAATATGACACCGAGTTTTAAATATTAAATTAAAATATCGCGCCCACAAAATTGCAAAATTTGAGCAATGATATTAAAGCTGCAATATTTGATAAATATAAGCACGACAATATATATAAATCTATTTAATTTACAATAAAATAAATATTACCGCTAAACTTCATTAAAATTTACACACATACCAAATAATATATATAACTTATTTGCCTATTCTATCTGTATTTGATTAATTGTAGTGTGAGAGCATGAAAACTGGATATATTGTACTTGTAATTCTTATAATATTTTTTGCTTACCTTGCATATAATAGCTTGCATGTACAGCAAAAGCCTGTGAATCTTGCAAATAAGAGTAATGGAAATACCATTACAACCAATTCTGTTACTACCACTACAATACCTAATGCCGTTCCGTGCGAGAATGTATATGGAAGGACATACAACACAATAAATGTCAGCAGCATAATAAAAGAATGTAGTTGGGGAGGTGGCAATGTCAGTCTCTGGGTGGGCAGCGGTCCATTTGAGAATGAGAGATTTATAGCGATCGGTTCTGATAATTTAACTTATATAAATCAGACCGCAAATTATAGTTGCATAACACTTTATGGTGCGTACAAGCTTCCAAAGCAGAATTATACAATAAAATTCATATTAGGCCCAATGAATAGTAATGCATTACTTGATAAATGTCCATTTGCATCATATGAACTAAACACTACAATAGTGCCAAGCAATCATAGCATATATCAAAATGTGTATAACGGTAATTTTAGCACAGGCACATTCTCTGGGTGGAATGCAAACGGTACCGCATTTGGAAGGCATCCGCTAAATATAACACTTGCAAATATCAATGGGTGTTATCCTGAGAACACGCCATGGACAAATTATTCTGGTACTTATTTTGCCACAACATTTAGCTGCAATAAGACCACAAGATCATACGGTTCACTATCATCCTCATACTTTTTTGCAAATAAACCCTTCCTCAACTTTCAGGCTATAGGATTTTCAAGTCCTTATATATACGTAGAGATATTGGAGAATAATACACCAAAAATAATTTTGCACTTTAATACCTATATAGGCGCAAATACTAGCGCAAAGACTTTCTCATTTAGAAATATAACAATACCTCTGGCAACAGTATATGGAAAGCCGGTGCGTGTTGCAATTGTTGCAAATGAGATAAGAGAGTACGAGTATGTGGCTGTCGGAAGTTTCCAATTATCAGAGACACCAAATCAGTATCCTGGAATAATATCTAATATAACAATAAAATAAAAAACTAAATTTTTTCAGTTATTTTATTGCCAGAGAGAACAACCATGCCATACTCATCAGGAATTATGTATTTTTGCAATGCTTTTATAACCGATCCCAATTTTATATTTTCTACTCTATTAGATATGTTATCAAATAATGTTTTATCATTAAAAAGAGAGTATACGCCCGATTGCACTATGGATGCAAGCAGTGTGTTTTCGCGTAATGTTTTATAACCTATTGCCGTTTGTGTTCTAGCGCGCTCTAATTCCTCCTCAGGTATGCTATCGTTAACTATTAAATTAAGTATGTTAAGCATTATGCTCTTTGTTTTTTTAAGATCTTTTGGTTCAACACCCGCATCAAGTGAAATAAATCCAAAATTTTTCCAGATGTTGCATGCACCGCTTGGGTCATACGCTAATCCGTTCTTCTCACGTATCTCGTCATATGCTAGATTACTAAGAAGTGTATTGCCGATGCGCATGGCAATAAACTCATCGATGCTCATATTTTGAGTTCCAATGCATTTGTAACCTATTGCAATACGCGTTTGTGTAACTCCTTTTCTTATTACATAAAGCTCTTTTTTGAACTGTTTTTCATTGCAAGCATTTAGATTTGCATGTTTATATTTGCGCTCAAAATCGCCAAAATGCTCTTCTAATAAATTTATCGCATTATCGCTATTAATCCCTCCATATACTGATATAATAATATTTTCTGGGGCGTACTGTTCACTATATATGTTATAGAGATGCTCTCTTGATATTTTTTTTATCGTGAGTTTATTATTACCCCCAATTGGCATTTTTGCAGGATAATCCTTGAAAAGAACCTTCGGCAGATATTCAGATCCAAAATCGCGTGGGTTATTTTCGGATATTAAATTTTCATTTATTATTGCCCCACGCTCCTTTTCAAATTCATCAATTGGTATAATGGAATTTTTTATCATGTCAGATACTATATCTACTGAAGTTTCAAAATATTTTTTAAAGCATTTTGTCATATAATTAGTGTTCTCAAAATCTGTTGACGCATTAGAATAGGCTCCAATGTTGCGCATCTGGTTTGATATATCCTTCCAGCTGCGTTTAGATGTGCCCTTAAAGAGCATATGTTCCAAAAAATGAGCAGAGCCATTCACATTTGGATTTTCATATATAGATCCATATCCAATAGAGACATTTGTGCTAATGGTCTGAAAATTATTATCTCCTGATACTAAAAGTATAATTCCATTTCTCAATTTTTTTATTATCATAAAAACACTAAATTATAATATAAAATTCTATTACATATACCATAGTATAATATACAAATTAAAATATACTACCAAAACATTACGTTAATTCAAATTATGCTCTTAATGCGTTCTTATCTTATTTATGTATCAATATACAAAAGAAAAATAAAAACATTTTTAAATCTTTCTGGAAAATATGCACAAGGTATTTATATTAGGCGCGTCACCTAATACATATTCAAAATATTCATGGTGAAATATATGGACAAAAGAATGGATAAAAGTATGGATGCGCAAAGCGCAATAAGAACTAATGAGCACAAGGATTATTCTAATATTATAAGAAAGGGAATAATCGCGACTGTAGCATCCATAGGTGTTGTAGCAGGAATTGCTGGGTGCAGTTCAAATAGCGGCTCTGGAGCAGAGGGGCTCAATAATGGCGTTTTTTCAAATTATGGACAATTATCACAGACACAGACTGGTGTAGTACAGGGCATGTATCCAGTAAAGGTATCACAGACTCAGGGTGGAACGCAAACAGTAGTAGGTGCTAATAGCAATGCTATCGGAAATGTAGTTGGAGATATACCACTTGTAAATAGCAATAGTTTTTTCTCACCAGTAGCAAATCTATTTGGTGGACTGGGCAGTTCATTGTTCGGCAGTGCAGTTCAGCAGCAATACCATCCAAATGTAACAAAAGGTGTTGAAGTTTTAGTAAAGTTCGATGGCGCACCATCAACGCAGACAGGGTATAACGCACAGGCCGGAACTGTTAACGGTAAGACTATAGGTATACTACAGACATCTTCACAGGCAAAGCAAATAACAATAGGCGAGAAGGTCGTTGTTGTACAGAATAAGCAAACTGGCGCATGCACCATATTCCCAGAGCAGAGCCAGTAATTTTTTTATAAATTTCTTTTAAGTCCGGAAATTGTTCCGGAGCTTTTTATTGTATAAAATGCTTCTCCTATTTTTTCATCTTTTATTATGCTTAATGCAACTATCAATTCCTGAATCATATCAAGATTGCAGCGCACAATAAAGCTGCTATTTTTTTTATCTATAATCTTTAGGTTCATTTTGCTATAATTTATAACTCCCGAAAAATTAAGAAGTGCTCTGCAAAACTCTTTTTCAAAATCCATCTGGAGCGCTACTGCACTTTCAATTAAAATATATCGTTTTCTAATTTTTTCCAATAACTTCACCTAACGTTTTATTATTCTCACAAATGCTTTTTTTTATAAGATCATCAGGCATGCCTATAACTGCACCTAGTGTTTTTAATTGTGCAACTGAATTCATAAAATTTATTGAACTAGAGTAGCTGCATAATGAAATATCCACATTTTTGTTGTTTGCATATAGTGCAAGCATGCGTGCTTTGTATATTATACGCGTCAGCGCAAAGCCGTTTTTGGATATTATTGCACTTATCGGAAGCAAAAGCATGCATCCCCTATCTTTCATTTCTGCAATTAATTTCCTATCGATAGTAAAATCGTCTATAATAACCGCGCGTGATCCGCGTCTTACAAAATTTATAAGTTCATTAATGTTTTTGCTACTGCCTAATACATTGTTTTTAATTGCAGCATCATCTATTTTATATATATGTTTAAAACCAAGTTTATGTTCAAATTCTAACGTAAAATTAGATGAATTAAGAACTATATCATAATATTGCAATTAAGCACCT
>JAJZDG010000067.1 GCA_021828705.1 Microcaldota archaeon | reverse complement strand
GATCTATACGCGGTACATAAACTTATTAATGTTTATAACCCTATACATTAGTGTTTTTAGTAAATATTTTGATGGTAAGATTTACATGGGAGCTTTAATAAAAAATAAAAATATTTGATCTGATGTTATGGATAGACAAGATATAATAGTTCCAAGAATTAAGATATCTACATTAAAAGTTGGTAGTAGTATGGATGTTTATTCTATGCGAAGAGATTCTTCATTATGGGAAGAGTCATTTGTTAAAAGGCGTATGGATTCTCGTTTATTAAAAGAATTTATCCAAAAAGATAAAGAGTGGAGACAGATAGTGGTGCAATTGGATGAATTTAGGTCGAAAAGGAATAAGATTTCACATCAAATAAGTAGAGAACAGGGTAATCAATCACTTGTTGAGCAAGCTAGAGAATTAAATAAAAATATGGAAGACTTAGAGAGTAAAATTAAGGATGTTGTTTCGGATAGAGATAAGTTGTTATTATCCATACCTAATTTAGTTGATCCGTTACAGCCTATAGACAATGCAACAACTATTGCTGTTTTAGGGACCCCTCATGTAGATGAGGCTAAAGTAGAAAATTTTAGAAAAGAAAATCCAGACGTAAATTTTAAAAAAGTACAATTAACTATGAATCAATATGATATAATAAAAAAATATAAATTAGTAAATGAAGAAAGAGGCGCTGAGCTTTCTGGGTCGCGTTTTTATTATAAAACAAATGAATTATCTATTTTAGATATGTCCCTTTCATTATATGCTATGAAAATTTTGTATAATAGCGGATTTCAAGCCATAACTCCACCATATTTAGTTAAGAGATATGTTGAAGAGAGAGCTACAACATTAGACGCATTTGAAGAAACTTTATACAAAGTTGAAGGTGAAGATTTGTTTTTAATACCTACTGCAGAGCATCCAATAGCTGCGTTTAATGCAGGTGTAGTATTTAATAAAGAACAATTACCATTAAGGTATGCTGGTTTTAGTACCTCTTTTAGAAAAGAGGCCGGATCCCATGGTAAAGATACAAAAGGTATATATAGGAATCATCATTTTAATAAAGTGGAACAGTATGTTATAACTGATCCTGAAAAAATGGAAGATGAATTAAATACCTTAATTAATAATCAAGTTAAATTTCTTTTAAGTTTGAATATACCAGTGCGTATTATTAAACTTCCAACATGGGATATGGATAAAAAAGCAATATTTCATGTTGATATTGAAGGATGGTTTCCTGGTCAAAATAGATTCGGTGAGCTTGGAAGTCATGCGATTGTTGGTACATGGCAAGCTACTAGGTTAAATATAAAGTACTTACCTTCAGAAAAAGAAGATGCACAATATGTATGTACTATATATGGTACTATGTTACCTGTAGAAAGAACATTGGCATGTATGCTAGAGAATAATCTTGGTGAAGATGGAACTATTACTGTGCCTAAACCTCTTGCAGATATAAGTGGTATAAATGAAATTAAAAAGTCAGCTGATTAGTGGGTTCTTTAAGAACATTTAGTTCTGCACCTTCAACATCTATTTTAATCAAGTCAATGTAACTATAATTACGTAATATCCTGTCAAGTCTTAAACCTACTACATTAAAATAAATTCCATTATTCTCTCTTAAAAAATAATCTTTTTTTATTGAATATGTAGATGTTGATAGGCCTTTATATAACTTTATTTTTGAATTTGAATCTGATGCAGCAATTTCTAGTAATTCAATATTTTTAATATTATTTATATGTATATTTGTTTTTAATGTTGGTAATATTGAAGGGTTCGGTTCTATAGCAATAATTTTACTAAAATTTTTCGAAGCTAATAAACTATATACCCCAGAATACGCTCCAACATCGACAAAAATATTACCTTGTGACTTGGATATAAAATCAAATGTGTTGGGTTCAAAAGCCTTAGATAATATAGAAGAACCCATACGTATGTTACTATTTAATATAAAAAGTATACCTTTATTTTTTACTATTGTATATGTGTTAAGATATTTGTTAGGACTACATATATTCGTTGTAACCATATTTTTAATTATAAATAATAGTATGGCCCTCCAGAATGTAAGTCTATTTTTTGTTGGTATGCATTTTATAAGTCTTTTAAAAATAGGTATCTTGAATTGGGGTTTCTACCTATCATATAAACACATTGTTAAATTCATTGATATAATTTTATTAATTATTTTTGTTAATAATGCTATATTTTTTATTTTTAATATTATTTTTATTTAATAACCCGTACCAGCTATATTTAAAAAGCAATAATTCCACCAATAGTTATAAACAGCACATATATAAAATTATATCTTTAACAGGTTCTACTGCGATTTCTTATCAATACAATAATGGTAAAACTTTATATCCACAACCTTTTAACTGAATTGTGAAAGGTTTATAAATTTTTAATTATCGTGGTAATCAAAATTGATGGTTGTTAATCAGGCAAATTTATTTTCAAGAAAATTGGATCTTAGGTGCAGAAACAGAACAATGTATATAAAACACATTGTTGCACTAGATATGAGTTCAATATTTTGGCCCGGAGATTAAGAACTTTTTGATGAATTGGGCATAAAAATAATATTGTTTAGAGTTTAAATTCGATTCTCGTCTTTATAAATTTTCATTAAACTGCTTAGTTTTTGGTATTTAACAAAAAAGAGAATTATACTCAACTAGCTTGTTAGTTGCAATAAATGACAAATATTTATAAACCTTAAATTGCAATAGTATCTGTAGAAGAGTAATAGCGAGGTGGCAGTTTGCGACCAAATGTGCGTTATAGCATATATGGGCATGTTGCAGGCTAATCCTTAGTTTTTATAATATTAATATTGGTGAAAATATGTATCCGAATATACAGGCGTATGATAGGGGAGTAATGTTCAGTCCTGATGGAAGGCTGTTTCAAGTTGAATATGCAAAGGAGGCTGTTAGAAAAGGGGCTACGGCAATAGGAATGGTTGCAGATACTGGTGTGGTATTCGTTGCACATAAAAATATTACAGAGCAACTTGCAATTCCAAGTTCATTACATAAAATATTTAGAGTGGATTCATATATAGGAGCAACCTATTCTGGGATGACATCTGATGGACTTCGCGTTATAAATTTGATGCGTGGGAAGACACAGACGCATAGAATGATTTATGACGAGACACAGTCGGTTGAGAATGTTGCCCGTGATATATCAGAAGAGATGCAGATGGCGACGCAGTATGGGGGCATAAGGCCATATGCAATATCGCTTTTAGTTGGAGGTATAGATACAGAGCCGCGATTATATGAGGTTGACCCTGGCGCTGCATTTATGGGTTATAAGGCTGATGCGATAGGTGTTGGTAAGAAAATAGCAGAAGATATGCTAATAAAGGATTATAAGGATAATATAAGTATCGATGATGCAATATCACTTGGTATTAAAATAATAACAAAAGCAACAGAAAAGAAATCGGAGAGCGATAATTTAGAGGTATCTGTTATAGACAAGAAGAATGGATATGTGTTATACGATACAAAACAGGTAGATAAGTATCTATAGAAGCACAATATACGGTAATAAAATGTCAGATAAAGCGATAATCATTAAGTATACGAAGAATGGA
>JAJZDG010000066.1 GCA_021828705.1 Microcaldota archaeon | reverse complement strand
TTCCTGGGTATACTATATCTGATGGAGTGGAGCATACTGTGCTGCCGCTTCCAAGTGGCATATCATATATCCAAGATAGCGCATGTGTTTTGCCTCCTGCAAACATTGATCCATAGTTAAAATTTTGATTTATTCCAATGCCACCATTTGAACTACCATCATATATACTCATTATTGGATTCATAAGTGTGCAGCATGGGTTATTTGTTAGTGGTGTATTCCCATTCTCTGATCTTATCATAAACCATATATTAACAGAATAATTGTATCCTATGTTTGTTATAGGTGTATTCATATCATATACAGGATTGTTAGAGATATTAAGTGCGGGTATGTATGTGTTGTGTCCGTAAAACATTCTATTTGCAAATACGACCTGATTATTTACCATTGCTATATTTCCGCTATAATCATTCGCATTGCCATCAAGCGGCCACCATCCTAAAAGCCCAAGCCCTGACAATGGATTTCCATAAGGTCCTCTATTATACAATGTGTCTATTTGATACTTATTAAGTGTGCCATTATATGCCTGCACATTCGATATGCTTCCATTGAACTGGTGCATTCCAGAATATCCTCCGCCGATATCTATTTTATTTAATATCGTATCGGCAGTTCCATTTCCATTTACTTGGCCATCATATGCGCCATTTACATAAAGACTTAATGTATTATTGACGCCGTTCCAAATTCCAGTTATAAAATATTCTTTATAGCGTTTTATAGGCGTTGCATTAATTTGATTAAGTATGGTATTTGCATTATTGGTCCAGCGCATTATTGCATTGCCCGTTTTTGCATCTATTCCAATATCCATAACTTCACTGGTTAATGGCGTTCCATTTATTTGTAATATATTTTGCCATTCGTTTCCAATAACTCCACTTTCATTTATCCATGCTGATAGAGTAACACTTTTAGAATAAATTGCGCTTAAATTTCCATTAATATAAGTATTAATACCGTTAAATGTTCCAACTTCAATATTTGTTGCATTGCTTAAATTGCTTGAAAAACTATAATTATTGAAAATACCATTATTGTAATGACCAGACAGATCATAGATAATATTGCCTTCAATTGGTGTAATCGGCGCCCATATTACTACATTATTATTTAAATTTCTATTCTGGTTCAGTAAAAATTCCGAGATGTTGCTTGATCCATATCCAACTGGCGTATTGATAAATACATAAGAATTTCCATTGTTTGTTGTAATATTTGAAACGCTTTTGCCATAGCTGCTCAAGTTCCCATTATTTGAGATATACCCAATTATTGTATTGCTTGCGTTAGCACCGTTATACAAATTTGCATGTGTGGTTAATTCATTCACATTTATATATGTAAGATTATGTGGCATTTCTGAACCTCCTGTTGTCGCATAATTATTTAAGTTGCCATTTAGCGGCCACCATGCAATAAGGCTGTTTGTATTGATAGGAGCGCCATCTATGCCCTCATTATATAACTGGTATATCTGATTCGCAGATAGTGAGCTATTATAAAGTTGAACATTTGATAGACTTCCATTGAAGTATGTATTCCAGTCACTATCACGTCCAAAATACCATGGAGTAATTGAATTAAATGGAGGGCTGCCTAACGGTCCTGTTGTACCACTACTACCAGGTCCGTAGACGCCACCATTAGTATAATATGCGGCTAACTTTCCATCTACATATGTTTTTAATCCATATGATAAATTGTATGTTCCCGTCAGCAAATACCATTTTTTATACAAATAAATTGTGTTTGTTGTAGCTATCTGGGTTATACCACTAGAATCAAGACCAAAAAACAGATTAAAATTATTAAAATTTAATGAACCTCCTTGGTCTTCGCCTAATGTTAACGATTCACCACTACTTACAGCTCCTTTATCATCTAATATTATGTTTTGATACCCTGAAGATAAAGTAGCTGCAGGTCCATTGATATACACCCATGCGCTTTCTGTCCATCCACTAGATGTTATATTTCTATAAAATGTCGTATTTATAAATGCCGGAGCATTGTATTTTGAAATAAGAGCTGCGGCGCCGTTGCTTCCAATATCTTTTAAGTTTGAATAGACAGAAAGATTGTTATTGTTTGGTGCTTCTTTGTCAATATATATGGTTCCATAATAATTTGATAGTGTTATTACCCCTGAATATAAGGGGATTTTATAAATTTTTATTGCGTTTGTACTAGCTGTTAGTAGTGTGCCATTTATTATAATACTTCGCGCATTTGCAAATGCCTGTGTGCTGAGTGCTTCTCCATTTGAAGTCGCATTGACCAAAATCGTTCCTGTAGAAGTTATATATAAATTATAAGGATTGTTGTTTGCAACTCCTGCAAGTGGTATCGTTACGCTATACCCATTTCCAGCTGCAAGCGCTTGATCTATTCTACTTGCAATGTTCTGCGCTATTAGTTGTAAATATGATGCCTGCTGCTCATTTATTGTGAGTGCGCGCTGCGATGCTATTAAACCAAAAATAATGACAAATACTGTCAATACCATTACATATACTATGAGAAACTCAAGCGATATTTGCCCCTGCATATTTCTACATTTATTTTTAAGCATTATATCTATATCTCAAATCAAAAAGAAAGAATAAATAGCTGAGTGTATTACAATCGATCCAATATTTTGTATATTTTACGATTGATATGATTTTATGTATATAAATACGATTATTATTTCAAATGCAAAAAAGGCTTTAGTAATCCCTCTGGGAGAAAATAATTATAAAATTAGGGTGGATGCGCCAGCGGTAAATGGACTAGCAAATGCGCGGCTTGCAGAGATACTTTCAGAATATTTTGGCGTTAAAACATCTAAAATATCTATAGTAAAAGGCAGCAAAAGTAGAGAAAAATATATTTACATAGAGGGCCTTTGATAGAAATACGGATTTTAAAATATAACAATTTTTATACTTTCTTTTGTTATGCTATAATGTGTTATAATGGTTGATTTTGTAAATGTTAGGATTTCTGGTGCCAATGGTGATGGAATTGAATCTGCCGCGATGCTGCTTGCAAAAGCTATAGGTAAAAATAAATTTCATCTATTTGGATTTAGAAGTTATCAGTCTGTTATACGTGGGGGCAATGTTTGGTTTCAGATATCAATAAGTAACAAAAAACCTCTTTCAATAGGGAATGACGTAGATATACTTGTTGCTCTTGACATAGATGCTATAAAAAACAACATAAGCTCTTTGAATGAAAAGGGCATAATATTATATGATGAAAAAATACCAAATGTTGCAGAGCAGTTAAAAGGCAGCAATTTAATTGCGCTGCCATTTCCAATGCTTGACGTTGCGGTGAAGGTTGGTGGTACGAGCATATATAGAAATACATTTGTTATCGGTATCATAGGAAAAATGCTTGGGTTATCAAAAGAATCGATAGAATCGACAATAACTGAGGTATTTAAAAGAAAACCGGAGGTTGTAAAAACAAATATAGATGTTGCAATGGCGGCATACGATACTGCCATAAGCTATGATATATCTAGGTTTAAAATTATCGCTACTGGTGAACGCGGGGATAAATATTTATTATCAGGAAATGACGCAATTGCACTTGGCGCCGCTGCTGCTGGATGCAAATTTTATGCTGCATATCCTATGACTCCTGCTAGCAGTATAATGGATTGGTTTGCATCACATGAAGATCATGGAATACTATATAAGCAGCCTGAGGATGAGATAACTGCCATAAAT
>JAJZDG010000065.1 GCA_021828705.1 Microcaldota archaeon | reverse complement strand
TCTTAATGTATTAGAATCAGAGTTTGAAATGGCATCTAGCGCAATATCTGCAATACTTAGCAATAGGGAAGCGCTTAATGTTCCATTAAGGCAGCCTATCGCAAGTGCGACAATAGAGCTTACGGATGATGAGGCTTATAAGGCTATTAGCAAGTTGTCTAGTACTATTGAGGAATTTACAAATTCAAAGAAGATTGAGATATTAAGGGGATATAGCGCTAAGCGTGAAATAAAGCCTGCATTTGCAAAATTGGGCCCTGATTTTAAAAACAACGCCGCTATGGTTGCTGCCGAATTAAAGCTGCAGGATGCAGATGTGTTGGATAATGCAATAAAAAAGGATGGGCATTATGTAATTCATATTACGGGCAAGGCATTTGATATAAAACCAGAACACTTTTCAATAATAGAGGTTGTTGAAGGTGGTAACTCTACACTATTTAAATACGGGAAGGCACATATAGATAGCAATATAACGCCTGAACTAAAAGATGAGCTTATAATTCGAGAATTTGAAAGATCAATACAGCTGATAAGAAAGGAGTTGAATCTAAAGAAGTCAGATGTAATATCATTGTCCTATCATGCACCACCTAGTATGCTCTTATTGTTAAATAAAAACAAGCATAACTTATCAAAAAACCTAAATGCGCAAATTAAAGACTATGCAAAAAGTGGCGAGACGCGCAATATAAAAATAGATGAAATGGACGTAGAAATAAATGTAGAGCACATATAATTATTTTTTATTAATTTTATATAAAACTGTATCTGTGTGCAACTACATATTTTATTTTATTCAAGATCTAATTTCTTTGGAAATTTTATGCCCTTTTGCTCCATGTAACTTCCAGAGTATGGATTTTTTACAGGGCTGCTTGTTTTTGCAAATATTATATGTGCAAATCTTTGCTCTGCTCTTAATAATATTTTATAAGGTGCATTGTTTATCACTTCGAGCGTTATGGTTCCATGAAAACCAGCATCAATTATTGTTGGTGGCATTGATAATCCGTGTCTCGCCCATGTACTTCTCAGTTCAACAAATCCCATAACATCATCTGGTAAACCAAGATACTCAATTGTAGAGAGCAGTACCTGCTCGTTTGGGGAAAGTACCATTTTATCTGTTCTTATTATATCCTCATAAGTGCTCTTTACATGATCCTCTTTTGTTGGATCTATAATAACATTTTTAGGATGCACTTTATGATGCGCAATCTCATTAGATAATCTAAAATCAACCCCATTCTCACGTATAATTCTGCTATTAAACGGTTTTATTATAATTTTACCTACTGATATAGAATGTTCTAAATCTCTATCTGAAAGTACCATTGAAATCACATTACTATTTTATTTGCATAACATTTATTTATGTTTGTGAATAAACCAATAGTGGTACTGTTATGTTTATTGCGTTTGAAGGAATGGATGGTTCTGGAAAGTCCACTCAAGCACGTTTGCTTTATAAGCGTATGGTGGCGCAAAATGCAAAAGTGGAATTAACTATGGAGCCTACTGATGGTAAGATAGGCGATATAATGAAGGTATTAATAGGTGGGCAGAATGTAAGTGTTGATCCTGCGACACTGCAGCTGCTTTTCATTGCAGATAGATCAGATCATGTCCACAAATTTATAAAACCTAATTTGGATGCTGGAAAAATAGTGATAACAGATAGGTATCTTATATCAACAATAGCATATGGAATGTCTTTTAATTTAAGCGAGGAATGGCTTAGGAATGCAAATGGCATATTTCCCTATCCTGATTATAATTTGATAATAGATGTAGATTCTGATGTGGCACTTAAACGCGTGTCAAAAAGGAATAATGGTAAAAGTTATTTTGAAAGAAAGGATTTTCTTGATACCATACGCGAGAACTATAAAATTCTTGCATCAAAAAACAAAAATTGTTATATTATAGATGGAAATAATTCTGAAGAGGAGGTAAGTAAGGCAATAAATTCAATACTGAAAATATAAACAGTGCTCAAATTAATATTATACCTAGAAATAACAAAAATCTTATATATAGAGAATTAAGCTAATATTTAAATATAAAATCAAATATATCTAATAAGCAATAAAATAGACGCTCCTATCGTCTAGTTCGGCCAAGGACACAGGGCTTTCAACTCTGGAACTCGGGTTCAAATCCCGGTGGGAGCAAAATTCTTTTGCTGCTGCAAGTCGGGTTCCATAGGAAAGATTTAATATCTTGAACGTGCGTAATATTATTATGGAAAGAATGAAGTACAGGGTAATGATAGAGCGAGATGAGGACGGAATGTATGTGGCCAAGGTGCCAGATCTTCCGGGTTGTGCGACTGAAGGTAAAACGCGTAAAGAGCTTATGAAGAACGTTAAGGAGGCTATACAGGCGTACCTAGAAGCGCTCAAGAAACACGGTGATCCTGTACCTGTTGAGATGGTGCAGGTAAGTGTCTAAACTAGTACCTGTAAATTACGACAAAGTAATCAAGGCACTTACCAAACTAGGTTATATGGTCATACATCAAAGAGGCAGTCATGTAGTAATGCAGCTTGGTGACAGGAGTAAATATATAGCTATTTTTGGGGAGAGAAAACCAGAAAACATGATAGTGGTTCCAGCCCACAGGCCGATAGGCAAAGGCATGGTAAGAACCATTATGCGCGAAGCAGATGTAAGTGTAGAAGAATTTAACAAGTTGGTGAATTAGGTTATGGTAAATTCAACGTATGGCGATCTAGCAAAGTATTATGATCTAATTTATTCTTGGAAAAATTATAAAAATGAATCTAAGATGATAAAGCAAGTAATCCTGAAATACAAAAAGAGTGATGGTAATTCTTTTCTAGACGTGGCTTGCGGAACAGGCAAGCATTTAGAAAATATGAGAAGTAAGTTTTCTTGCACAGGCATTGACTTGAATGAAGAGATGTTGAATATCGCCAGGAAGAAATTTCCAGATATTAGGTTTATAAAAGGGAATATGATTAATTTTGAAATTAATGAGAGATACGATATAATAACATGCTTATTTAGTTCAATTGGCTATGTAAAAACCTATAAGAATTTAAGAATAACCTTGGAGAATTTTTCTAAACACTTGAAAACGGGTGGAGTTGTTTTGATAGAACCCTGGTTTACTAAAGCTGCGTATAAAGTAGGGGCGCCGCATCTAACAGTTTATCAAGATAAGAATACAAAAATAGCAAGAGTTAGTGTTTCAAAGGCAAAGGGCGGTGTTTCTATAATGGAGATGCATTACTTAATCGCAGAGAGAGATAAAGAAGTCAAGCATTTTGTTAGTGTAGAAGAATTAGGTATGTTTGAAACCCAAAAGACATTAAAAATAATGAAAGACTCTGGATTTAAAGCTAGGTTCCTGAAAATTAAGTCATTTGATAGAAGAAAGGGGCTTTTTGTAGGAGTAAAAGTGGGTTAAAATTTCTAAAGAAACTGAACAGTGCCTGCTTATATAGCTTGTTTGGGAAAAGCTACTGTTTAGAAAGCTGGAATTGTTTATGTTTGGTTTTATGTTTTGAAGGTGCTAGAATGAAGCTGGAAAAAGACGACAAACTAAGCCAAGGACGCGGGCATTAAAGTTATTATATATTAAATAGTTTTTTCAGCGTCTTTCCATTCATTCGTATTCTCTTTCCATCTCTAATCCTCTTTTTCAAGTAATAAAGTTCTGTTCTGGATATTCTAATTCGTTTTGTATCACTATCGGTCAAATTAAGTATTATTTTACCCGGCTTTTTATCAATTTCGACATTGTATACAACATAATCTCCGCTAGAAACACCAATAACCTCAATCTCTCAAAGGTTATTCGACTCTTTGCTAATGTGTTCTATCTCTAAGATACTGATTTTTTCTTGCATATAAATAATGAT
>JAJZDG010000064.1 GCA_021828705.1 Microcaldota archaeon | reverse complement strand
TCTCTCAAAATACTTTTTGAATTGTTCATCATTCATCCCATTTGCAATTTTAAGGCTTTTGGTGTGATTGGTTGTAGCAATATACTCGCGCCCTAATTTCATTGCATACTCTGCCATCTCCTCTATGCTGTTAATCCCATCAGTCTCCTTTGTATGTGTGTGCATATCCCCTAACAAATCATTATAATTTACTATTTTAGGCAGCATGTTTTTTTCTGCAAGCTCTATCTCCCCTCTATTTTCGCGCATTTCTGGGCTTACATATTCTAGTCCTAATTTTTTATATATGTCGCGCTCGCTAACACTAGATATATTTTTTCCATTTGCATCAAAAAGCCCATATTCATTTAATTTATAACCTTTTTTTATTGCAATTTTCCTAACTGATACGTTATGGTCCTTACTTCCAATAAAATACTGCTCCGCAGCACCAAAACTCTCTTTTGG
This sequence comes from Microcaldota archaeon, assembly GCA_021828705.1. Lineage (GTDB taxonomy): Archaea > Micrarchaeota > Micrarchaeia > Micrarchaeales > Micrarchaeaceae > JAJZDT01. The sequence goes on along the minus strand of JAJZDG010000064.1, from coordinate 3,446 downwards.
TATTACGCGTATGTCGCAGCTAATCCCAATATCTAGCCATACAGTGCTTTTGGTATCCCCATTTGCTATGACATTGCTTACATTCTTCATACCAACAAAGAATTCCATTACCTCTTTGGGCTTATTTGATGTAACTAATATATCAAGATCCCCAATAGTCTCACGCATGCGGCGGGCAGAACCTGCAATCTCCGCCTTTTCAACAAGTCTGCTTTTTAAAAGGGCATCTACCATTCTCTCCCCAACTGGCAATCCATCCCCTAAAAGTATGCGCCCCTTGCTGCTTTCAAGCATTTTAATACCATTTAGCATCTGTTCCTCACTGCGCTCACCAAATCCATCAAGCTCCCTTATTTTATGTTTTGCTACTGCCTCTTTTAAATTCTCAATGCTCGTTATGCCAAGCTTTTTGTAAAGTATAACAGCCTTTTTGGCTCCAATGCCCTCAATTTTTGTAATACTCTTAAAATCTATTGGATATTTTTTCTTTAATTCATCGTATTTTTTAAGCCTGCCAAAATTAAGCAGCTCCTCTATATTTCCGGCTATCCCTTTACCTATGCCTGGTAGTTCCATTAACCCCTTAACCCCAAATTTTGCATATATCTCAGAAACAGGCTGTTGCAATGTGGATATTGTAAGCGCCGCAGTCTTATACGCACGTATCTCAAATCTTGATGTTGGCGTCTCATCAACGCTAAGCATATTAGCTATCTCCTCAAGTATATCAGAGATCTGGTTATTCTCCATTCCTATCACTATTAGATGAATGATCAGTTCTAAAATGCTTTCCGTCTCGCTAATTTAAGTATTGAAAAACCATTATCTTCAAGTGATAATATATAATTGCCAAAAAAATAGCTACATTTAACAGGGTTTAGTCTATAATTGCTGCTTATAATATTAATTAAATTTCCATCATTAACCTTATTTAGGGATAATTGCATATTATATCTATTTGACTTATCTAATATGCATTTTATATTGCTATTTAATGAGAGTGTGCTTGGATATTTGTATAAATATAAGATTATTTGCATCCCAGTCTCCAATTTATCCAAATTGGCAGCATAGGTTGTTTTGCTATATGGAAAGCTGCTTAAATTGTAATTTTCGGTCCATCCTAAAGTAATATCATTAATATTTATCTCCATACCGGATCCATTTGCAACTATGCTCTCTTTCACATTGTCATTATTCTTAATGTGCGGAATTTTGATTTCAAAAATGCGATTAGTATGTGTGACAATATTAATTTCGGAGAAGTATAATTTCATAAATACATTTTTTTTATTTTCAAAAGGCAGTAGTAGGCGACCATATACATTATCCTTAAATTTAATATCAAGCTCGTAATTTAAGGTGGATTTTGCCCCTATTATATTAAATGGATTGCAATACTTAAAATTTACGTCATAACTATCAATGCAGCTATCTGTATTATAACATATTTTGTACGCATATTCAGGCTCTAATTTGTGCTCAACTTTGACATTTTGTGTATTATTATCTGAAATAAATGGTCTATTTATTGCGCACCCAGAAAGGGCGGTCAAGATAACAATTGCTGACGATGCACGCATAAAATTGGATAAGTGCTTATCTAATAATCTGTTTTGTTTGTTTTTATTAAAATACAATCTATACACCTACTTGCCAAATAATTTTCTCTCAAGAAATTGTATTATAATTTTATTATAATCCATTTTTAACTCGTTTGAGATATAATTTGACACCTCATACGTGCTTGAAGGTGCATGCATTACAATGCTTCCAATCCACATATCCCCAAATTCATTTTTTCTTTTTAAAAAATTATCTATTTGCGGCAGCGGATTAATCCCATAAACGAGTATCACCATATTTGGTATATTATCTGTTAAATATTCCTCAGAAAAAACATTTTGGCCTATGGTGCTATTAGTCCTTAATAAGTGCCCAATGTTAAGATTTGCCTTTATGTTGTTATTTTTAGGCATTTTTGCAATATCAAATGTAGATACATATTTATGGAATGTACCAATGATCTCAATATTGTTGGCTTTGCAAAAATCAACAAGATCATTGCAGAATTTTGTCCATCCATTAACATTAAGGTGTTCGTTAGGCATTAGTGTTATGGCAGCAATGCCTCTTGTAATTTTTTTATCATTTTCATTTTTTTGAAATTTATTATTTGTCATACTACCATCTAACTATTTGATTATGTTGAGCGTTAACTATGTAGAAGAAGATATTTATGCCTATTTGCTTAGAACCTTACAAATTTAAATACTTTTCTATTGAGTTATAGCATGTGACTGGATGGTAGTATCTGTTAATTTGCTAAGCGGAGCGGTGCCGCTTAATCTCATATTATTTGCTATACTGACTATAAGCATTGCGGAGTATGTACGCATAAAATACATAAAAATAGAGGAAACTGATGAGGTAAATAATGCATTTAGTTATCTTATATTAATAATTGGAATCTACTTTGTGGTATATGGAATGATTTCATTGATAAATATGGATTCCACTGTGAGTACTATATCCTATTCAACCACATCAAATTTGGATCAGGCGATGATCGTCCCTACAACAATAATGGGCATTCTTGCGGTTATAATAGCTGTGGTCAAGATAAAGAGCAATGATACAATGGAGAATAGTTTTATAGGAATACCAGCATTTCTTGTTGGAATGTATGGTGTATTTTACAGTGCCGGCATGCTTAGTTATTCTTCGCAGAACAGTCTTATATTAATATTATTGGAAGCGGTATTTTTGGTAGGCGGAGTGGCTGGAATGTTATCTATGGTTCTTATAGCAAAGAAGCGCAAAGGGATGGCAATATTGATATTTGTCCTTCTTATAATAACTGCGATAATTTCTGTATTCATAGGAATGTATTCTGTTTATCTAGGAAGCGGATATATATGGCATACTAGCCCGTTCCCATCACCACTACAAGTTTTGTAGTAAGTTTCATGCAAGGTTTCTTCTATAACTTCTTTTATGGTGCAGTTGTACTCTTTGATTATATATTTAGTGTGCATGCTATCCAAATACGCTGCAGATTTGCAGGAAAAGTATATATATTATATCGATATAATCTAAGATTATGAACAAAAATATGCCTGGTATTGGTTTACGTATAGAGTCATCTAAAGAAACGACTTCAGATATTTCGGAGTCTTCCAAAAAGAGTCCGTTGCGTAGAAATATCTCAGAAGAATCATTAGATGATGTATCTAGCGATGTTGAATCTTTTGAAGTAGACCCAAGAACTGTTATATATCCTGATACCGATTAGTTGATTAAATGGTAACAAAAAAAACTAACTCTAATTATAAGAGTATGATAAGAAGGGAACATTCGAGTGAAGAAGAATCAAAAAGAGCTGTTGGTTCAAAGAGAAATAACCAGAGGCGAACATTAAGCCCACGAGCTGAAACTAAATCAAT